>NZ_LBIZ01000094.1:0-94133 GCF_028128665.1 Bradyrhizobium sp. CCBAU 45384
ACCACCCATGAGTCACAGAAAATCTGATTTGTGAATCCCATCCACCCCGATAACGTGAAAAATTCTGCCAAAGTAGTGCTAGGTTCCGCTGATCGCGGCCACGGCTGTCGAAGGCCCGATTCGGCCCTGTGTTATTTTTCCGGTTTTGTGCAGATTTTCTTCGGTTTCGTGCAGGCCCGCCGCGCCAGCCCGCCCCTAGCTTCCTCCCAACGACACGAGATCGCCGGTTCGCCGGCTTGGGAGGATTGCCATGAGCATCGCGCTGGCCGACGCCGGAGGCGCGTCCGTTGCAAGGGCCGGTGATGCCGGCAAGGGCGTGTTTGCCTACTGTTCGCAGCAATATCGCGTCCTGTTCGGTGCCGGCACCTCGGCGCGACTCGGCGAGGAGGCAGAGCGCCTCGGCATCAAGCGGGCGCTGGTGCTGACCACAAGCGAGCAGCACGACCTCGGGCGGCGGCTCGGCACGGGCCTCGGTGACAGGCTCGCCGGGCTGTTTGCCGGCGCACGCATGCATACGCCGGTTGAAGTCACCAACGAAGCGCTTGGGATTGTGGAGTCCCGCGACATCGACGGCCTGGTCGCGATCGGGGGCGGCTCGACGGTCGGACTCGGCAAGGCGCTCTCGCTGCGCACTGGGTTGCCGCATATCGCGATGCCGACCACCTATGCCGGCTCCGAGATGACGCCGATTCTTGGCGAGACCAGCAACGGCATCAAGACCACGCAGCAATCCCAGGATCTGGTGCCTGATACCGTCATCTACGACGTCGATCTCACCATCAGCCTGCCGCCGCACATTTCCGCCGCCAGCGGCCTGAACGCGATCGCCCACGCCGTCGAGGCGCTTTATGCGCCCGACGCCAATCCTCTGACCTCGCTGATGGCGGAGGATGGCATCGCCGCGCTCGCCCGCGGGCTGCCGCGCATCATGGTGGCGCCCGCCGATCCCGGCGCCCGTCGCGATGCGCTCTATGGCGCCTGGCTGTGCGGCATCTGCCTCGGCGCGGTCGGCATGTCGCTGCACCACAAGCTCTGCCACGTGCTGGGCGGTATGTTCAACCTGCCGCATGCGGAAACTCACGCGATCGTGCTGCCGCACGCCGCCGCCTACAACGCCGCCGCCGCGCCTGAGGCCATGGCTCGCGTCGCGCGGGCGCTGCACAGCGCCAATGCTCCGCAGGGCCTATTTGACCTTG
The DNA here is from genome assembly GCF_028128665.1 of Bradyrhizobium sp. CCBAU 45384. Lineage (NCBI taxonomy): Bacteria > Pseudomonadati > Pseudomonadota > Alphaproteobacteria > Hyphomicrobiales > Nitrobacteraceae > Bradyrhizobium > Bradyrhizobium sp. CCBAU 45384. Next base: position 1,197 of record NZ_LBIZ01000094.1, read on the forward strand.
CCCGGCGGCTCGCGCTGCCGCGCGCGCTCGCCGACATCGGAATGCCCGAGGACGGCATCGCACGCGCCGCGGAGATGGCGGTGCGCAACCCCTATGCCAATCCAAGACCGATTGATCGCGCACCGATCGAGCAATTGATCGCGGCAGCCTGGCGCGGCGATGCGCCTGCGCAGGAGTGAATCTCAGGGATCCAAGGACAACACCATGGCCAATTTCAACGAGCATAACCTCACTGACGAGGTGATCAGCAGCTTCGCCAACACGCCGAACCAGCGGCTCAAGTTCCTCATCGAGGAGACCGTGAAATCGCTGCACGATCTGGTGCGCCGCACCGAACTCACCTTCGAGGAATGGAATCAGGCGATCGAGTTCCTGACCCGCGCCGGCCAGACCTGCACGCCGCTGCGCCAGGAGTTCATCCTGCTCTCCGACGTGCTCGGCGTCTCGATGCTGGTCGACGCCGTCAATCACCGCGAGCGCGAGGGCGCGACCGAGACCACGGTGCTCGGCCCGTTCTATGTCGGCGAGCACCGCGTTATGCCGCACGGTGCCAATATCTCCGAAGGCATCGACGGTGAAGTGATGTTCGTGCAGAGCCGCGTCACCGACCTCGCCGGCAAGCCGCTCGCCGGTGCCGAGATCGACGTCTGGCATGCCGACGACGACGGCTTCTACGATTCGCAGAAGGCCGATTACGCGACCCACGGTCCGTCGCTGCGCGCGCGCTTCGTCACCGATGCCGACGGCCGCTTCTCGTTCCGCACGATCTTGCCGTGCAGCTATCCGATCCCGACCGACGGCCCGGTCGGCGATCTCATCACCGCTACGCAGCGTCATCCGATGCGCCCCGCGCATGTGCACTTCCTGGTCAAGGCCGAAGGCTACGAGCCGCTGATCACCCACGTCTTCCTGGACGGCGACCAATATCTGCGCAGCGACGTGGTGTTCGGCGTCAAGGACGAGCTTATCGCGCCCGTCGAGCCGCGCAACGAAGCCGCGCTGCCGAACGGCGAGCGGGTCTCCCGCCCGTGGCACCTGATGACCTACGACTTCCAGATGAAGCCCGGCGCAGGGCTGGTGCCCCGGCCGATGATGGCCGGGCAATGACGATCGCAACCAACAAGACGACGAAGGAGAGGATGATGACCAGCAAACCGATCGAGACCGACGTGCTTGTCGTCGGCAGCGGCCCGGCCGGCGCGACGGCGGCGGCGCTGCTTGGCATGTACGGCGTCAAGCACATCCTGGTGACGAAATATGGCTGGCTGGCTGACACGCCGCGCGCCCACATCACCAACCAGCGTGCGATGGAGGTGCTGCGCGATCTCGGCCTCGAGGACAAGGCGGTGGCGCAGGCGGTGCCGCAGCATCTGATGGCGAACAACGTGTTCTGCGAAAGCCTCGCCGGCGAGGAGTTCGGCCGGCTCTATTCCTGGGGCAATCATCCCTCGCGCAAGGCGGATTACGATCTCGCCAGCCCGACCCGGATCTGCGACCTGCCGCAGAATTTGCTCGAGCCGATCCTGATCGAGGCCGCCGGCCAGCGCGGCACTTCGCTCTGCTTCAACACCGAGTTCGTCGACCTGGTGCAGGATGCCGACGGCGTCACGGCAACGGTGAAGGATCGGCTATCCGGCGAGACCTACCAGATCCGCGCGAAATATCTGATCGGCGCCGATGGCGGCCGCAGCCGGGTTGCCGAGGTGATCGGGCTGCCGATGGAGGGTCAGATGGGCCGCGCCGGCAGCATGAACATCATCGTGCAGGCGGACTTGAGCAAATACGTCGCGCACAGGCCGAGTGTACTCTATTGGGTGCTGCAGCCGGGCGCTGAGATCGGCGGCATCGGCGCCGGCCTGATCCGCATGGTGCGGCCCTGGAACGAATGGCTGATCATCTGGGGCTACGACATCGAGCAGGGCGAGCGCAAGCTCAGCAATGACGAGGCGATCTCGATCGTGCGCAATCTCGTCGGCGACGAGACGCTGGAGGTCAAGGTCCGCTCGACCTCGACCTGGACCGTGAACGAGATGTATGCGGGCCACTACGCGTCCGGCCGCGTGTTCTGCGCCGGCGATGCCGTGCACCGCCATCCGCCGAGCAACGGCCTCGGCTCCAACACCTCGATCCAGGACTCCTATAATTTGTGCTGGAAGCTGAAGCTGGTGCTAGAGGGCCATGCGGCTCCGTCGCTGCTCGAGACTTATTCGGCCGAGCGCCAACCGGTCGGCAAGCAGATCGTGACCCGCGCCAACAAGAGCATCGGCGAGTTCCCGCCGATCTTCGAGGCGGTGGGACTTGTCGCCTCGACCGATCCGATTGAGGCGCGCAAGGCGATCGCCGCGCGCAAGGCGCCGACCGCCGAGGGCAAGGCGCGCCGCAAGAAGCTCTATGAGGCCATCTCCATCAAGAGCTACGAGTTCAACTGCCACGGCGTCGAGATGAACCAGCGCTATGGCTCGACCGCCGTGGTGTCCGACGGCACGCCGATGCCGGCATTCAGCCGCGATCACGAACTTTATTATCAGGCCACCACCTGGCCCGGCGCGCACTTGCCGCATGTCTGGGTCGAGCATCGCGGCCAGCGCAAATCGACGCTCGATCTTGTTGGCAAGGGCCGTTTCACGCTGCTCACCGGGCTCGGGGGCGACGGCTGGAAGGCGGCGGCTGCCGCAGTCGAGAAGGCCTACGGCCTGCCGGTCGATGTCGTCACCATCGGCCCGCAAGGCTGCGATGCGCTCGACATCTATGCCGACTGGTATCGCCAGAGCGAAGTCGACGAGGACGGCTGCGTGCTGGTGCGTCCCGACATGTATGTCGCCTGGCGTGCCAGAGAGGCGGCAGTGAATGCCCCCGACGTGCTGCTCGACGTGTTCGGCCAGATCCTCGGCCGTAGTGCGAAGGCGCAGGCGAAGTCCGTCGCCGCGTGATGCGACGCTGCCCGGATAGTTTTTCAGAACGGAATGAACGGCAGCCGGCTTGAAGACCGGCTTGCCTCAAGGGAGGGAAAAAATGACCAAAGACCTATTGAACATCAAGTCTTTCGATCGCCGCCGTGTACTGCAGGGCATCGCCGGTGGGCTCACAGCCGCAGGCTCGACGACTTTGTTCGCGCCGGCGCTGAACAGGCGTGTGCAGGCCATGCGCGCGGAAGTCGTGAAAGGCTAAGCAACTCGACGGCTCGGTCGAGCGCTCAATTGCATTGAAACCTCCCATAGGCGCCTTTGTGAAAGACCAGCGGATTGCAGGTCGCTTCCTCGCCCGAGAGCACCTCTCCCAGAATGATATCGTGATCGCCCGCCTTGTGCACGGCGGCAATCCGGCAGCAGAGTTGAGCGGCGGCCCCTTGCAGTAGCGGCAAGCCGTCAGTGCTGAAGGCAATGGCGAGATCGTCGAAGCGGTTCTTGAGCTTCCCGGTGAAACGCGCCGACAGGTCGGACTGATGGTGGCCGAGGATGTTCACGGAAAATAGTCCGCGTTGCCGGATCGCTGCACCCGTCGCGCTGCCCTCATTGGTGCAGAATAGCAGCATGCAGGGCTGCAGCGACACCGATGTCAGCGAGTTGATGGTCGCGCCGAACAACTCGCCCTGCCATTCCGTCGCGACGATGGCGACGCCGGTCGGGAAGGCGCCCATCACGGAACGAAACAGCTTGGGATCGATGGTCTGCATGTTCATGTCACTACAGTCCCTTGAGCAAGCGACGGAGCGGCGTTGCCGCTCCGTCTGCAAGAGTCACTTTTTCATCATGTGATAGCTGAGCTCGCCGGGGTCGGTGAGATCGGGCACCTTCCAGCCGTCGAGGTCGTATTCGGCCATGCAGTCCTCGGCAAAGCCCTTGAAGCGGTCGGCATTGCCGCTCGCCTGTGCGCCGAACAGGCAGTAGCGGCGGATCTCCTCGGTCGAGCCGCCATAGTTGATCTCGTAGAGCTCGTGTCGCCCCCCGAACTCGCTGCCGATGCAATCCCACAGCAGCTTGAGCAGCTTGACGCGCTCCTCGGCCTTGTAACCGTTGGAGCCGCGCAAGTAACGATCGAGATAGGGGCGGATCTCGGCGTTCTTGAAATCGCTGGAATGGCTGTTGAGATAGATCAGGCCCGATGCCACGGTCTGCTCGATCAGATACTTAACCTTGGTGTAGGCCATGGTGGCGATGATCTGATAGGCGTTACCGGGATCCATGTTTGGCAGCACATAGTCGCCGATCCACGGCTTTGGATCTCTGACCATCGCATCCGACAGGCTCCAGAACAGGTTTCGCCAGGCGATGACCTCGCCGACATTGGCCTGCACGCCGCGATAATCCTTGGTGCCGGCGGCCTCCGTCGCTTTCAGCAAAAGCCCGCTGATGAAGTCGAGCTTCACCGCAAGCCGCGTGCAGCCATGCACGACAAAGCGCGGCAAAAAGCCGGTGCGCGGGAAGAAATTGTTCGCCTTCTCGATGTCGCCATAGACGAAGACGTTCTCCCAGGGCACCAGCACTTTGTCGAGGATGAACACGGCGTCGTTCTCATCGAGCCGGCTCGAGATCGGATAATCGAACGGGCTGCCCATCACGCTCGCGCTCATCTCATAGGACGTGCGGCAGATGAACTTTACGCCGGGTGCGTTGGTCGGCACCATGAACACGACCGCGAACTTCTTGTCCTGGAGGGGAATCAGGCCGTGATGGGCGACGAAGGTGTAGTTCGTCAGCACAGATCCCGTCGCGACCACCTTTGCGCCCGACACGATCAGGCCGGCGTCGGTCTCTTTCTCGATATGGCAGCAGACGTCGGCGACCTCGTTCGGCGGCCGGTCGCGATCGACGGGTGGATGGATGATCGCGTGGTTGATGAAGGGCACTCGCTCCTGGGAGAATTTGTACCAGCGCTTGGCGTTGTCCTGGTACGGATCGTAGAAGTCGGAATTGGCGCCGAGGGTCGCCAGGAACGCAGCCTTGTAATCCGGTGCGCGGCCCATCCAGCCATAGGTGATCTTGGCCCATTCGGCGATTGCGTTGCGGCCCGCGATCAGATCCTGCATCGACTTCGGCGCCTTGAAGAAGGCGTGCGTCGTGCTGCCATTGCCGGTGTCGGTCGGCAGCAGCAGCTTGTCCTTGTGCTTGTCGTCGTGCAGCGCGTCGTAGAGGCGGGCGGTCATGCGCGCGGTGTTGCGGAAGGCCGGGTGCGTGGTGACGTCCTTGACCCGCTCGCCATAGATGTAGACGGCGCGACCGTCGCGCAGCGAATCCAGATATTCCGCGCCGGTCTGCGGCTTGGTCACTTTGACGTTGCCCGTGTGCTCCGGCGGAACCGCCATTGCCGCTGCTTTGCCTGCCATCGCATCATCTCCCCATTGTGTTCGATTATCGAACTAGTGTCCGTATTCCGAACTTGGCGAAACGATACGGCCGGCCCTCGCGATTGGCAAGGGGAAGGTATCGATCACACCGTCATCGCGGAGACCTGCTCGGCGATGCGGTTGAGCTCGGGGAGAAAGTGCTCGCGCATTTCGTTGCGCGTCGTCCGCGTCGAATGGGTCGACAGATTGATTGCGCCGACCGCCTGGCCGCTGCGGTCGAGCACGGGGACGGCCAGCGCGCGCAGGCCGCGCTCGAGCTCCTCGTCGACGATCGAAAAACGCTGCGCGCGGTCGGCGCGGATGCGGTCGAATAGTGCCTGCAGATCGGTGATGGTCTGTGGCGTATAGGCCTCGATGCGCTGCGATTTCAGCCGCCGCCAGATCTCGGCTTCATCAAGATAGCCGAACATGATGCGCCCGAGCGCGGTGTGCAGCGCTGGCAGGCGGCTGCCGACCGACAGCGTCGCGGACATGATTCTGCGGGCCGGCATGCGCGCGACATAGACGATGTCGTTGCCTTGCAGGATGGCCGCCGAGCAGGATTCACCGAGCCGCTCGCTCAGCTCGCGCATGAGCGGTGTTGCGCGATCGATCCAGCTTTGCGTCGACAGATACGCAAATCCGAGATCGAGGATCTGCGGCGCCAGCGAGAATGAACGGCCGTCCTGTTCGACATAGCCGAGCTGGGTCAGCGTCCGCAGCACGCGCCGTGCGGTGGCGCGCGAGAGATCAGCGACCTGGGCGGCCTCCGACAGCGTCATGCTGGGCCGGTGCCGGCCGAACGCGCCCAGCACCGCGAGGCCCTTGGCCAGCGTCGTCATGAATTCCTTGTCGTCGGGCTCGCCCTTGCGATGGCTCGGCTCGCCTTTGTCAGGTGTTGCAGCTTGCATCATTCGCTGGCCTGTTGACTCCATCTGAGCTCTGTCGGACACTGGTCGACATACGAACGTATGTTCGAATATCGAACGCCGGCCCGTGTGTCAATCGATCCACGATGAGAATCCGGCGCATCCAGAGGGGAGGACGCGCAGATGACCTGGCGCACGATCAGTTCGACTCATCGTCATTCCATCGACCGCCGCACGCTCCTGAAATACTCGGCCGCAACCGGCGCTGTGCTCGCGACGGGACTGAAGGCGCCCGCGATCGCGCAGATGCGCGCGATCAAGCTCGGCTACGTCTCGCCTCAGACCGGCCCGCTGGCGGCGTTCGCTGAGGCCGACAACTTCATCATTGCCGGGTTCAAGGAAGCGGCGAAGGCCGGCCTCAAGATCGGCAACGCCACCGTGCCTGTCGAGGTCATCGTCAAGGACAGCCAGTCCAATCCGAACCGCGCCGCCGAGGTCGCCAAGGATCTCATCGTCCAGGACAAGATCGACCTGATGCTGGTGGCCTCGACGCCGGAAACGACCAACCCCGTCTCGACCCAGTGCGAGATCGAGGAGGTGCCGTGCATCTCCACCGTGGCGCCGTGGCAGCCCTGGTTCATCGGCCGCCAGGCCAATCCAGGCGGTGGCCCGCCGGCGTGGAAGGGTTTCAACTACACCTATCACTTCTTCTGGGGGCTCGAGGACGTCATCGCCGTCTTCACCAACATGTGGGGCCAGGTTGCGACCAACAAATCCGTCGGCGGTCTCTTTCCCAACGACGGCGACGGCAACGCCTGGGGCGACAAGGCCGTCGGCTTTCCGCCGGTGCTCGACAAGGGCGGCTACAAGCTCACCGATCCCGGCCGCTACCAGAACCTCACCGACAATTTTTCGGCGCAGATCGGCGCATTCAAGGGCGCCAATTGCGAGATCATCACCGGCGTGGTGCTGCCGCCCGATTTCACGACCTTCTGGAAGCAATCGCTTCAGCAAGGTTTTAAGCCGAAGGTCGCCTCGATCGGCAAAGCCATCCTGTTCCCCGTCGGGGTCGAGGCGCTCGGCAAGGACGGGCACAATCTGTCGTCGGAGGTGTGGTGGTCGCCGAGCCATCCCTTCAAGTCGTCGCTGACCGGCGCGAGCGCCAAGGATCTTGCCGGCGCCTATGAGGCTGCGACCAAGAAGCAATGGACCCAGCCGATCGGATTTGCGCATGCGCTGTTCGAGGTCGCGGTCGACGTGCTCAAGCGCACGCCGGATCGCGACGGCAAGGCGATCGCCGCGACGATCGCCGCGACCAATCTCGACACCGTCGTCGGCAAGGTGCAGTGGGGCGGTGCGAATCTGCCGCCCTTCGCCGCCAAGAACGTCGCCAAGACTCCGCTGGTCGGCGGCCAGTGGCGGCTCAAGGACGGCAAGTACGATATTGTCATCACCGACAACAAGACGGTACCCGCGATTCCCGTCGGCGGCCAGATGGAGGCCATCGCCTGATCGCGCGGCGCGTTGATATCTCATGCTGCTGGAAGTCACGGGCTTAAGAAAAAGTTTTGGCTCGATCGTCGTCGCCGACGCTCTCGATCTCGTCGTCGCGCCCGGTGAAGCTGTCGGCATCATCGGCCCGAACGGCGCCGGCAAGACCACGCTGTTCAACCTGATCGCCGGCGGCCTGACGCCGACCGCCGGCCACATCCGCTTCGATGGCCGTGATCTTCTCGGTGTGGCGCCGCCTGCGCGCTGCCGTGCCGGCATCGGCCGCACCCATCAGATCCCGAAGCCGTTTGAAAAACTCACCGTGTTCGAGAACCTGCTGGTCGGTGCGGTCTATGGTCGCCAAAAGTCCGAGCGGGAGGTCGCGCAGGGCTGCGGCGAGATACTTGAGCGCCTCGGCCTGCTGAGGCGTGCCAACGCGCTGGCGGGCTCGCTGACGCTGCTGGAGCGCAAGCGGCTTGAGATGGCGCGCGCGCTCGCGACCGCCCCAAAACTCCTGCTCCTCGATGAGATCGCCGGCGGGCTGACCGAGGGTGAATGCGGCGAGCTCGTCGCCACCATCCGCGAGATCCGCAAGACCGGCGTCGCGATCCTCTGGATCGAGCATGTCGTGCACGCGCTGCTCGCGGTGATCGACCGCCTGGTTGTGCTCAATTTCGGCCGCAAGATCGCGGAGGGTGAGCCGAAAGCGGTGATGCAGCGGCCCGACGTGCATCAGATCTATATCGGCATCGAGGCTTGAGCCATGGCCCTCCTGGAGACGCACAATCTCACAGCCTTCTACGGGGACTTCCAGGCGCTCTACGGCATCGACACCACGCTGGAGAAGGGTGAGACCATTGCCATCATCGGTGCCAACGGTGCGGGCAAGTCGACCTTCCTCAAGTCCATCGCAGGACTCATTCACGGCTCGGCCGACAGCGTACTGCTCGATGGCAACCCGATCGGAGCTCGCCCCGCGGCCGAGATCGTCAAGCTTGGCATTGCGCTCGTGCCGGAGGGACGCCGGCTGTTTCCCTCGCTCACCGTCGAGGAGAACCTCTTGATCGGCGGCTATGGCCGCAAGACGTCGGGACCGTGGACACTCGATCGCGTCCGAGCCCTGTTTCCCATCCTGAAGGAGCGGCGATCCTCGGCGACGCCGACCCTGTCGGGCGGCCAGCAGCAGATGGTCGCGATCGGGCGTGCCCTGATGTCCAATCCGCGCATTCTCCTCTGCGACGAGATCAGCCTGGGGCTGGCGCCGATCGTCATCGCCGACATCTATGCCGCGCTGCCGAGAATAAAGGCGGAGGGCACCAGCGTCGTGCTGGTCGAGCAGGACGTCGTGCAGGCGATGAAGGTCGCCGACCGCGTCTACTGCTTCCAGGAGGGACGGCTGTCGCTCACCGGCCGCCCGCGCGATCTCACGCGCGACCAAATTCACCGCGCCTATTTCGGGACGTGAGATGACCGGCTGGATCGACGCAGTGATACAAGGCGTTCTGCTCGGTGGTCTCTATGCGCTGTTCGCCGCCGGGCTGTCGCTCATGTTCGGTGTCATGCGGCTCGTCAACCTCGCCCATGGCGACCTCATCGTGCTCGCCGCGTTTGCGATCCTCGTCGTCGCGACGAAACTCGGCCTCGATCCCTTCGTTGCCGTGCTGGTGGCGATGCCGATCCTGTTCGTCCTCGGCTTTGCGCTCCAGCACGTATTGCTTAATCGCACGCTCGGGCGCGATCTGCTGCCGCCGCTGCTCGTCACTTTTGGGCTCTCGATCATCATCCAGAACGGCCTGCTGCAGACTTTCTCCGCGGACAGCCAGCGGCTGCGTTCAGGCCCCATCGAGACCGCCTCGATCCCGCTTGGTGGCGGCATTGCGGTCGGCGTCGTGCCGCTGCTGACGCTGCTATCAGCCATTGCCGTGATCGTGCTGCTCAATTTCATTTTCTACCGCACGCCTGTTGGACGCGCGTTTCGCGCCACGTCGGATGATCTCGAAGTTGCCCAGCTCATGGGTGTCGATCACAGGCGGATCTTCGCCGTCGCGATGGGGCTTGCCTTCGTCGTGATCGGGATCGCGGCGCTGTATCTCGGATTGCGGGCGAACTTCGATCCGACCATCGGCCCGGCGCGGCTGCTTTACGCTTTCGAGGCCGTGATCATCGGCGGCCTGGGTAGCTTTTGGGGAACGCTCGCAGGGGGCATCGTGCTCGGGCTCGCCCAGACCATCGGCGCGCGCATCGACCCGGAGTGGCAGATCCTGGCCGGCCATTTCGCCTTCCTCGCGGTGCTCGTGGTGCGGCCGCGCGGCCTGTTTCCGCGCGCGCAGGATTGACCGCGATGGATGATTCCGCAGCGAAGCCCGCACAGACCTTCCGCATCGAAACCGCGGGCGGCGCTCCGCGCATCGCCGCGTCCATCGCCGTCCTCATCGTCCTGGTGCTGGTGCTGCTGCCGATGGTTGCCAGCCGCACCCTGGTTCAGGATTTCATCTTCCTGTTCTACATGCTGGCGCTGGCGCAATGCTGGAACCTGCTCGCAGGCTATGCCGGCCTGATCTCGGTAGGCCAGCAGGCCTTTGTCGGCCTCGGCGGCTATCTCCTGTTTGCGCTGACGCTGATCGGTGGACTCAATCCGCTGCTTGCGATCCCGCTCGCAGGCGTCATCTCCGCATTGTGCGCGCTGCCGACGGCGCTGATCGTGTTCCGCCTGCGCGGTGCCTATTTTGCGATCGGGACCTGGGTGGTGGCCGAGGTCTATCGTCTCGTCTTCGCGCAGATCAAGCCGCTCGGCGGCGGCACCGGCACCTCGCTCACGTCATCGGTTACCTCATCCGTGCCCGGCATCGAACAGGTGAGGGCATTGCTCGACGTGCGCACGCCGGCGGCGCGCGACATCGTTTCCTATTGGGTGGCGCTGACGCTCGTGGTCGCCACGCTCGCCGCCGTCTACTTCATCTTGCGCTCGCGCCGTGGCCTCGCACTCGGCGCAATCCGCGACCAGGAGGCCGCCGCCGCGGGTCTCGGCGTCGACATCTACCGCATCAAGCTCGCCGTCTATGTCGCGACCGCGGCCATGACCGGCATGATCGGTGCGTTGATCTATCTCCAGAAGGCGCGGATCTCGCCGGATGCCGCCTTCTCGGTGCTGGATTGGACCGCCTACGTCATCTTCATCGTCGTGATCGGCGGCATCGGCACGATGGAAGGCCCGGTCATCGGCGCCGTCGTCTTCTATTTGATGCAGCGCTATCTCGCCGATTTCGGCGCCTGGTATCTGATCTTGCTGGGCACGCTCGGAATCCTGATCATGTTGTTCGCGCCGCGCGGCCTCTGGGGCCTAATCTTAAATTGGCGCGATGTAACGATCTTTCCAATTCGGCGACGGCTAACCACCTCGCGCCGATGATCGGCTACCCGTCGGGCAAAACACCCTTCACCCCGTCAACGCCTCTCCACAAAAATATTCCACTTTACCGAAATTCGGAAACAGCGTATATATCGCCGCATCCTGGCTCATCCTCGAGGGGCGATCTCGAGTCGTCTTGATTGCGAGCCGGGCTTGCGGTGGACGCGGGCAGCGTTGGGTGCGAGAGGAGCGGGCAGGGCGGTAGTCCCTGTGAGCCCGAAACCTTCGCGCGGACGAACGGCGCTGTCAGGTTCGTCTCGCCGGCATGCTTCCGGCAACGTCGACAAGGCCGGACGATCATGCGGCGAACTCGCGAACCCCAGCGTACGGCAAAACCGTGTGGTCCTGGCCGTCGTCGCTACGGTCAAGCCTTTGCGGAGGTGTGGAGCGCCCAACCGGGCTGGCCACATCGTCAATCTGCGGGCGAGGGAGGCCAGAAGGAATTCGGCTCCCGGGAGAGCACGGCATAAGCCGTCAAACCACTGCGCAGGGAAGGCCGAGTGTTCGGCACCACCTGTATCATGCTGTGCGGTCTTTTTGCGCTACATTTTCGCGCAGCGGACCGCGGGTGCGAGGTCGGCACCCGGTCTTCCCTGCGCCCTTGTGGATTTACGAGGGCGGAACGATGAGCAAGGCTCGGGCGAAATGCGCCGCGAGAACGCGAGCGCGCGTCCGCAGTTGCGCTGCCGTCCAAGATTCCTGTTGTCCCCGGACTCCGACGCCTCTAGCATCGCCTCAAAACGGGCATCGGGACGAAATTCGCCGCGAGGACATCATGCGCTGCATCAGTCCGTTGCTGCTGGCCGGTTATGTGCTGGGATCCCTGCTGTTCGCATCAGTGGAACCCGGTCACGCGCAGGGAATTCCGCAAAACATTCCGAGGAAGGATCTGCTGATCCTGGAAAACCCGGAAGGCACCGTCAAGAACGCCGGCTGGTTCAACATCTGGGTGATCAACGCCAACTCGCAGTCCAACGGGCTGCAGCAGGCCGCGCTTGATACGCTCTGGTACATCGATCCCGAGAGCGGTCTCGACGGCGTCTGGGACAATTCGCTGGCCGCCGACAAGCCGCAATACAACGCCGACTTCACCGAAATGACGGTCAAGCTGCGCAGCGGCATCTTCTGGAGCGACGGCGTCGAATTCACCGCCGACGACGTCGTCGCAACCGTGACCACCCAGATCAAAAACCCGGCGATGCGCTTCAGCGCGGTGCTGACGAGCAACGTCGCCTCCGTCGAGGCGCCGGATGCCCACACCGTCGTGTTCAAGCTCAAAAAGCCCAATTCACGCTTCCACGCCAACTTCACGGTGCGCTGGGGCGCGGTGTGGATCCTGCCCAAGCACGTCTTCGACAAGGTCGAGGATCCCGTCAAATTCGACTTCAACAAGCCGGTCTCGCTCGGCGCCTATGTGCTGCACAGCTACGATCCCGACGGCAAATGGTACATCTGGCAGCTTCGCGATGACTGGCAACGCACCACCCTGGCGCGCTTCGGCAAGCCGGGTCCGAAATATCTCGCTTATGTCGATCCCGGGCCGCCCGACAAACGGGTGATCGCGCAGCTCAATCATGAGCTCGACGTCGTCCACGACATCGCGCCGGAAGGCATGTTCGCCCTCGCCAAGCAGAGCAAGACGACGCGGGCCTGGTTCAAGGGATTCCCTTACGGCCATCCCGATCCGACGCTTCCCGCCGTCATCTTCAACACCCAGAACGAGAACTTCAAGAATCCGGACGTGCGCTGGGCGCTGGCGCTGTTGATCGACATCAAGGCCGTGGCGATGGCGGCCTATCGCGGCGCTGCCACCATCTCGGCGATCGGCGTGCCGCCGACCGGAACCCATCCGGCCACCTATCACGCGCCGATGGAGGCCTGGCTCGAGAGCTTCGAGATCGACACCGGCAAGCGCAAGATCAAGCCGTATGACCCGACCATCGGCAAGCAGATCGCCGACATGCTGCGGCCGTCCATGGGCGAGCAGATCCCGGCCGATCCGGCAGAGATCGCCAAGGCGTTCGGGCGGGGCTGGTGGAAGACCGATCCGGTCGCGGCGCAGGAGCTGCTGGAGAAGGCAGGCTTTACTAAGCGCGGCGGCGCCTGGGTCACGCCCGACGGAAAACCCTTCAGCGTCCGTGTCATGGTCGAAGGCGATCTGCGTCCGGTGATGACGCGGGCCGGAACGATGATCGTGCAGCTGTGGAAGCAGGCGGGCATCGACGCCAAGATCGACGTCGCGCAAGGCACGCTGCCGACGCGGCGTGCCGCCGGTGATTTCGACACCTTCATTGGCTGGAGCGTCGAGACCTGGGGCGGCCACCAGGACCTGTCCTATTTCCTCGACAGCTGGCATTCGCAATTCGTCGCCGAGCCGGGCAAGCCGCAGCCGCTGCGCAACTGGCAGCGCTGGTCCAATCCCGCGCTCGACAAGATCATCGAGGAGATCCGCACCGTCGGCTTTGACGATCAGAGGTCGATCGAGCTCGGCAAGGACTACGTCAAGCTCGCGGTGAAGAAGATGCCGACCATTCCGCTGATGGCCTACAACGTGTTCACCGCGATGGACCAGACCTACTGGACCGGCTTTCCGACATCGGAAAATCCCTACACCAATCCCGTGCCGAACTGGGGCAATTCGCGTTACATGTTCGTGCGGCTGAAGCCGGCAAGTTAGGACGCGATGACATCTAGGCGACCGCATCTGCCAGAGCGACCTTGCCGAGCGTCCCGGGTGCTGCCATGAGCGGGTACGCCGGCTATGTCGGCCGCCGGCTCGCGCAGTTCCTGCTCGTCGTCTTCATCGGCATCAACATCGCCTATGTCATCACGCATGCCTCGCCGATCGATCCCGTCGAGCAATCGATCTCGGCGGTGACCTCCTTCGGCAACACCGCGCCCGATGCGATCGAACAGATGCGCCGTTCCTTGCGTGAGCTCTATGGTCTCGGCGGCACGCCCGTTCAGCAATATCTGACGTTCTGGAAGCGGATCCTGAGCGCCGATTTCGGTCCGTCGCTGTCGGCATTTCCGACCCCCGTCGGCACCCTGATCGGACGCGCGCTGCCCTGGACGGCGGGCCTGCTCACGGTTTCAACCCTGATCGCCTGGGTGCTTGGAAATCTGCTCGGAGGACTCGCCGGCTATTACCGGCAGAGCCGCGGGCTGAAGCTGATGGGGGTGATTGCCATGGGCCTTCATCCGATCCCCTATTACATCCTGGCCATGCTGCTGCTGATCCTGTTCGGTTTCATCTGGCCGGTGCTTCCGATCAGCGGCGGGGCGACGATGAATCTGGCGCAGACCCTGACACCCGAATTCGTCTGGAGCGTGCTGCTGCACGCGATCCTGCCGGCGCTGTCGCTGATCCTGATCGGCGTGGGCAGCTGGTTCCTCGGCATGCGTGCGCTGGTCGCCAATGTCCTCGCCGAAGACTACGTCGTTTATGCCGAGCTTGCCGGCGTGAAGTCCTGGCGCATCCTGACATCCTATGTGATGCGCAACGCGCTGGTGCCGCAGGTCACGGGCCTTGCGATGTCGCTCGGCAGCATCTTCAACGGCGCCGTGATCACCGAAAAGGTGTTTGGCTATCCCGGGCTCGGTTCGCTGCTGGTGGACGCCGTCTATGCCGGTGATTACGGCCTGGTCCTCGGCGTCACTACCATCTCGATCCTCGGCGTATCGGTTGGCGTGCTCGCGATCGATCTCTTGTACCCGCTGCTCGATCCCCGGGTGAAGGTCAGCTGATGGTCGTCTTTCTCCGCGACCTGCTGCGCTACAGGGCCGAATTCCGCATCGGGCTGGTGCTGGTTGCTGTCGTCCTGCTGCTGTCGGTGCTGGCGAGCTTTTCACCCTATCCGCCCGACAGCGTCTATGTGGTGCCGCCCGACCTGCCACCGTCTTTGACGTATTGGTTCGGCACCACGTCGCGCGGCCAGGACGTGTTCTGGCAGTTGAGCTTCGCCATCAGGAACACGCTGCTGTTTGGCGGCACCGTGGCCCTGGTCAGCCGCCTGATCGCGCTCGTGGTCGGGCTCGTCAGTGGCTACAAGGGCGGCTGGATCGATCGCGCGCTGATGGCCGTGAACGACACCTTCATCGTCATCCCGCTGCTGCCGGTCCTGGTGCTGTTCTATTTCGTGATGCGCGACCGCATCTCCTGGCTGATGCTGGCGCTGATCATGGCCTGTTTCGGCTGGGCCTATGATGCGCGGCTGATCCGCTCGATGGTGATGAGCTTGCGGCAACGCGAGTTCACCCAGACCAGCCTGTTCTCCGGAATGAGCACGCGGCAGATCCTGACCGAGGAGCATCTGCCCTATGTCCTGCCGATCCTGTTCTCCACGACCATGAACAACATGGTATGGTCGATCGGGCTCGAGGTGACGCTTGCCGTGCTCGGCTTCACCGACATCAACATCCCGACGATCGGCGGCATGATCTATTGGGCCAACCAGCACACGGCGATGGTTGCGGGCATCTGGTGGTGGATCGCCTTTCCGACCATCGCGGTGATCATGGCGTTCATCGGGCTGTTCCTGCTCGCGGTCTCGGTCAACGCCCATATCGATCCGAGAAGCCGGCTCTGGAACGTGGGAGGGGCTTCGTGATGCACGCGAGCGTCGAGCAGCCGCACGGGGAGCAGCATGTCCAGCCGCTTCTCGTCGTTCGCGACCTGCAGGCCTATTACCGGACCAGCCATGCCGGCGTCAGGCGCGCCATCCGTGCGGTTGACGGTGTCAGCTTCGCCGTGCGCCGCGGCGAGATCTACGGTCTCGCCGGGGAATCGAGCTCCGGAAAGACCACGCTGATCAAGAGCATTGCCGGCGCGATCAAGCCTCCGCTCGAGATCGTCGGCGGCAGCATGGAGTTTGCCTTCCTGCCTGGCTATGGCGGATTGCACCGCGCGCCGCCGGCGCAAGTGGAGCGGATTCGCTGGCGGCATCTCTCCTACATCATGCAGGGTTCGATGAATGTGCTGAACCCGGTGCGTCGCATCGGATCCTCGTTCGTCGATTTCGCCTATCCGCATATTGGCGGCAGCCGAAAGCAGTTCGAGCAGCAGGTGGTCGCCCATCTGGCTCGCGTCAAACTCGATCCGTCGGTGCTTTCGGCCTTTCCACACGAGCTCTCGGGCGGGATGCGGCAACGCGCCGCGCTTGCGCTGGCGACGATCTGCCGTCCCGGATTCATCATTGCCGACGAGCCGACCACCGCGCTCGACGTGGTGGTGCAGAAGGAGGTGCTGGGCATGATCCGCGGCATTCAGCGCGAAACCGGCTCGTCGGTGCTGTTCGTCACGCATGACATGGGCGTGCATGCGCATATCACCGACCGGCTCGCCATCATGTATGCCGGGCGCCTGGTCGAGGAGGCCGCGACGGCGGAAATCTTTCGCAACCCGCTACATCCCTATACCCAGAACCTCATCGCGAGCCTTCCGCGCATCGGCGAGGACGCGCCGCGCGCGGGGCTTGGCGGCGCGCCGCCAAATCTGGCCGATCCCCCTTCGGGTTGTCGCTTCCATCCGCGATGCCCGCTCGCAGGCGAGATTTGCAGCCGTGAGGTTCCGCTCATGCGCGAAGCGACCCCCGGGCATCGCGTGGCATGCTTCGCCGTCAACGGGGATGATAGGGCATGAACGATCTGCTGCTCGATGTCAGGGAGGTCAGCAAGACCTTCGTCCGCGGAAGGCTGCTATCGCGGGAGAAGATTGTCGCGGTGAACAAGGTGAGCCTCCAGCTCGCCGCCCAGCAGCCGGAGATCCTGGCGATCATCGGCGAATCCGGCAGCGGCAAGACGACGCTTGCCCGGATGATCCTGAACATGGTGACGCCGACCAGCGGCAGATTGCTGCTCGACGGCATCGACCTTGCGGCCATTAGCGGCAGTGCCGGCCGCTTGGCATTCATGCACAAGGTGCAGCCGATCTTCCAGAATCCGTTTGAATCCTTCAATCCCTTGAAGCGGGTTGAGCGGTATCTGCTTATGACGCGACGTCGTTTTGCGGCCGCGGCAGGAGAGAGTACGGCTACGACGGCCGTCGATGCGGCGCTGCACAAGGTGGGCTTGTCGCTCAAGGAGGTGGGCGGCAGGTACCCGCATGAGTTGTCGGGAGGACAGCTGCAACGGGTCGCGATTGCCCGTGCGCTGCTGGCCGAGCCGAAATTGATCGTGGCGGACGAGCCGGTCTCCATGATCGATGCGTCCTTGCGCATGTCGATCGTCAATCTGTTCAAGACGTTGCGGGACGAACTGGGGATATCGATCATCTATGTCACGCACGATCTGGCGACCGCCTACTACATCAGCGATCGTATCCTGATCATGCAGAAGGGCAGCGTCGTCGAAAGCGGTGATGCGCGAGCGGTGCTGAGGGCGCCGCGGCATCCCTGTACTCGCCAGTTGCGCGAAGCCGCTCTGTTGCCTCAAATTGCCGGCGGCGGCGCAAATGCCTCCGGTACGACCCAAGTCATTTGATCCAGGACATTCGAAGGCAGGGTATGAGAAAAGCTAGAGTTATGATGGATCGGGATTTTGCCATCGCTCACACCGATCCTCGCTTGTTCGGGGCCTTCGTCGAACATCTCGGACGGTGCGTCTATGGCGGCATCTACGAGCCGGGCCATCCGACAGCAGACGACAGGGGATTTCGCGGCGACGTGCTCGCTCTGGTGAAGGAGCTTGGCCCGACGATCATCCGATATCCCGGCGGCAATTTCGTCTCCGGCTACAATTGGGAAGACGGGGTCGGCCCAGCGGAGAAGCGGCCGGTGCGGCTCGACCTCGCATGGTTCAGCACCGAGCCCAACAGCTTCGGCACGAATGAATTCATGGATTGGTGCAAGGCTGCCGATGTCGAGCCGATGCTGGCGGTCAATCTCGGCACGAGGGGCGGCGAGGCCGCGGCCAACCTTGTGGAATACTGCAATCACCCGGGCGGATCGGCCTGGTCGGATCTGCGCCGCTCTCACGGCTGGGAGAAGCCGCACGGTGTCAGGTTCTGGTGCCTCGGCAACGAGATGGACGGCCCTTGGCAGATTGGACACAAGAGCGCGGCCGCCTACGGGCCGGTGGCGCTCGAAGCTGCCAAGATGATGCGGTGGGTGGACCCGAAGATCGAACTCGCGGTCTGCGGCTCTTGCGGGCGCAGCATGCCGACGTTCGGCACCTGGGAAGACACGGTGCTCGATCAAACCTTCGATCATGTCGACTACGTTTCGCTGCATACGTATCTCAACAACTATCGGCGAGACAGCGCAGCCTTTCTCGCCAGCCCCGACCTGATGGACCGCTTCATCGACGAGGTCGTCGCATTGGCGGATGCCGCGGCGGCGCGACGTCGATCCGACAAGCGCCTGATGTTGAATTTCGACGAATGGAACGTCTGGTATCGAACCCGCCGCAACCGGGCCGATCGGGTCAAGGAAGGCTGGCCCGTGGCGCCGCCGATTCTCGAGGAGATCTATACGATGGAGGACGCGCTGGTTTTCGGCGGCGCCTGCATCTCGCTGCTCAACCATGCCGATCGGGTGAAAGCGGCCTGCCTGGCGCAGCTCGTCAATGCCATCGCGCCGATCATGACCGAGACCGGCGGAGCCGCGTGGCGCCAGACCATCTTCTTCCCGTTCGCGCACATGAGCCGCTTCGGTCGCGGCAAGGTGCTACGCATCCAGGTCGAGTCGGACGCCTACGACACCACCTACTACGATCCCCGGGGACCTCTGGAGCTGACCTTTCCGATCGCCAATGTGCCGTACCTCAAGATGGCTGCCGTCGCGGGAGAGGCCGGGACTGTTTCGCTGTTCATGCTCAACCGCGACCTCAACCAGGAGATCGAGGTTAGCATCGATGCACGGAATTTCGGCCGGCTCGCCGTGGCTGATGCCTTTCAATTGCGTCACGACGATCTTCAGGCGACGAACACCAGGGACGCGCCGGCGCGTGTGAAGCCTCAGCCGTTGCAGGGCGTGAGCATCGTTGGCGCGCAGTTGCGTGCGGTGCTCGCGCCGGCGTCATGGAACGTGGTTCATCTGTCGGCGGGCTGAGGTTGGCGAGCGGACACTGCCTATTGCGCGACGCCCGGACCTCCGCGCGACTCCAGGACCTGGCGAATGGCACGTGCCAGATCCGCCGGCCGGTACGGCTTGCTCAGCAGGGTGATATCAGGGTCGAGCCGACCGTCATGCATCATGGCGGCTTCCGGATAGCCCGACATATAGAGCACGGGCACGCCGGGACGCCGCTGGAGCACGGCATCGGCAAGTTGGCGGCCGCTCATGCCGCCGGGCATGACGACATCGGTAAAGAGCAGATCGAACGCCGTGCCCAGGTCGACGAGAGCGAGGGCCTCCGGACCATTGGGGGCCGCGATCGTGCGATAGCCGAAGCTCTTCAGCTGCGCTTCGACATAGTTGCGGACCAGTTCGTCGTCCTCGACCAGGAGGATGGTTTCCCTGCCGCGTTGCAGCTCGCCCTTCGTCACTACGCGTGTGGAGGCTGCGGCCTGGGTCGAGCGCGGCAGGTACAGGCTGAAGGTCGTCCCTGATCCTTCTTCGCTGTCGATTCGAATATGTCCGCCGGACTGCTTGATGAAGCCATACACCATGCTCAAGCCGAGGCCTGTTCCTTTGCCAAGCTCCTTGGTCGTGAAGAACGGTTCGAAGATCTTGTCCCGGATTGTCAGCGGAATCCCCGAGCCGGTGTCGCTCACCGTCACCAGGACGAAGTCGCCGAGCGCATTGTCCGGTCCTGGATTGTCGGGGCCAAAGCTCACATTCGCGGTGCCGAACGAGATCTTGCCTCCGCCCGCCATCGCGTCGCGGGCATTGACGGCGAGGTTGATCAGGGCAGTCGAGAGCTGGCCCGGGTCGATCAGCGCATGCCAGCAATCGGTCTGCAGCGTGGAGCCGACCTCGATGTGCTCGCCCAGCGTTGGCCGCAGCAGCTTTGCGGTATCGACAATGAGATTGTTGACGTCGACGTTGCGGGGTTGCAGCGGCTGCCTGCGCGCGAAGGCGAGGAGCTGCATCGTCAGATCGGCGCCGCGCGTGGCGGCGTCGTCGATCATATGTGCAATGGCGACGAGGTCAGGCCGATCCGCAAGATCGTCGATCAGGATCTGGATGGTTCCGGTGATCACCGTCAGGATGTTGTTGAAGTCATGGGCGACGCCCCCGGTGAGCTGGCCGACGGCGTCCATCTTCTGCGCCTGGCGCAACTGCTGCTCGAGGCGCAGCCGCTGGCTGATGTCGCGTCCGATCACGATGATCAGCTCCTGGCCGCCCGTCGAGACGTGAGCGGCAGACATTTCGACATCGAGGCCCTTGTCGTCGGCGCCGCCCAGGCGAAGCTGCAGCAGACTCGTCGAATCCGGCGCCAGCAATCTGGCGACCTCGGTTGGGTCGGCAGCAACGAGCATGGATCGGAACGGCAGGCCGATGATCTGCTCCCGCGGCCGTCCCAGCATCACACCGGCAGTGCGGTTTGCCTCGATCACAAGGCCGCTTTGGTCAAGCACCAGGATTGCGTCATGCGCCTGCTCCATGAGCAGGCGGTATTTTTCCTCGGCCTGCTTTCGCGCGGTGAGGTCGAGCACGAACGAGACGCACTGATCGGACGACCCGGCCAGCGAGGCGGACCCGATCAGGACAGGAACGCGGCTGCCGTCTTTCCTGATGAACTCCTTCTCCCGCGAGGCGGTCTGCCCCGATGTCCTGAGCTGTTCGACCCGCTGCGTGTCTTCGTCGCGATATTCCGCCGGGGTCATATCGTTCCAGCGGATGGCCTTCGAGACCAGGTCCTGCCTGGAATATCCGGTCATGTTCAGGAAGGCGTCGTTGGCGTAGCTGATGTCGCCGCTGCCCTCCCAGAACAGGATGCCGATAATATTGGAATCGACGAGCCGGCGGATGCGCGCCTCGCGCTCCTGAAGATCGCGATAGAGCAGCGTGTTCTCCAGAGAGATCGCGGCCTGTGCCGCCAACAGGTCCAGCACCGCCACCCGATCCGGCGTGAAGGCGTGCGTCGTCAACGTGTTCTCCAGATACAGCAAGCCGATCAGCTTGGCTTGTTTCAGCAATGGCAGGCAGAGCATGGATCTCGGGTGTCGGCGACGCACATAGTCGTCACCGTAGAGCGGATCGGGCCGCGTTGCGTCGTCGACGATGAGAGGCTTTTGCGCGCGAATGACGTAGCGCAGCAGGGCCTCCGGACAAT
The DNA here is from genome assembly GCF_028128665.1 of Bradyrhizobium sp. CCBAU 45384. Taxonomy (NCBI): domain Bacteria; kingdom Pseudomonadati; phylum Pseudomonadota; class Alphaproteobacteria; order Hyphomicrobiales; family Nitrobacteraceae; genus Bradyrhizobium; species Bradyrhizobium sp. CCBAU 45384. The sequence goes on from NZ_LBIZ01000094.1 coordinate 22,507, forward strand.
CCGGTGTCGAGAGCGAGGTTTGACGCATCGCGACCGTGAACACGTCGCCCCTGGATTGACCCTCCGCCTCGATAAGGAAGTCGTCGTGCCGCGACAGGATCAGCAGGCCGCGGTCGGCACCAGCGTTCTGCAGAACGATCTTCATCAGTGTCTCGATCAGCTTCGGCAGCTCGATTTCACTTGAGACGGCCTGAGACGCCTTCACCACGGTGGTAACGTCCATCTGCTGGATGGTCGGCCGGCTGCCGGAGCTGGTATCTTCGGCGACGTGGAGGCGCGGATAGAGGTGTTCGAGCTGCCTGACCTTTGGCTCGGCTCCCCAGCGGATAAATCCGTAGTGGGCATCGCGTAGATAGGCATTGGCGATCTTGTCGAAGCCGCGCGTCGTGTAGAATCGTCCGGCGAGCTCGTTTGCGATGGCTTCATTGTGAGGAAAGCCGTTTGCATGCGCCTCGGCGATCGCCCGGTCGTAGTATCGCATCGCATCGACCTCGCGACCTTCGACGCGGGCGATTTCAGCCGAGATGAGAGCGGCCCGGTCGGCGAAGTCTTCCGGGCTGATCTCGTCCAATTGCTGAAGCTCGCGGTGGTGGCGGGTCAGAGCGTCGTGATGCCGGGCTCGTTCGGCTGGGATGGCGACCTCGCAACACGCGGCCTCGGCCAAGGCCGCATAGAAGTGAAAGTCAACCCGATCGAACAGGGCTTTCGAGGTCCACAAGAGCTTGTCGGCCTTTGCTGCGGCAGCGATGGCGGTGGGATCGTTGGCAAGCACGCGTGCCTGCAGCTTGCGGGTCCAGTACCAGAATCCGGCCTGCTCCAGGTATGGCTCGGTCTCGAGACGACGTTCAAACTGCGCCTCGTTGAAGCCGGCGTCATCGAAGCTACCGAATTTCGCGGTGAGGCCGCGCAGCGACCGGATGAGCTGCAACTGCCCAATAATTCGATCCGCCGCAAGATCGACGTGCGCCCGGCGTGCGTAATCGAACCCCGCTTCGGCCTCCAGCTGCACTTCGGCAAGCGGATCGCCGCAAGCGAGAAGGTGCGTCAGGTGATGATGGCGGGTGAAGCTCGCATAGTTCACGTCGCCGACTTGCTGCGCAGCGTCGAAGGCGCGCTTCAGCCACGGGCGTCCTGTCCTCACATCTCGCGTCCAGCTGCCGAAGCCGAGATAGACGCGGGCCTTGAACCGGTCCAGTCCGTGCGTCTCGACCAGATCGAGGCCGAGCTGGGCAAAGCGATAGCCGGCAGCGTAGTCGCCAAAGTCGGGACCGAGCACGGTGGCGAGCACGATGTAGGCGAGACACGAGGCATCGGAGTTGCCGTATTGCAAGCTGAGATTGGCCATGCGTCCGATGATCAGGCGTCGCAAGCCCTCATCGATGTACCAGGCCGGCGAAACCAGCACCGTAAGGACATCCATCGTTCCGCGCGCGACCGGATCAGTCATCTGCGGCAGATCGAGCAGGGCCTCGATCGGACGGTCGCCGATCGCCTGCCACATCCGCTGATATTCTCGCTGGACTTCATCCGGCGTTGGATGCGCGGACCAGTCGATGCCGACGCGCCGCAGATAGTCGAGCGCGGTCTCGACGTTGCGATCGCTTGGCTCCATCCGCAGCCGGGTGACCGCCGCGAGATCGGGCAGGGTGGCCGCTCGTTCCGCCAATTCGGCGAGGCGCGTGTTCGCCGTCGCGTGTTCGCCTGCGAGGAATTCGCATTCGGCGCGCTGCAGCGCCAGCGCGAAGCTGAGCGTGTAATGTTGCTCCCAGCGATCCCCGGGCAGCATGGCTTCGCCGGCCGCGAAGTGAGCGTGCGCCATGGCGAAGGCCGTTGCGGCCTTGGCGCGGCGACCGGCGAGCAGATTGAGCTCCGCCAGCCTGACGCGCTCCTCCGGTGCCGTGATCAAGGCTGCGCCGCGGTTGAGTTGGCTGACGATCTCGAAGACGTGTTCTTCGATCGTTTCAGGCGCGGCTCTCGCTGCGAACAAGCGGCCGATGCGCAGATGCGCCGCGGCCCGTCCTTGCTCCGGAATCAGTGCATAGGCCGCCTCCTGAAACCGGTCGTGGACGAAGCGATAGGCGCCAGCTTGCGGCTCGACGAATTCCTGGCGAACGGCAGGCCACAGATCGGCGTTGACCTGATCATCGGAGGCGTCGAGCACGATCGAAAGCACTGCCACCTCGGCGACATTTCCGAGGCAGGCCATCTGCTGCAGAGCCGTGCGTGTCGCCAGGGGCAGCCGGGTGAGCTTCCCCAGCATGAGGTCGATGACGTTGTCGGTGTATCGCTTGGCGTGAATCCGCTCGAGGTCCCAGGCCCAGCGCACGGCATCATGGTCGAACGCAAGCAGGCCTTCGTCGACCAGCGAGAACATGAACTGGATGGCGAAGAACGGATTGCCTGCGGTCTTCTCGTGCACGAGCTGGATCAGCGGCGCAGCGTGACTCGGCTCGCAGCGGAGCGTGTCCGCCAGCAACTGGCCGAGGTGCCTGCGACCGAGCGGCGCGAGCTTGATCTCCACCACCCCTCGCCCGCGCGCCTTGATGGCCTCTCGCATGCGCATGACGGGATGAGCGGAATCCACCTCGTTGTCCCGGTAAGCACCGATCAGCATCAGGTGCTTCAGCTCTGACCGCGTCAGGATGTCCTCGAGCAGCTCGAACGTCGCCATATCAAGCCATTGCAAATCATCGAGGAACAGCACCAGGGGATGTTCGGCCCGCGCAAACACGCCGATGAACTGTTCGATCACGCGGTGAAAGCGGCTTTGCGCGTGCTGGAGCGGCAGCTCGGTGACAGGCGGCTGCTCGCCGATGACGGCCTTCAGCTCCGGAACCAGGTCCACGACGAGCTGTCCGTTTGGACCAAGCGCGCCGAGCAGGGCCTGGCGCCACTCGCTCAGCTCGGCGTCGCGTTTGCCGAGAAGAGGACGGACGAGGCCCTGGAATGCCTTGGCGAGCGTGGCGTAGGGGATGTCGCGTTTGTGCTGGTCGAATTTGCCTGACGCAAACAGGCCGTGCGACGGCACCAGCACCTTGTGCAGCTCGTTGACGACAGATGACTTGCCGATGCCGGAATATCCGGCGATCAGCGCAAGCTCCGGCGCGCCGCTCTTGGCAATGCGTTCGAACGAGGCGAACAACGTCTCGCACTCGGATGTCCTTCCGTACAGCTTCTCGGGTACGAGAAGTCGGTCCGGCGTGTCGTGCTGGCCCAGCGGGAAGTCGTCGATGGAACGCCGAAGCTCCCATTCTGCGAGGCAGCGTTGCAGATCCCGCTCGGCGCCGCCGGCGGTCTGGTAGCGCTCTTCCGCCATCTTGGAGAGCAGCTTCATGATCAGCCTGGACACCGTGCCGGGCACGTTGCTGCATCGCTTGGCCGGCGCATCGGGCTCCCTTGCGACGTGACAATGCACCCATTCCATCGGATCATCAGCGGCGAATGGCAGCGAGCCGGTGACCATCTGGTAGAGCGTGACGCCGAGCGAGTAGAGATCACTCCGCGAGTCGATCGAGCGGTTCATGCGTCCCGTCTGCTCGGGAGAGATGTAAGCGAGCGTACCGGCGATCTGCTCGTGCGCTGCCGCGGACAGCCGTTCGCGGGGGCGGCGTGTTGCGAATCCGAAGCCGGTGAGATGCACGCCGCCATTGTTGCGGCTCACCAGGATATTTGCCGGTTTGATATCCTTGTGCACCAGGCCCTGTTGATGGACCTTGCCCAGCGCGGCGGCGATCTGGATCGCGAGACGCAGGAAGCTGCCCGTCTCCATGGGTGCGTCCGTCAGCCAAGTCAGCGGTTCGCCGCCGCGATCCTCGAGGATGAGAATGGTGCGGCCGTGATCCTGCAGCAGCTCGAGCGGCTTCGCCGCCCAGGCACCATCCAGTTCGTCCCTCAGCGCAAATTCGTGAGCCAGCCGGTCGAGGCTTTGCGGGCTTGGATGTTCCGCGGCCGGAACGACGGCCAGCACGACCTGCCGGTCACCGTCCATGCGTTCGCGGGAGGTGCGGCACAGCAGAATCCCGTCTTCGTCGCAGAGAACCTGCGGACCGTGGGCCCAGCCGGTGCCCATAAACGATGAGAGATTCATATCCGTAGACCGTGCCGTCGCCGGGTTCAGGTCCGAACCGTAACAGGCTCGCCCGGTCCCCCACCTCATCCTCCGCAAGACCGCTCCGATGCGGCAACGCGCGCCGTTATCGTTGCTTTAGTTTCCGCGTGCGGGACGCATGAAGGGCAGGACGCACGTGCAACGCTTGGCACGATAAGGCTGGCCCCTCACGCCGTCATTCCGGTACCCGGTCCGATCGGCGAGGCCGGGCACCGTTAAATCGTATCATTTGCCTCAATCTCGTCAACGGACGGCCGACGAGACTTCGCAAAGTCCATTCGAGCACGTCGGCATGTAACAGAGGTCTCCTGCGGGTGACATCGCAACCTAGAGGAGAGAACGAGCGTCGGTGCTGGGCTGAAGCGACAATTCAGTTCTTTCAATTGGTTAGATGTTCGTGCCGGCCGAGCTCTCGGACCAGCTGAAAACGCAGGTCCGGATCACGAGGGCAGAGCACTTGCGAAACCCATCGTGTTTCGATGGGTTTCGTTACGCTCCTACAAAACCTTCGTGTTCCGATACCAGCTCGCAATATTCCACGTCGTGACGTCCCACCCCGAGATGTCAGTCATCAGGCCATCGACGGCGCCGCCGACGATGTAGCGTGAGAGCAGCGGCAGGAAGATGTTGGCCTCGCAGAAGATCTCATCGACCTTGATCAGCAGCGCGGCGCGCTTGACGGGATCGAGCTCGTTCTGCGCGGCCTTGTAGGCCTTGTCGGCCTCCGGGTCGGACCAGCGCGAGACGTTGCGGCCGAGCCATTTGTTGTCCTTGCTCGCGATTTCCCAGGAGACGCACTGGTTCAGGAACCGCTCCGGATCGGGCTGGGGCTGCGTCGCATTGTACATTTCCATGTCGCAGTAGAATTTCGAGTAGGTGTCGGGATTGCCGACATCCGAGGAGAAGAACACCGACGCCGTGACCGATTTGAGTTCGATCTCGATCCCGGCCTTCTGGCAGGCCTGCTTGATGATGGCCTGTGCCTTCTGGCGTGGCGCGTTGATCGAGGTCTGGAACACGTATTTCAGTTGCTTGCCGTCCCTCGTACGAATGCCGTCGGCACCAGCCTTCCAGCCGGCCTCGTCGAGAATCTTGTTCGCCTTCTCGATGTTGAATTCGTATTTCAGCTTGCCCGATTTGAACTGCGGCGGCTGGTTGACGAAGCTCGCCGTTGCGACGGCGGCGCGGCCGTAGATGAACTTCTGGATTCCTTCGCGGTCAATCAGCAGGTTGAGTGCCCGCCGCACGGCCGGATCGGACAGCGTCGGGTGCTTCGTCCTGGCGTTGGATCGTTCGCCGTCAACCTCGGTCCAGGGGTCCGTGGTGTTGAGGATGACGAACTCGATGCCGCCGGCGGTCGTGTACTCGACCTTGCCTTTGCCACCGGCCTCCATGCGCTTGAGGATCTCGTCCTCGACCAGCAGATTCCACGCATAATCGTATTCGCCGGTCTGTAGCACGGCGCGCGCGGCAGAGACTGCATCTCCGCCGCCCTTGATCTCGAACGTGTCGAAAAAAGGCTGGTTCTTGACGTGATAATCAGGATTGCGTTCGGCCCGGAGCAGATCGCCCGGCTTGAACTCGACGAATTTGTAGGGACCGGTGCCGACCGGCTTCAGATTGCCCGGCGCGTCGCGCGATTTCGCACCGGCATAGTCGCCGAAATGATGCTTCGGCAGGATCTGGCCCACCGAGCCGACGAAGGGATCGGCCCAGAACGGGGTTGGCGCCTTGAAGATCACCTTGACGGTGTGGTCGTCGATCCTCTCGACAATGATGTCCTTGTAGGATCCCGTGGTGTAGGCGGCCGTCGCCAGGTCGGCGGCATAGGTCCAGGTGAAGACGACGTCGTCGGCGGTGAAGGGCTTGCCGTCATGCCATCTCACGCCCTGCTTCAGCTTCCAGATCACGCTGGTGCCGTCACCCGACAGCCCGCCATTCGCCTTGGTCGGGATCTCGGCGGCAAGACAGGGGAAGAGATTGCCCTCCTTGTCCCAGCCGGCGAGCGGCTCGAAGAAGATGCGTGAGGCGACCTGGTCCTTGGTGCCCAGCGCGAAATGCGGATTGAGCAAGGTGGGCGCCTGCCAGACCAGCATCCTGAGCGGACCGCCGCCGCCGGCTTTCGTCGGCTTGTAGGCCAGTGTGGCATTAGCCATCGCCACGTCGTTCCAGAGCAGGATCTGGCTCGCAATTGGCGCCGTGACCCCCGCTGCGGCCAACGTCCGCATGAAGGAGCGCCGCGACAGCGTGCCCTGCTTCACCTCCGCGATGAGCCCGCGGATGTCGTTTTCGTCCATCGGATGACCTCCACCTGCCACAACAACAGTCGTCACCGGCGGAGCCATCATGTTGCATCGTTGTGTGGGCAGCAATGCCGACAATGGTGGAAAGCGGTGCGACGAAATGCCGAGCCAGGACCGCGGGTAGTGTCCATCCAGAGAACGAGAAGACGCATCTCCAAGTTCGAACGCAGCCGGAAGATCGATGCCGGTGCCCCTTGCTCCGTCATTGCGAGCGCAGCGAAGCAATCCAGAATCCCTCCGCGGCGACAGTCTGGATTGCTTCGCTGCGCTCGCAATGACGCGGTTGGAAGCAGCGTGCTTCAGAAGGGCTGCGGTCCGCGGGAGGCGGCCATGCGCGCGGTTCCGCGCATCGGTATTCCGTTGCCCTGTACGCGCGGGCCTCACTATATTGGCGAACGATGCAACCGGAGCGGCCTGCGCGGCGCTTCCAGCGATTGAGGGCCACGCGATGGACGATACGATTGGCTTCCCCGACCCCGGCCTCGATTTGTCGGATGGCTTCAAGCCGCACACCTCGCATTGGGGCGCGTTTTCCGCACGCAATGGCGCGGCCGGGCTGGAGGTGAGAGCCTATGGCGGCGACCCCGATCCGAGCGGCATCATCGACAATTTCCCCGGCGCTCTGCGCCATCAGGCCCGTATTGCGCAGCCCGCCATCCGCAAGGGCTGGCTCGAGCGTGGGCCCGGGCCCGATGACAGGCGCGGCCGCGACGAATTCGTCTCCGTCAGCTGGGAGAAGGCGCTGGACCTGCTCGGCGACGAGCTCGCGCGCATCCGCGACACGCGCGGCCCCGGCGCCGTGTTCGGCGGCTCCTATGGCTGGTCGAGCGCGGGCCGCTTCCATCACGCGCAGAGCCAGGTGCATCGCTTCCTCAACATCGCCATGGGCGGCTATGTCCGCTCGGTGAATTCCTATTCGTCCGGCGCGTCCTCCGTGCTGCTGCCGCAGATCCTGGCGGGCTATGAGGACATCACCAAGCGCAACGTCACCTGGGAACAGGTCGCCGAAAAGACCGAGATTGTGCTCGCATTCGGCGGCATGGCGCTGAAGAACTCGATGGTGGCCGGCGGCTCGATCAGCAAGCATGTCGAGCGCGGTGCGATGCAAGCAGCGCGCAAGCGCGGCTGCGAGTTCATCCTGATGAGCCCGCTGCGCGAGGATTTGCCGGCCGAGGCCGGTGCCGAGTGGATGACATGCACGCCCGGCACCGACACCGCACTGATGCTCGGCATGGTTCACACGCTGGTCAGCGAAGGCTTGCATGACCAGGCTTTCCTCGATCGCTACACGGAAGGCTGGCCGGTGTTCCTGCGCTATCTCACGGGCGAGAGCGATGGACAGCCCAAGCATGCCGAATGGGCTGCCGCGATCTGCGGCGTCGACGCGAGCGCGATCCGGACCCTGGCGCGGCGCCTTGCCGGCAAGCGCGCACTCATTACGGTCTCGCATTCGCTGCAGCGCGCCGAGCATGGCGAGCAGCCGGTCTGGATGGGCATGGTGCTGGCGGCAGCGCTCGGCCAGATCGGCCTTCCCGGCGGCGGCTACGCCTATTCGCTGGGCGCAATCGGCTATTACGGCCGCCGCGTCAACGACGTGCCGGGGCCGACGCTCGGGCAGGGGCGTAACGGCGTCAGGGATTTCATTCCGGTGGCGCGCATCGCCGACATGCTGCTCAAACCCGGCAGCACTTACCGCTACAATGGCGAGACGCGCACCTATCCAGACATTCGCCTGGTCTATTGGGCCGGCGGCAATCCGTTCCATCACCACCAGGACATCAACCGCCTGCGCAAGGCTTTTGCGAAAGTCGACACGCTCGTCGTGCACGAGCTCGCCTGGACTGCGACCGCGCGCCATGCCGACATCGTGCTGCCCTCGACCATGACGCTCGAGCGCGAGGACATCGGCTATTCCAGCAACGATCCCTTGATGGTCGCGATGCACCAGATCGCCGAGCCGTTCGGGCTGGCACGCGACGACTACGAGATCTTTGCCGATCTCGCCGATCGCCTCGGTGCCCGCGAGCCTTTCACAGAAGGGCGCAGCTCGCGGCAATGGCTGGCGCATCTCTACGAGCCGACCCGCGCCTCGCTCGCCAAGCGCGGGCTGGAGGCCCCGAGTTTCGAGGAATTCTGGAAGCGCGGCAGCCTGGTCGTGCCGCAGCAGCCCGACGATGGCGGCCGCTTGCGCAGTTTCCGCGAAGATCCGGTCGCGCATCCGCTGCCGACGCCGAGCGGACGCATCGAGATTTACTCGGCGAAGATCGCCGGCCATGGCGATGCGGATTGTCCCGGCCATCCGGTCTGGCTCGATAAGAGCGATATGCCCAAGCCCGGTGCGCCGTGCTTCCTCGTCGCCAACCAGCCGGTGACGCGGCTGCACAGCCAGCTCGATTTCGGCGGGCATTCGCTGGGCGCAAAGCATCGCGGCCGCGAGGTCGCGCGGATGAATCCGCGGGATGCAGATGCGCGGGGCATCAAGGACGGCAACATCATCCGCCTGTTCAACGCGCGCGGCGCGTGCCTCGCCGCGGTGCATGTCACCGATGGCATCGCGCCCGGCGTCGTGCAATTGCCGACCGGCGCCTGGTACGACCCGATGGACCCTGAGGACGACGCGCCGCTCTGTGTGCACGGCAATCCGAACGTGCTCACCCGCGACGTCGGCACCTCGTCCTTTGCGCAAGGCTGCACCGGCCAGCTCACCACGGTTGAGGTGGAGAAGTTCACCGGCAACCTGCCGCCGATCCGGGCGTTCGACCCGGTGTAGCCACACAGGGCGGTGGACGTGCGACCGCGTCAGCGCGCGTTGGCGATTGCCAGCGCGGCGTCCACCGCATTCTCCAGGATCTCGTCCGACAACTGCCTGTCGTTGACGGCGCGCGACAATTGCAGCGCGCCGACCATGGTCGAATAGATCGTGATCGCCTTGCGCCGCCGCTCTTCTGCTGTGCCTTGCCTGATCTGCTTTGCCATCAGCCCGACGAGGTCGGAGACCTTGCCGGTAAAGGCATCGCGCGTTGCCTTGGGGTGCCGCGCGATCTCGGCAACGAGCGCGGCGGTCGGGCAGCCCGTGCCAGGGTGGTCGCGGTGACGTGTCGAGAGATAATCGCGGATCACGGTTTCGACCGCGACGCCATTCTCGAGATTGGCCTTGTGCCGCTCCTCGCGGCGGGTGAGGGCATCGGTCAGCACCTCCCGCACCAGCTCCTCCTTGGAGGCGAAGTGGGTGTAGAAGGCGCCGTTGGTCAGGCCGGCCTCCGACATGATGCCGGCGAGCCCAACCGCGGCGATCCCGCTCTCGCGGAACTGCGCCGAGGCGACCTCGAGGATGTGCCGGCGTGTCTCGTCCTTGTGTCCCTTATCGTAGCGCATGGTCCTCAGCTCCCTCCCGACCTCCGCCCAAAGACACGGCCACGGGATCGTGAGCTGTTCTCTATTGCATTACGATCATAATAATACATTATGAGCATAATGCAATGGCTGCTGCGGCAGCTCCGGAAAAGAACAGGACCTCAGCAATGTCAGTCGAGGACGTCGCGGCGCAGCCTATATCCGCCCTGGAGGCCCCTGTGCGCAGCGCGGCAGCGCCTCGCACCGTGGCGCCGACCGCCGACCAGCGCCGTGCCGCGCTTCTTGCCGCGCCGATCCTGCCGACGCTGCTCAAGCTCGCCGCGCCGACCGTGACCGTGCTGGTGGCGCAGACCGCGGTGAATATCGCCGAGGCCTACTATGTCGGCTATCTCGGCACCGATGCGCTGGCGGGTGCCGCATTGGTGTTCCCGATCTTCATGCTGATGACCATGATGTCGAATGGCGGGTTCGGCTCGGGCGTCGCCTCGTCGGTGGCGCGCGCGGTCGGCGCGGGCCGTCGCGACGACGCCGATGCGGCGCTGTTCCACGCCGTCGTGCTTGCGATCATCGCGGGAGGGGTGTTCACGCTTGGCGTGCACTTCGGCGGCCCGGCGCTGTTCCGAACGCTCGGCGGCCGCGACGGTGCGCTCGATGCGGCCGTCACCTATTCCAGCTATCTGTTCGCCGGCGCGATTCCTGTGTGGATCGTCAACCTCCAGGCCGCCGCGTTGCGCGGATCCGGCAACGTCAAGGTGCCTGCGCTGGTGACGTTGATCGGCGCGATCGTGACCATTCCGGTCTCGCCGCTGCTGATCTTCGGCTTCGGCCCGGTGCCGAGCCTCGGCATCGGCGGCGCAGGCATTGCCTTCGGTCTCTATTACGGCGCGGCGATGCTGTTCCTGCTGCGCTACATGTCCTCGGGCTCCTCCGGGCTGCGGCTGCACGTCGTGCCGCTGCGCGCGAAGATCTTTGGCGACATGCTCAAGGTCGGCATCCCCACCGCGTTCAATGCCGTGCTGACCAACCTCACCGTCATCCTCGTCACCGGCGCGGTCGGCCTGTTCGGCACCTCGGCGCTTGCCGGCTACGGCATCGCCTCGCGGCTCGACTACATCATGATCCCGCTGCTGTTCGGCCTCAGCACCGCGACGTTGACCATGGTCGGCGTCAACATGGGCGCGGGCCAGATTGCGCGAGCGCAGCGGATCGGCTGGGTCAGCGGCGCCGCGGGCATGATCATGACCGGCTCGATCGGCCTGATGGTCGCGATTGTTCCGACAGCCTGGTTGCATCTGTTCAGCCATGACGCCGGCGTCGTGGACGAAGGCATGATTTACCTGCGCATCGTCGCGCCGGCCTATGCGGCGCTGGGATTCGGCTTTGTCGTGTCGTTCGCGGTGCAGGGCACCGGTCGCGCGCTCGGTCCACTCGCCGGCTCCGTCGTGCGCATCCTGATTGCGGCCGGCGGCGGCTGGATCGCGGTGGCAAGCTTCGGGGTGGGAATGGCAGGGCTTGCCATCATGGTCACGGTATCGCTTGTCGCCTACGCTGCGATCTGCGTGTGGATCATGCTGTCGCCGTCGACCTGGCGTGCCGAGCCGCGCGCCTAGGAAGGCTTGCACCAGCCCCAATTTGCGTTCATTTCCCATTTGCCGGCGAACGGAGAAGTGTTGCCCGTCGTCGGCGGTCAATATGGATATTCATTTCATTGATTTCGTCCGGCGGAGAAGCGAATACGGTTCCCATCGATAAGTCATGGAGACCAAGATGTCGCTTCGCCCCACCCTGATCCTCGCTACCCTGCTCGCCGCGTGGACGGCGGCAAGCTCAGCCGAGACCATCAAGATCGGCGTGACGCCGGGTCCTCATGCGCAGATTCTGGAGGCGGTAAAGCCGATCGCCGCCAAGCAGGGCCTCGACATCCAGCTCATCGAGTTCTCTGATTACGTGGTGCCGAACGCCGCGCTCGATGCCGGCGAGATCCAGGCCAATTCGTTCCAGAACCAGCCTTACCTGGACAACCAGAAGGCCGATCGCGGCTACAAGATCGAGGCGGTTGGCCTCACCGTGAACTTCCCGATCGGCGTCTATTCCAAGAAGCACAAGGCCTTCGCTGACATTCCCGACGGCGGCAAGGTCTCGATCCCCAACGATCCGACCAATGGCGGCCGCGTCCTGCTGCTGTTGCGCGACAAGGGCGTGATCAAGCTGAAGGACGGTGTCGGCTTCAAGCCGACCGTGCTCGATATCACCGAGAATCCGAAGAAGCTGAAATTCATCGAGGTCGACGCGGCGCAGGCGCCGCGCGCGCTCGATGATGTCGACGCCGCCGCGATCAACACCAATTATGCAACCCAGGCGGGCCTGGATCCGGTCAAGGATCCGATTCTGCGCGAGGACCCCAAGGGTCCCTACGTCAACCTGATCGCAGTGCGCAGCGCCGACAAGGACAAGCCCTGGGTCAAGATCCTGGTCGACAGCTATCACACGCCCGAGGTGAAGGAGTTCGTCCTCACCAAGTTCAAGGGCGCGGTGCTGCCGAGCTGGTAGGCAGCCTGCTTAGCCAAAGGTCTAGCGCTGGGGTGCGATCCCGGCGGGCAGCCTTGCGCTTTGCCCGCTTGTCTCCAGCGCCGGCAACCGACATCATCGGGATCCATCCTCGCCCGACAGGGGTCGTATGAAACGTCTTGCAAATCTGAAACGCCTGGGATTCTTCACGCGACTGCTCGATGAGGCCCCGCCGGCCGAGCGCTATCGCTTCGCCGCCGAGCAGCTCGTACGCGCCGAGAAGGCCGGCCTCGATTCCGCGTGGATCGCGCAGCACCATTTTCACGAGCGCGAGGGCGGACTGCCGTCGCCCTTCACCTTCCTCGGCTATGTCGCCGCCCAGACCTCGCGCATCCGCCTCGGCACCGGCATCGTCACCCTGCCGCTGGAGAGCGCGGTGCGGGTGGCGGAGGACGCCGCAGTGCTCGATCTGCTCTGCAACGGCCGCTTCGAGCTCGGGGTCGGCACCGGCGGGAACCCGTCGGCCTTTGCCGCCTTCGGCCTCGACGGCGCCCAGCGCAACGAGATCTTTGCGCGCAATCTCGAGGTGGTCCGCAAGGCGCTGGCCGGCAAGCCGCTCGAGGGCGGCGACACGCTCTACCCGCAGCGGCCGCAACTGGACAAGCGCATCTGGCAAGCGACGTTCTCGGTCGCGGGCGGGGCCCGCGCCGGCAAGGCCGGCGACGGCCTCTTGCTGTCGCGCACCCAGCCGCGGGCCAAGGACGCGCCAAACGCGACGCTCGCCGAGATCCAGAACCCGATCATCGACGCCTATCTCGCCGCGCTGCCGCCGGGCACTGAACCGCGCATCATGGCCTCGCGCAGCGTGTTCGTCGCCGATGATCATCGCGAGGCGATGCGTCTTGCCGATATCGGGCTGCGCCGCGCGCTGCCGCAATTCATGAAAAGCGGGCATCTTCCCCCGGGCGAGACGCTGGAGGAAATGATCGCGGCGTTCGACACCCATGTCGGCGGCGCCGACGAGGTGATCGCCTCGCTACGTACCGATGCGACGCTGGAGCGGATCACCGATCTCGTCTTCCAGGTCCATTCCGTCGATGCGCCGCACCCCTACGTGCTGCGCTCGATCGAGCTCGTGGCCGACAAGGTCGCGCCTGCGCTGGGCTGGACCAGGACCGCGCCCGAAGTAGCCCTTGCCGGCTAGTCGGGCTTTGATGGATTTCACGAGGCACCAAGATGAGCACGCCTGATATCATCGACACGCTTGCAGGCATCAAGCCGGGATCGGCGCTGGACGCCATCCGCGCCAAGCGCCTGCAAGCGCGCGAGAACGCGCAGAAGAGCTATCTCTCCCTGTTCGAACCGATCGACGCCGGCGAATTCTCGCTGCTCGAGCGCGCCGCGATCGCGGCCTTCGTGACCGGGCTCCATGGCGAGTCCCCGGTTGCCAGCTTCTATCGCGACAAGCTTGCGGCGACCGCCGGCGGCGCGGCTCTGGTCAAGACCATCGACGCCGAGATCGCGCGGGGCAAGACCTCGGGTCCATATGGCTCGTTTCCGGCGGGCCCGCTGTCGGTCGAGAATACGGCAGGCTTGATTTATCGCGTTGACGCGGCGAGTAAGTCCGCGCTCGGTCCCCGGCTCGTCGCGGCGCTCGAGCACGCGCATCTTTTGGTGTTCCGGCCGCGCGATGCGGCGGCCGCCGACATGAAGGCGCTGCAGGCGGCCGGCTGGTCGACCACCGGCATCGTCACCTTCTCCCAACTCGTCGCGTTCCTGTCGTTCCAGGTGCGCGTCGTCAGCGGCTTGCGCACGCTTGCAGCAGTGAACGCATAAGAGGAGGCCGCTATCATGAACGCCACCGTCAATCCGCCTGATGTCTTCACCCAGGATGAGCTCGGCTGGGTCTCCTGGATCGAGCCGCTGCCCGAGGCCGAGCTGACCGAGCGGCACTATGCCGGCCTCGTCGACCGCGCCCGCGCCAAGTCGGAATATTTTCGTCTCCTGGTGCGCGACCCCGAAGTGCTGGAAGCCCGCACCAAGACCGACAAGGACATCTTCTACAACGTCGCCGACGGCCTGCCGCGCGACGAGCGCGAGCTCGCGGCGGCTGCCACCTCGCGCTACAATGGCTGCATCTATTGCGCCTCGGTGCATGCGCGCTTCGCCAGCACCTATTCCAAGCGCCGTGACGACGTGCAGAAGCTGCTCGACGAGGGCGTCAAGGCCGATCTCGGCGAACGCTGGAACGCCGTGGTCAAGGCCTCGGTGGCGCTGGCGTCGACGCCGATCGCGTTCGGCCCCGACAATATTAGGGAGCTGCGCAGTGCGGGTCTCGACGATGCCGAGATCGTCGACGTCATCAACGGCGCCTCGTTCTTCAACTGGGCCAACCGGCTGATGCTGTCGCTGGGCGAGCCCTCGAAATAGTCACCGGCACAAGACTTGCTGCTTGTTTGTAAGACTAGAGCTTTCAACACCTGACTGGATGGAGCCGCACATGAGCAACATCAATCGCCGAACCCTGGTCAAAGGCTCGCTCGCCATGATGGCGGGCGCCGCCTTCTCGCGCGCAGCCCTCGCGGACGCCGATCCGATCCTGCTCGGCGTCAGCGGCCCGCTGACGGGGCCGAATGCACAATATGGCACGCAATGGAAGCAGGGCTTTGATCTCGCGCTGGACGAGATCACGGCCGCCGGCGGCATCAACGGCCGCAAGCTTGCCTATACCTTCGAGGATAGCCAGAGCGATCCGCGCCAGTCGGTGGCGATCGCGCAGAAGTTCGTGTCCGATCCCCGCATCGTGCTTGAGCTCGGCGATTTCTCCAGCCCCGCCTCGATGGCGGCCTCGCCGATCTATCAGCGCGGCGGCCTCGTGCAGTTCGGCTTCACCAATTCGCACCCCGACTTCACCAAGGGCGGCGACTTCATGTGGAGCACGTCGGTCAGCCAGGCCGACGAGCAGCCGCTGCTGGCGCGCTATGCGGTGAAGAGTCTCGGCCTGAAGAAGCTTGCGGTGCTGCATCTCAACACCGATTGGGGCCGCACCAGCCGCGACTATTTCAACAACGCCGCCAAGGAATATGGCGCGGAGATCGTCGTCACCGAAGGCTATATCGCCGAGGAGCGCGATTTCCGCTCCACGCTGGTGCGGGTGCGCGATGCCAATCCGGACGGCTTGGTGCTGATCTCCTATTATTCCGATGGTGCGCTGATCGCGCGCCAGGCGCGTCAGGTCGGGCTGAAGCAGGTGATCTGCGCCGCCAGCTCCGTCTATTCGCCGAAATTCCTGGAGCTCGGCGGCGACGCCGTCGAGGACGTCCATGTCGGCACACGCTATTTCCCGGAGGACAAGCGGCCCGAGGTGCAGAACTTCATTGCCGGCTTCAAGAAAAAGTACAACGGGCAGGAGCCCGACGCGTTCAACGCCTACGCCTATGATGCGATGAACATGGCGGCCGCGGTGATCAGGATCGGCGGCACCGACCGCAAGGCGATCCGCGATGCCTTCGCCAAGGTCAAGGACGTCCCGAGCGTGATCTTCGGCACCGCGACCTTTGACGTTGCCACCCGTCGCATCAAGGGCGCCATGAACGCCGAGCTGGTCGTGCGCAACGGCAAGTTCGCGCTTTGGGACGGCAAGCCCACCTGACCTGACGGCCGGAGCTCTCGCTCCGGCCTTTCTCCCCTTCATTAGGAACCCTGCGTGTCTTCCTGGCTCGACTACACCATCAACGGGCTGATCGTCGGTAACGTCTACGCCCTCGTTGCAGTCGGGCTCGCGCTGATCTTCGGCGTCAGCCGGCTGATCAACTTTGCGCAGGGCTCGATCTATCTCGTCGGCGCCTATATCGGCTGGGTCGCGGTGGTGCAGCTGCACACGCCGCTGCCGCTCACCATCATCTTCGTCGCGGTGGTGGCCGCTTTGGTCGGGTTGATCATCGAGCGCTTCGGCCTGCGGCCGCTGCAGAACTCGGTGCGGATCGCGCCGCTGCTGGCGACCATCGGCATCAGCTTCGTGCTCGACCAATTGGTCATGCTGACCTTCTCGCCCAATCCGCGCGCGCTGCCGAGCCAATTGCCTGATGTCCGCTTCCAGGTCGGCGGCGGCACCATCGGGCCGCTCGATCTCCTGATTGCCGGCGTCGGCATCTCCAGCGCGCTCTTGCTGTTCGTGTTCCTGCGCTACACCAAGCTCGGCTGGGCGGTGCGCGCCGCCTCGCAGGACCGCGACGCCGCGATGCAGATGGGCGTCGACGTCAACCGCGTCAATCAGACCGTGTTCGGCATCGCGGCCGCGCTCGGCGGCGTCTCCGGCCTCCTGGTCGGCATGTACTACAACCAGATCGACACCGCGATGAGCCTGCAGGCGACACTGAAGGGCGTCGTCGCTGAGGTCGTCGGCGGTGCCGGCAACGTGCCGGGCGCGGTGGTCGGCAGCATGCTGCTGGGCCTGGTCGAGAGCTACGGCGTCGCCGTGTTCGGCACCAGCTATCGCAATCTGTTCGCCTTCCTGCTGCTGGTCGTCGTGCTGGTGCTGCGGCCGAACGGCCTGTTTGCCAGCGCCCGGCAGGCGCCGCCCGAGCCGCTCACCGGCACGTTCATTGCGCCGAGCCGACCGTTGCGCATTCCGCGCTGGGCCTTGGCCGTCGCGGTCGCCGCGTTCGCGATCCTGCCGCTGCTGCCGGTGTCGTTCTACGTGCTCCAGACCCTGATCAACGCCTGGCTGCTCGGCATGCTCGCGCTGAGCCTGACGCTGGTCGCCGGCACGATCGGCCAGGTCTCGCTCGGACACGCCGCGCTGCTCGCGATTGGCGCCTATACCTCCGCGCTGCTGTCGCTGACGCTCAACGTCCCGGTCGGCCTTGCCATCATCGCCGGCGGCCTGATGAGCGCCGCGCTCGGCACGATCCTGATCTCGCCGTCATTCCGCTTGCGCGGCCACTACGTCTCGATCGCGACGCTCGCCATCGGCGAGATCGTGTCGCTGGTGATCCTGAACTGGGAAAGCGTCACGCGAGGGCCGATCGGCATTTCCGGCATCCCGCCGCTGTCGCTGTTCGGCTACGATCTGATCAGCCCGGCCTCGGTCTACTGGTTCGCATTCGCCGTCATGGTCGTGCTCGCGTTGCTGCAGGCGCGCCTGCTCGGCTCGCATCTCGGCCGCAGCTTTCGCGCCATTCGCGATGACGACATCGCGGCGCGTGCCTATGGGCTGAGCCTGAACCGCTACAAATCGCTCGCCTTCATCTTCGGCGGCTTCGCCGCCGGCCTCAGCGGCGGCATCGCCGCGCATCTTTACTCCTATATCAACCATGAAACCTTCAACACGCAGCAATCCATCCTGGCGCTGACGGTCGTGATCCTCGGCGGCCTCGGCAATGTCGTCGGTGCCATCGTCGGCGCGGTGGCGCTGGTCGGCATCCCCGAAATGTTCCGGATCGCGGCGGAGTACCGCATCCTGATCTACGGCATCGTGCTGCTGCTGCTCGTGCGATTCAGGCCGCAGGGCCTGTTGGGGACGATCTGATGGCGGAAGCGCACGCGCCGCTGTTGTCCCTGCGCGGGCTGACGCGTCGCTTTGGTGGCCTCACCGCCGTTGACGGCATCGATCTCGATCTCGCCAAGGGCGGACTCGTCGGCATCATCGGCCCGAACGGCGCCGGCAAGACCACGCTGTTCAATCTCGTCACCGGGCTCGACCGGCCGGATGCGGGCCAGGTTCGCTTCGAGGGACAGGACATCACCGGACTCTCGCCGGAGCGGCTCGCCGCGCAAGGCATCGCGCGCACCTTCCAGCTCGGCCGTGTCTTTGGCAATCTCAGCGTGATGGACAACGTCCTGATCGGCGCCCATACGCGCCTGCGTGCCGTGAAGCCGGCCGTGCCTGTGATCGGCCCGTTGCTGGAATTGGGCCTGGCGCTGCTGCGCCCTTCGAGTGTCAGGCAGGAGGAAGAGCGGCTGCGCGAAGAGGTCAAAGCCATCCTCGCCCGCTTCGGCGAGCGCCTGTTGCCGCGCATTGACCAGCCGGCCTATAGCCTGTCTTACGCCAACCGCCGCCGCGTCGAGATCGCGCGTGCGCTCGCGCTCAAGCCGCGCCTGTTGCTGCTGGACGAGCCGACCGCCGGCATGAACCCGAGCGAGACCGCGGAAATGCAGGCCCTCGTCGCCGAGCTGAAAGCAGAGGGGCTGACCATCCTGCTGATCGAGCACAAGCTTGAGATGGTGATGCAGCTCTCGGATCGCGTCATCGTCATGGACGAAGGCAAGAAGATCGCGGAAGGGCCGGGCGAGGTGGTGCGCAGCGATCCCAAGGTGATCGAGGCCTATCTCGGCCACGGGCTAGCAGGGGCGGCGGAGCAGGAGAGCGCGGCATGACCACGGGCGCAGCCGAACCGCTGCTGGCACTGACTGACGTCAACACGTTCTATGGCCAGGCCCAGGTCCATTTCGACTTGTCGATATCAGTCGGCCGCGGCCACATCGTCTGCCTGCTCGGCGGCAATGCCAGCGGCAAGTCGACGACCATGAAGATCATCCTGGGTCTGGTGAAGCCGCGCTCCGGCGAGGTGACGTTCGACGGCGCCTCGCTGATCGGCCTCACCACGCCGCAGATTGTCCGCCGCGGTATCGCCTCGGTGCCCGAGGCGCGGCGGCTGTTCGCCGATATGAGCGTGCGCGAAAACATCCTGATGGGCGCCTTCGTGCGCAACGACCGCGACGCCGTGGCGCAGGATCTCGACAAGATGCTGACGCTGTTTCCGAAGCTCGGCCAGCGGCTGTCGCAGCGCGCCGGCTCCTTGTCCGGCGGCGAGCAGCAGATGGTGGCGATGGCGCGCGCGCTGATGAGCCGGCCGCGCCTGATCGTGATGGATGAGCCGACCATGGGCCTGTCGCCGCTCTATGTCGACCGCGTGTTGGAATTGATCCGCACCATCAACCAGGACGGTGTCTCGATCTTCATGGTCGAGCAGAACGCCAGCCTCGCCCTCGAGATCGCGCACGAGGCCTATGTGCTCCAGACCGGCAAGATCGTGCTCTCGGGCCCGGCGCGCACGCTGAAGGACGATCCTCGCGTTCGCGACGCCTATCTCGGCGGCTCCGAGGCCGCGTAGCTTGGCCTCGGCCTGCCGGGGAAGGATGGCCGCAAGCACCGCTGCTCTTGCGCGATTGCACTGGTCAGTATGACCATCTTATGAAAAGATCATACCGTTGGCGCAATGAGACGTGCGGGCGGAATGCGGGTCGTGACGAGATGGTCTATGCGGGCGATTGAGTCCGGAATGGTGCTGCTGTTCGGCGGGCTCGTCGCCGCCAACATCGCCGCGTGGATCTGGGCTTTCGCGGCGTTCGGTGACCGGCCCGCGGTGATGGCGACGGCGCTGCTCGCCTGGGTGTTCGGCCTGCGCCACGCCGTCGATGCCGACCACATCGCCGCCATCGACAATGTCGTGCGCAAGCAGATGCAGGCGGGCGATATGCCGCGCAGTGTCGGTCTCTATTTCGCGCTCGGCCATTCCACCATCGTCGTGGTCGCAACCATGCTGCTGGCGCTCGGCGTGGTCAGCCTTGGTGGCGACAGCCTGCTCAAGGATATCGGCAGCCTGATCGGCACCTCGGTGTCGGCGCTGTTCCTCCTGGTGATCGCAGCGATCAACCTCGCCATCTTCGCCCGCCTGTGGCGGACGTTTCGCGCCGCGCGCGAGCAGGGCGTCCACGACGCCGCAGGTTCGGAGGCACTGCTCGGCCATCGCGGCTTTCTCGCGCGCCTGCTCGGCCCGATGTTCCGCCTGGTGACGAAGCCCTGGCACATGTTTCCGCTCGGATTGCTGTTCGGTCTCGGCTTCGATACCGCGACCGAGATCGGCCTGCTCAGCATCTCCGCCACCGAAGCGGCTCGCGGTGCTTCGCTCGCCGACATCCTGGTCTTCCCCGCGTTGTTCGCATCAGGCATGGCGCTGGTCGATACCGCCGATTCCGCGCTGATGGTCAGCGCCTATCGCTGGGCCTTCGTCGATCCCATGCGCAAGCTCTGGTACAACCTCACCATCACAGGCGCATCCGTCGCGGTCGCGCTGTTGATCGGCGGCATTGAGGCGCTCGGCCTGATCAGCGACCGGCTCGGATTTAATGGCGGCGTGTGGGCGCTGGTCGATGGTCTCAACGCGTCGCTTGCCAATGTCGGCTTCGCCGTGATCGCGCTGTTCGTGATAGCCTGGCTGGTTTCGAGCCTGCTCTACCGCCGCATCTTCGCGACGGCCTGAGGGCGTCAAGCCGACGCCGCGCTCGGCATCTGCTCGGCCGGTTGGTCGTCGCCGTGGGGATCACCCGGCGCGGTCGCCCAGGCCAATTCCACCAGCGTCACGATCCTGCGTCCGCCGCCGTCGAGCTGGACCACGATCAGGCCCTGCTCCTCCATATAGCCGAGCAGACGCTGCGCCCGGCGCAGCGAGTGCGAACCATAGGCGCGGGCGATCGCGGCATCGCCGGGGCAGGGCCAGCCTTCCTTGGCGGCGCGCGCGATCATCATGAACACGCCCTGCATGTCGTCGGGCAGGATCGAGGCGCGCAAGCTCACCTCCTGCCAGGCATCGTCCTCGGCGATGTCGGTGCCGAGGCCCGCGCGCGCATGCGTCAGCATGCGACGGAATTCGGTGAGGTCAGGTACGGCCGCGCCGAGGCCTTCGATGCGGCAGCGAACCACGAATTCCTGATAGAGCACGCCGATGGCGCGGAAGCCGGCATCGGGCGCAGCTAGCACGGCGCGCAGCGTGCGATCGACGCGCTCGCGCCGTTCTGCGAGTTCCTCGGCGCTGACCGGCACCTCGACCTCTTCGGTGCTGATCTCGGGCGCTGCCGCCTTGGCTGCGCGGAGCTGCTCCAGCAGGTCGGGCGCCGGCCGGCGCTGCGGCCGGTTCGCATCCGGCGGCGGCGCGGCCAGGATCACGGCGCGCGCATCCTCCAGCGTCGCTTCGGGCAGCGGCATCAGCCGCGGGGTCGAATTGCGCGGGGATGTTTCGGTCGGGCCGATGTTCAGCCGCAGCGGGCGGCGCGACAGCGCAGGCCCCAGCGCCATGAACTGTCCGCGTTCGAGATCGCGAAAGGCCTCCGCCTGCCGCCGCTCCATGCCGAGCAGATCGGCAGCGCGCGCCATGTCGATGTCGAGGAAGGTCCGGCCCATCAGGAAGTTCGAGGCCTCGGCCGCGACGTTCTTGGCGAGCTTGGCCAGACGCTGCGTCGCGATGATGCCGGCAAGGCCGCGCTTGCGGCCGCGGCACATCAGATTGGTCATGGCACCCAGCGAGAGCTTTCGCGCCTCGTCTGAAACTTCGCCGGCGACAGCAGGCGCAAACAGCTGCGCCTCGTCGACCACGACCAGCATCGGGTACCAATGATCTCGCTCGACGTCGAACAGGCCGCCGAGGAAGGCGGCCGCGCGCCGCATCTGGTTCTCGGCGTCCAGCCCCTCGAGATTGAGCACGGTGGAGACGCGATGCAGCCGGGCGCGCTCGCCGGCAACCTGCAGGCCGCGCTCGGTGTGATCCTCGGCCTCGATCACGAGGTGGCCGAAGCGCTCGGCCAGCGTGACGAAATCGCCTTCGGGGTCGATGATGGCCTGCTGCACCCAGGGCGCGCTCTGCTCCAGGAGGCGCCTGAGCAGATGCGACTTGCCGGAGCCGGAATTGCCCTGCACCAGGAGACGGGTCGCCAAGAGTTCCTCGAGGTCCATGGCCGCCCCGGCGCCCGCCGTGGTCAGCCCCATCTCGATCGCAACCGTCATGTCCCCGACTCAAAGCCCCGTCATTCGCGGCAAGGGCTTATCAACCGAAGCGGGATGCGTCGAGCGAAACAGCTGGGAACACGCCGTGTTGCCCACGGCGGAATTTCTGCTGGGATTTGAAAGCCGTAGTCCTGCGGGCGGGAACGACGGGCGGGATCGGTGCTGCATCCAGATTTCGGCTAAGCCGTAATTGGTCGAGAATTGACCCGCCGGCCCGGTCCGTGTGACGGAATATTCGCTCCCTCCTTGTATGCATTATCCCAGTTGCCAGCCCCGATCGGTTTGCCTTAGATGCTGCAACGCACCCGCGGACCACAGCCGGGGCCCAAAAATCACACAAGACATCGAGGGGACGATCATGGCGCGCAACGTACTGATTTTGGGAGCTTCCTACGGCTCCCTGCTGGGCACCAAGCTCTTGATGGCCGGGCACAACGTGACCCTGGTCTGCCGCGCCAAGACTGCGGAGCTGATCAACCGCGACGGCACCGAGGTGCGCATCAAGCTGCGCGACGAAGCGGTGCACCGCGCGATCTTCTCGCGCGACCTGCCGGGCAAGCTGGATGCGGTGACGCCGCAGAATGTGGACGTGTCGCGCTATGACCTTGTTGGCCTGGCGATGCAGGAGCCGCAATACACCAACCACACAGTTCGCATGCTCATGGTCAAGATCGCCGCGGCGAAGCTGCCCTGCCTGTCGATCATGAACATGCCGCCGTTGCCTTATCTCAAGCGCATCCCGGCGCTCGCCGATATGGATCTGGAGGAGGCTTACACCAATGCGCAGGTGTGGGAGCGGTTCGAGCCCGGTCTGGTGACGCTGTGCTCGCCCGATCCGCAGGCCTTCCGTCCGCCGGAGGAAGCGGCGAACGTGCTGCATGTCGGCCTGCCCACCAACTTCAAGGCCTCGGTCTTCGCCGACGAGACGCACAACAAGGTGCTGCGCGAGCTCGAGGCCGACATCGATGCCGTGACGCTCGACGGCAAGGACGTGCCGGTGAAGCTGAAAGTGTTCTCGTCCCTGTTCGTGCCGCTGGCGAAATGGTCGATGCTGCTCACCGGCAATTACCGCTGCATCACGCCGAACGAACCGCAGTCGATCCGCGACGCCGTGCATGGCGATCTCAAGCGCTCGCAGACGATCTACGACCATGTCGACGCCATCGCCCGCCGGCTCGGCGCCGATCCCGCGGATCAGGTCCCTTTCGCGAAATACGCCAAAGCCGCCGAGAGCCTGCTCAAGCCCTCCTCGGCCGCGCGCGCGGTCGCGAGCGGAGCGCCCTTCATCGAGCGCGTCGACCTCCTGGTGAAGCTGATCTCGCATCAGCTCGGCGCGCCCAATGCCGAGATCGACCGCACGGTCGATACCGTCGACCAGAAGCTGAATGAGAAGATCGTGCAGGGCGGATCGGGTGCGCAGTAGCGGCCCACGGACTCTCCCCATCGTCATTCCGGGGCGACGCGCAGCATCGAGCCCGGAATCCATCGGGCCCCAGGTCACGCTGTGAAATGGATTCCGGGCTCGCGCCGAGAGGCGCGCCCCGGAATGACACGGAGAGGCCGGCGTGTCGCCCTCTGTCAATCCACGTGCGCAAACGGAAATAGCGTATGTATCGTCCATCCCGGCTCACCTTGAGGGGCGATCGTACGTCGTCACGCTTCGCGAGCCGGGGATGCGGTGGACGCGGCAGCGTCGGCACGAGAGGGTGCGGGCAGGGCGGGTAGTCCCTGTGAGCCCGAAACCGCGTGTGGATGAGCGGCGCTGTTGAGGTTCGTCTCGCCTGCATTCTTCCGGCAATGTCGACAACGCTGGGAGATAATGCGGTGAACCAGCGAACCGCGCGTACGGCAAAACCGTGTGGTCCCGGCCGTCGTCGCTACGGTCAAGCCTTTGCGGAGGTGTGGAGCGTCCAACCGGGCTGGCCACATCGTCAATTCGCGAGGCGAGGGAGGCCAGAAGGAATTCGGCTCCCGGGAGAGCGCGGCATAAGCCGTCAACCCATCGCGCAGGGAAGGCCGTGTGTTGGGCTTCACCTGTATGCTGCTGTGCGGTCTTCTTGCGCTACATTTTCGCGCAGCAGACCGCGGGTGCCAAGCCGGCACCCGGTCTTCCCTGCGCCCTCTTGATTGAGAGGGTGATCAAGCAAAGCTCGGGCGACATGAGCCGCGAGGAGGCGAAGGCGTGTCTGCGATTGGAGCTGCTTGCCACAGGCGACGCTATCGTAGGGTGGGCAAAGCGAAGCGTGCCCACCACAAGCACATGGTAGGCACGGCGCTTGGCGCCTTTGCCCACCCTACGACACCTGCGAACGGAAGAGCGATGCCGTGGTCTCATACTGCATCTACACACTCGCTGTCATCGCCCGGCCAGTGCGCAATTGCGCGCTAGGACCGGGCGATCCAGTACTCCGAGACAGCAATGATTGAGCCGAGAAGCCGCGGCGTACTGGAGTCCCCGCCTGCGCGGGGAATGACAGTGTCACTCGGAGAAGCGATGCTGCCGCCTCATACTCCGTCATTGCGAGCGCAGCGAAGCAGTCCAGAATCCCTCTGCGGAAAGACTCTGGATTGCTTCGCTGTCTCGCAATGACGGGGGAGAGCGCGCGCCCGCCGTCACCCCTGGCTTGCCACGCGCGCGCGATCGAAATGCTCCTCGATCTTGGGGCGGTCGCGGGTGCGCTCGAAGCTGGTGCACAGCAGCTCGGTCTCCTCGAGCGAGACGGGGGCGCGGTACAGCCGGCACATGAACTCGGCGGTGGCGCGGCCCTTGCCCGGGGCGGGGCCGCGCTCGGCCAGGAACATGCAATCGCGGCAGATGCTGGCATCGAGCCGCTGATGCGCCGCATCGAGATGATTGAGAACCTCACGGAGCGAGTCGCGCAGCCTGATGCATTCCTCGGTGCCGAGCGCATTGACCGCATTCAACACGTGATTGATCGGATCATGCTGGTTCAGGCATTTCTCACCCTGCGCCGTGACGTCCAGAACGACGGAGCGCTTGTCCTCCTGCGACGGCTTCCGGACCAGGAAGGATTTGCTCTCCAGCGTCTTCACGATCTGCGACGCGGTCGCCCTGGTCGCGCCAATGAAGCCGGCGAGCGCAGATGGCGTACGCGAAAAGCGATTGGCGCGGCCGAGAAAGCGCAGCGCCATCCACTCCCGATCGCGCAATCCGTGTTGATTTCCTTCGAAGTACCAGGCTCTGGCCGCCTGAACCAGCAGTTCGACTGCTTCGCGTGCCAACGGCATAAAATTCCTACCTCACCCCGGGGATCGCGTGTGCGGCGCCCCGAAGCCGCTTTCCACCTTGGCGCACGAATATCTCGCGCAAAGCCGGATGCTCAGCCGTGTCCGATGAATGCCTCATGCCCAACACAAAGGCTTGGATGGCGAGACATTCGCCCAGGACCAATGAGCGTCGCAGGATGCTGCGCAAGAAACGGTGCCGCCGATGCCATTCCAACCACAAGGTCGTCGAACGCAAGCCCGAGTTGCCGTCACCTCTGGACGATGGATCGGAATTGTTCAACCGAAGCCCCTGAGTTCAAGTCACACGCAGACGTTTCTTTTGTTCCGTCGAAACGATGAATGAGCTTCTCAACAAAATCAAGTAGTGAGACTACTCGAGAGCGGATGTCGCTGCAGACCAATGTATTGTTCAAGTCAATCTCGATGGTCGGGACACATGAAGGTGAACGTAATACACAGTCAAACAAGGCAGATGCACGTAGTTCTACGCATGGCGGATTGCACGCATATTGCTGTCTGTCGTTGATGCAGTTTGATCGAAGCTTGTGCAGGACGGGTGAGATGCAACACGAGAGTCATCCACAACTTCCGCGATCTGCTTCGGGAATTGCCAAGACAGGGTCAGGGGAACTTGCAGGGAATGCACGTGACGGTTGTTGCTGGACTATGCGGGGAGCATCATCTGCTTGTCGTCTTTCAGGACTATGGTCTCATCCCGACGGCTGAGATTGGCGGCTAACGCCGCCAGCGCACAAACGCCTGTGCAGTTTGTGCCGCGACATGCAGCACCTCGTCAGGATGCGAGGGGCGCTGACCCGACGCGGGCAGCACGCCGTGCCGCTAAAGCATGATCCGGAAAAGTGCGAAGCGGTTTTCCGAAAAGATCATGCTCAAACAATAGCCTAAAGCGCGATGAGGATTCATCCTAGTCTCATCGGGCTTTAGTCGCCCTTGAGCATGTCCCTGAGCTCGCGGAACGGATCGGCGCTCGGCGGCGCCGAGGCGTCCTGGCGCATGGCCTGATAGATCCGCGGCACCATGTCGACGGCCTGGTCGAGCCCCGAATCGCGCCCGGTTTGGTACCCGCCCATCAGGCGAAGATCGCGCGTGTCCTCGTATTTGGCGATCAGGGTGCGCAATTTGCTCACCAATTCCCGCTCCTCGGGATCCCACACGTTGTGCGCCAGCCGCGAGACCGAGGCCAGCACGTCCACGGCCGGATAGCGTGCCTGGTCGGCGATGTGCCTGGAGAGCACGATGTGCCCGTCGAGTGTGCTGCGGATGGTGTCGGCGATAGGCTCGTTGTGATCATCGCCGTCGACCAGCACGGAGTAGATGCCGGTGATGGTGCCGGATCCGTCCTCGCCGGGCCCGGCGCGCTCCAGGAGGCGCGGCAGGTCGGTGAAGACGGTCGGTGCGTAGCCACGGGCCACCGCCGGCTCGCCGGCCGCCAGCGCGACCTCGCGGGCGGCATGGGCGAAGCGGGTGATCGAATCGACGATGAGAAGCACCGATTCGCCGCGGTCACGGAAATATTCGGCCACCGCCATCGCCGCCTTCGGCGCCAGCCGTCGCATCATCGGGCTTTCATCGCCCGTCGAGACGATGGTGACGGCGCGGTTGCGGTCGTTTCCGAGCACGTCCTCGATGAATTCGCGCACCTCGCGGCCGCGCTCGCCAACCAGCGCCAGCACGACGCTGTCAAAGCCCTGGCTGCGGGCGAGCATGGCGAGCAGCGTGGATTTGCCGACGCCCGAGCCGGCAAAGATGCCGACGCGCTGGCCGGCGCAGATCGGCGCAAACAGGTCGATCACGCGCACGCCGGTGCGCAGCGGCTTGTGGACGCGCGCCCGCTTCATCGCCGGCGGCGCCTCCGCCTCGGCCGAAACGGCCCTCGACCCTGGCGTGAGCGGCCCCATTCCGTCCAGTGGCACGCCCAGCGCATTGATGACGCGGCCCTTCCAGCTCGGATCCGGCGCGAACGACAGGGGCGGCATGCGATAGGCGACCGAGCCGAGCCCGCCGGCGAAGTGCCGGTCGAACGGCTTGGCCACGATGCCGTCGCTGTCGATCCGCACCACCTCGCCGATCTGGGGCTTGGCCCCGGTATTGACGCCGATCAGCTCGCCGAGCTTGACCGAACGCGACAGGCCGGAGACACGAAAATGCGTCGGCGCGATCTCGGAGATCGCGCCGCTGACGCTTGCCAGAGGCGTGCTCTGCTCGAGCTCGAGCAGCGCCCACTCAAGTTGCCGAAGAGCGTTCAAGGAAACCGTCCACCCAATTACGCGCGACGCGCAAGCCGCCTCTCAAGTCTACTTGCCAGGATCGCCCAGCGTCTGGATTGCGTTGCGGAGCGTGCTCTCGGTGCCGTCGATCAGCGAGTTGGTGCTGTCGAAGGCGCGCGAGGCCGACATCAGCTTGGTCAATTCCATCATCGGATTGGCGCTGGAGCCCTCGACATAGCCCTGCTTGAAGCCATCGCGGCTGAAATCGGCGATGGCAGTCGCGGGCCGGTCGGGCGTGACGCCGGAATTGCCGTAGCGATCGAGAGTGGCATCGGCAGGGATATTGAACAGGCCGATGGTGCCGATCTCGTTGTTGTCCTGGGTGATCGCACCGCTGCGCGAGATCGAGACCGGCCCGCCGTTCGGGTCGAGCGTGAGCTGCGCACCGCCGGAATCGATGACGGGGAAACCCGACACCGTCTGGAGGTCGCCATTGGCGGCGATCTGCAGGCGGCCGTCGCGGGTATAAACCGTGCCGTTGGGGCCGGCGAAGGCGATCCAGCCCTGGCCGACCACGGCGACGTCGAGCGGGTTGCCGGTCTCGGTGATGTTGCCGGCCTCGCGCGAGATGATGTTGTCGCCGGGCGAGGAGAACGCGACCGGGTTGGCGCCGGCCTTGGAGAGCACCGTCTCGAATTTCACGACATCGGTGCGGAAGCCGGATGTGTTGACGTTGGCGACGTTGTTGGCGATCGTCTGGAGGCGCTTCTCGAGCGCGACCTGCGCCGACAATCCGACATAGAGGGCCGATTGCATGGCTTACCTGTTGAACTTGATATTCTGAAGCGTCGTGAGCATATCGGTGTCGAGACTGGCCGACGATGTCGAGGCGCCGGTGATCAGCACCAGCGCGGGGTTGGTCGAGCTGTCGTTCTGGGCCTGGGTCGCATCCCACATCGCCGCGAAGCGCTGCACGAATTTGGTGACCTTGGCCGGGTCCTTGAAATCGGCGAGGTTGATCTTGTCCGTGATCATCTTGGCCTGCATGTCGATGTCGGACGAGCTGATCGTCGACGACCAGCCCTCTGCGGTCTGCACCACCTGGGTCAGGGCCTTGTCGGCGAGGATCTGGTAGGGGCTCGTGATCGAGGCGGCCTTGCGCGTGAAATACAGGGCGAGCCGGAGGCCCTCATTCTGGTCGCCGGCGTTCTGCTCCAGCGTCTGGGTGGCATAATGGCTGGTCGTGCCTGATGTGGCCGCTGTGCTCTGGGTCGCGGCGGCGCCGAGTGCTGCGAAGTTGAAGGCGGCGGCGAACTCCCGGTAGCGGCTGTCGCTCAGCTTGTTGGCGAAGGTGTTGGAGGTCGCGATGCCCTCGGTCAGCACCTTCCGCATGAACGCCTTGGCGTAGATCATGTCGTCGAGGCCGTAGGCCTTCATCGCGTAGGAGTAGAGCCTATAGTTGTTCAGGAGATCGTCGATGCTTTTCACCTTGCCGATATTGGCAAGATAATAGGCGGTGTCGCGGCTCACGTCCGGCTGCTGCTCGACCTGAGTCAGCGACTTGCTCATGTCCGTAGTCAGCCTGGTGTAATCCGCGATGGTGGATAGCATGGCATGCGCCCCTCTGGTCGCCGCTGCGACCTCGTCGCAAGCTGCCGCGAATTGCTTGCGCGGGGCTGGCGCGGCCGAAAGGACGCCCAAGCCAGCTTCGCGCAAGCGTGGCCGACTAGATGTTCCCGATGGGATCGGTGATGGAGCGGCGCGTTGGGCAGTTTCGTGGGGATTGTCATCACGGTGGCAGCACTGCTTGGCGGATTTGCCGCCATGGGCGGGCACCTGGCCGTGCTGATGCAGCCGTGGGAGTTCGTGATCATCATGGGCACCGCGGTCGGCACCTTCATCGTGGCCAATCCCTGGAAGACGGTCGTCGACACCGGGGTCGCCTGCATGCAGGCCGTCACCGGCGCGGTGCCTGGCCAGCGCTATTACCTTGACCTGCTCGGCGCGCTTCATGCCTTGATGCGCGAGTTGCGCGGCAAGGGCCGCAATGAGGTCGAGGCGCATATCGACGATCCCTCGTCCTCCGAGATCTTCAAGGCGTTCCCGAGCGTGCTCGGCGACCCGTCTTTGCTCCAGTTCATCTGCGACTATGTGCGCCTCATCATCATGGGCAATGCCCGTACCCATGAGATCGAGGCGCTGATGGACGAGGAGATCCACACCATCGTGAAGAGCAAGCTGACGCCCTATCATGCGCTGGTGGTGGTGTCCGAGGCGCTGCCCGCGCTCGGCATCGTCGCGGCGGTGCTCGGCGTCATCAAGGCCATGGGCGCGCTGGACCAGTCGCCGAAGCTGCTCGGCGGCTTCATCGGCGCGGCGCTGGTCGGTACCTTCGCCGGCATCTTCCTGTCCTACGGCATCATTTCGCCCTTCGCACTGAAGATCAAGATGACGCGCGAGAAGAAGTGCCGGCCCTACATCATCGTCAAGCAGACCCTGCTGGCGTTCATGAACGGCGCCATGCCGCAAATCGCCGTCGAGCACGGCCGCAAGATGATCGCGAGCTCCGAACGGCCGTCGATCGACGTCGTCGAGAACGAGACGATCGCAGGTCCCAAGGCCGTCGTGACCGACGCTGAACCCAAGGCCGCACGCGCATGACGATGGAAGACGTCGAGGTCGATCAGCGCAAGCAGCTGCCGAACTATCTGCTGGACGCCGCCGGCATCTCGATCGAGCGCATGCCGATGCTCAATGTGATCTTCGATCGCATGGCGGCATCGTGCACGGACAGCCTGCAGCCGATGGCCGGCACGCCCTGCTATTTCTCGGTCAACGGCATCACCAATGACCGTGTCGGCGACATCATCAAGGACTACGAGGGCAATGCGGTCGCCGCCGTGCTCTACGCCGAGCAGTGGGACTCCCGCGTCATTATCATGCTCGACCGTGACTTCGTGTTCACGATGGTCGAAGCGATGTTCGGCTCCGACGGTGCCGAGCCGCCGCTCGATGTCGAACGCACTTTCTCGAACATCGAGATCCGCCTGGTCCAGGCGCTGTTCGACCGGTTCGCCAAGGCGCTGCAGGCGGCTTTCGCCGGCACCTCCAACGTCACCTTCCGCGTCGAGCGGGTCGAGACGGCGATGGCGTCGCTGGCGATCGGGCGCGCCAGCAACATGTCGATCTGTGCGAACATGATGGTGCAGGCGCTTTATCGCGGCGGTCAGATGTTCCTGATCATTCCGCACTCCGCGCTCAACCCGCTCAGGCAGAAGCTTGCCCATGTCGTCGTCAGCGAAGGCGGCGCGGCCGATCCGCGCTGGCGCGAACAGATGGAGAGCGAGGTTCACCGCACCGAGGTGACCCTGAGCGCGGTGCTCGACGAGAAGATGATCACCCTCGAGGACGTCGTCAAATTCAAGGTGGGGCAGGTCCTGGAGCTTGAGGCCACGCCGCGTACGCTGGCGCGGCTCGAGAGCAACAACCAGGTACTGTTCTGGTGTCAGATCGGCCAGCTCGATGGCTACTACGCCATGCAGGTGGCGGATCCCGTCGATCAGAAGCGGGAGTTCGTCGATGATATCCTATCTCGTTGATGCGGTGCTGCTGATCGCGCTGGCCTTCACGAGCATGCGGGTGACCCGGATGCACCGCGAGCTCGCGAAGCTGCGCAGCTACCAGGGCGAGTTCTCGACCATTGTCCACGAGACCGCCGGCGCCTTCGACACCGTGATTACCGCGGCGCATGATTCCACGGCAAATCTGGGCCGGCTTGCCAATGTGCTGAGCGCAAAGATCGATCAGGCCCATGAGGCGATCGCCGCACTCGATGCACGCAACGGGCTGCAGGGCGAGGCCAACAAGCACTAGGGCATGATCCGGAAAAGTGTGAAGCGGTTTTCCGAAAAGATCATGCTCAAACAAAGAGCGAAAGCGCGATGACGATTCAACCCAATCTCATCGCGCTTTAGGGCCGGAAACGGCCGAAGAGATAGATCGGAACGCGACGCTCCGGGAGCGGAACTACCAAGAGGCGATACCAGATGGCGCAATCCTTCGACTACGAATCTGCAACCGCATCCGACGATGCCGAGACCTCTCCGCTCGACCGGCTGGCGGAGATCGCCGCCCGCACCGCCGAGGAGACCGGCAAGTTCGCCAATGTGGATGCCATTATGCGCATTCCCGTCACCATGCAGGTGGTGCTGGGATCGGCGACCATCCCGGTGGCGAATTTGATGAAGCTCGGCCGCGGTGCCGTCGTTCCGCTGGATCACCGCGTCGGCGAGCCCGTTGATGTCGTGGTCAACGGCCGCGTCGTTGCCCGCGGCGAAGTTGTCGTCGTCGAGGAGGACAATTCCCGCTTCGGTGTCTCGCTGACCGAGATTGTCGGACCGCTGGGGCAGGGTGATTCCTGACCATGGCGGCACCGGTCGCTCCCATCAAGCAGCGCGGCGTTGCCACGCTGGGCGGAACGGAAAAGGTCGCGGCGCTGCTGCTGGCCATGGGCCGCCAGGCCGCGGCCAGCGTGCTCGCGCAGTTCGAACCGCAGGACATTCGCGTCGTCACCAAGGCCGCGGCCGAGCTGAGGCCGATCACGGCGCAGGAACTCGAGGCAATCGTCGAGGAATTTGCCCAGCAATTCTCGATGGGCGCCAACATCCTCGGCACGCTCGGCGGCCTCGAAGCCGTGCTGGGCGACGTGCTTCCCGCCGACCAGGTCACGGCGATCATGTCGGACCTGCTCGGAAATTCCAGCCGGTCGGTGTGGGATCGCGTCTCGTCGGTGTCGGAAAATTCGCTGGCCACCTACCTCTCCAAGGAACATCCGCAGACCGCGGCGCTGATCCTGTCCAAGGTCAAGCCGTCTTGCGCCGCCAAGGTGATGAGCCAGCTGCCGTCGAGCCTGCGCAACGAATTGATGCGGCGAGTGCTCAGCCTCAAGCCGATCGTCGACGATGCGATGAAGGTGCTCGAGAAGACGCTGCACGAAGACCTGACGCTCAATTTCGCTCGCAATCTCGGTGCGGACACTTACGCCCGTGTCGCCGACATCATCAACAAGATGGAGCGCGGTCATATCGAGGACATGCTGAAGAGCCTGTCGGAAAAGCGGCCGAAATCGGCCGAAGTGCTGAAGGAGCTGCTGTTCACCTTCGACGACGTCATCAACCTGGCGCCGAAGGCGCGCACCATGATCTTCGATCAGGTGCCGACCGACCGCATCGTCGTGGCGCTGAAGGGCACCGACAAGCATTTCCGCGAGTTGATCCTGTCCGCGGTCGCCTCGCGCGTTCGCCGCGTCGTCGAAGCCGAGCTCGCCATCGGCGAGCCGTCGAACCAGCGCGACGTGCTGGAGGCGCGCCGCGTGATCACTGATCTTGCACTCGACCTCGCTGAAAAGGGTGAAATCGAGCTCAACCCCGATCAGGAGGATGAGCTGGTCTTCCGCTGACCGCTGAACGGGCATGGCAGAATCCGATCAGGAGAGCAAAACAGAAGAGCCGACCGAGAAGAAAGTCCGCGATGCGCTCGAACAGGGCAAGATTCCGGTCTCTCGGGAGGCGTCCATGTTCGCGTCCATGACGGCGCTGATGGTGATTCAGGCGTTCCTGATCGGCCAGGGCGTGCAGCAGCTGACGCCGACCTTGAAGGGCTTTCTCGACGATCCCGACGGCTTCCCGCTTCATACCGGTGCAGACGCGCAGAACCTGCTCACCGTGGTCGGCCTCGAGGCCCTGCGGTTCCTGGTGCCGCTGGTCTTGATCCTGGCGGTGTTCGGGCTCGCAGCGTCGCTGCTGCAGAACGCGCCGCGCCTGGTGCTGGAGCGCATTCAGCCAGACTTCTCGCGTATCTCGCCCGCGAGCGGCTGGAACCGCATCTTCGGAACTCAAGGGCTCGTCGAGTTCGCCAAGTCGATGTTCAAGCTCGTCTCGGTGACGGCAGTCGTCTGCTTCGTATTGCGCTCGTCGGAGGCGAGGGCGTTCGAAGCGATGTACACCGATCCGGTCGCGCTGCCCGAGATGATCCTCACCATCGCGATGCGGATCGTGTCGGCGATCTGCATCGCGACGATCGTGCTGGTCGCGATCGATCTTGCCTGGGCGCGCTTCCACTGGCGCCGCGAGCTGCGCATGACCAGGCAGGAGATCAAGGACGAGCACAAGCAGGCGGAGGGCGATCCGCTGATCAAGGCGCGCCTGCGTTCGCTCGCGCGCGACCGCTCGCGCCAGCGCATGATCGCTTCCGTGCCGCGCGCGACGCTGGTGATCGCGAACCCGACGCATTTCGCGATCGCGTTGCGCTACAATCGCGACGAAAACCCGGCACCGCTCGTGGTGGCCAAGGGCATGGACGTGATCGCGCTGAAGATTCGCGAGGTCGCCGAGCAGAGCAAGATTCCGGTGATCGAGAACAAGGCGCTCGCGCGTGCGCTTTACGAAGCGGTGCAGGTCGATCAGGTGATCCCGGCCGAATTCTTCCGTCCCGTCGCCGAGATCATCTATTTCCTGCAGTCAAAGCGGGCCGCGCGGCCCGCGAAGGTTCAATAGAATCTCTGGGATGGTGCTCCTCAACAGCTTGACGAAAGCTTAACGCCCTAGGGTTCTCTCCAATGAACCATAATGGGGCCGTCGTGGGACCGCTTTATCTCTTCGAACTCGCATCGTCGCAGGCACGCTGGCTCGAGCTTCGTCAGTCGACCATTGCCACCAATGTCGCCAATGCCAATACGCCGGGATTCAAGGCGCGCGATGTCGAGCCGTTCAATAAGGTGCTCGACGCGGTGCCGGTGAGACTGGCCACCACTTCGCCCGGCCACATGCAATTGTCGCCGGCGGAAACCGACACGCGGGCTACCGCCAAGAAGGACAGCTGGGACGTCGTCCACTCCGGCAACTCCGTGAGCCTGGAGCAGGAGATGATCAAGGGCAGCGACGTCAATCGCGACTATTCGATGAATTCGGCGATTGTGCGCTCGTTCAACCGCATGGTCATGACCAGCGCGAAGACTTGAGGTGAACTGATATGCTTGACGCTCTATCGGCTTCATTGACGGTTGCGAGCTCCGGGCTCGAGGCGCAATCGACGCGCATGCGCGTCGTCTCGGAAAACCTCGCCAACGCCACGTCGACCGGGCACACCGCGGGGGCGGATCCCTATCAGCGCAAGACCATCACCTTCGATGCCGCGCTCGATCGGGCCTCCGGCACGCAGCTGGCGAAGGTCAAGGAAATCGGGGTCGACACCACGCCTTATCGCGTCGAGTACGACCCGGGACATCCCGCCGCCGACAAGGCCGGCTACGTCAAGATGCCCAACGTCAACATGATGATCGAGATGGCGGACATGCGGGAGGTCAACCGCTCCTATGAGGCCAATCTCCAGGTCGTGAAGCAGGTGAGGTCGATGCTCGGCATGACCATCGACCTGCTGAGGAGCTGACAATGCTGGAAGCGATTTCATCGACCGCGATCACCGCAGGGCAGGCGGCCTCTCGCGCGACCGAGACACAAGCCATTGCGCCTACGGGGGCGTCCCCGGTCCAGTCCGCCGACGATGTCGGCTTCGATTCCGTGATGAAGCAGGTGACCACGGACGCGATCGGAACGTTGAAGACGGGCGAAGCGGCGTCGATCTCGGCGATGCGGGGCAAGGAATCGACGCGAAAGGTCGTAGAGGCGCTGATGTCGGCCGAGCAGGCCTTGCAGACCGCGGTCGCGGTTCGCGACAAGGTCGTGCAGGCCTACCAGGAAGTCGTTCGAATGTCGATTTGATCTGAAGGAGTGACCTAAGTGAAATCGCTCGCCATCGCGGCCACGGGCATGAATGCCCAGCAGACCAACATCGAAGTCATCGCGAACAACATCGCCAACATCAACACCACATCGTTCAAGCGCGCGCGTGCGGAGTTCACCGATCTGTTTTACCAGATGGACCGCATGCAGGGGGTCGCAAACGTCAACGGCTCCTCGCCGATTCCGGAGGGCGCAAATCTGGGTCTCGGCGTCAAGTCGGCGGCGATCCGCAAACTGCACATCCAGGGCGCGCTGACGCAGACCGGTAATCCTTACGATCTCGCGATCAACGGCCGGGGCTGGTTCCAGGTGCTGGGCCCGAACAACGAGGTGCAATACACCCGCGCGGGATCGTTCAACACCAACGCGACCGGTCAGCTGGTGACGATGGACGGCTACCTGCTGGATCCCAATATCACCGTACCGCAGGGAACGGTGCAGGTCACCGTGAACCAGACCGGTCAGGTCTTCGCCAAGCTGGATACGGAGGTCAATCCGCGCCAGATCGGCCAGCTCAACCTTGCTAATTTCGCCAACGAGGCAGGCCTCGAGCCGCTCGGCAGCAATCTCTATCGCGAAACCACGGCGTCGGGCGCGCCGGTGGTTGGCCTGCCCGGCGATGCCGGCTACGGCAAGATCAATCAGCAATATCTCGAAGCCTCGAACGTCGATCCGGTCAAGGAAATCACAGAGTTGATCTCGGCGCAGCGCGCCTACGAGATGAACGCCAAGGTGATCCAGGCGTCGGATGACATGGCCTCGACGGTATCGAAGGGTCTCAGTCGCTAGTTTCGGTGTGTCCATGTTGAACTGGGAGGGCCTGATCGTGCGCGGGTTGGCCGCCGCGCTGGTGGTTCTCGTCTTCGCGGAGTACGCCGCCGCGGACGAGAAGCGGCTTCCCGTGCCCGCGACGTCGATCCGCGCCGGCGAGCTGATCAGGGAAGACATGATCACCGAACGCAGCTTTGACCAGAATGCGCTCGGCGTCGCTATGTTCGTCGAAGGCCGTCAGGTCCTGGTCGGCCGGATGGCGCGGCGGGCGCTGTTGCCGGGTCAGCCGATCCCGACCAATTCGGTGGAGGACCCCTGGACCATCGCCCGCGGCGCGACGGTGAAGGTGGTTGTCGAAGACTCCGGCTTGTCGATCGTGACGTACGGATCGGCGATGCAATCCGGTGCGCCGGGTTCGCTCATCACCGTGCGAAACACCGACACGGGCGTGATCATCAGGGCCATCGTCCAGCCGGACGGCACCGTCAAGGTCGCGGACGGGTCATGACCAGAGTCCTGATCGCGCTTCTGCTGATCTTCTGCGCCGCCAGCGCCCATGCAGCCGTCCGCATCAAGGACATCGCTGACATCAAGGGCCTGCGCGAGAACCAGATCGTCGGCTATGGCCTGGTGATCGGCCTCAACGGCACCGGCGACACCCTGCGCAACGCTCCTTTCACGGAACAGTCGCTGCAGTCGATGCTCGAGAACATGGGCATCAACGTCCGCAACGAGACGAGCAGCACGAACAATCAGTCGCGGCCGACGACGCTGCGCACGCGGAACGTCGCCGCCGTGATGGTGACCGCGGACCTGCTGCCCTCGATCGGGCCGGGCGAACGGATGGACGTCACCGTGTCGTCCCTTGGCGATGCGACCTCGCTGCTCGGCGGCACGCTGGTGATGACGTCGCTGCGCGCGGCCGACGGTGCGGTCTATGCGGTGGCGCAAGGTGCAGTCACGGTCGCCGGCTATAGCGTCGGAGGCCAGGCCCAGAACGTCAGCCAGGGCACGCCGACCGCGGGCAGAATTCCGAACGGCGCGCTGGTGGAGCGCGAGGTGCAGGGAAGCCTCCACGAGATGGAGTTCCTGGTGCTGGAGCTGAAGAACCCCGATTTCGTCACGGCGACGCGGATCCTCGACGCCGTCAATCGCTATGCCGGCGGCCGCTATCGTGCCCAGATTGCCTTTGAGCGCGACTACCGGACCATCGTGCTGTCGAAGCCGCGCTATGTCGGCCCGGTTCGCTTTCTCGCCGAGATCGGCGAGCTGACCGTCGAGCCCGACACGCCCGCGCGCGTCGTGATCAATGAGCGCACCGGCACGGTGGTGATCGGACGCGACGTGCGGATATCAACCGTCGCTGTCACGCATGGCAACCTGACAGTTCGCGTCACCGAGCTGCCCGTGGTGTCGCAGCCGGCGCCGTTCTCGCAAGGCCAGACCGTCGTCGTGCCCCAGACCATCGTCGAGGCCAATGAGGCCGGATCGCAGGTAGCGATCCTGAGCGGCGTCGATCTGCAGCGCCTGGTGCGCGGATTGAACCAGATCGGACTGAAACCATCCGGCATCATCGCGATCCTTCAGGCGATCAAGACCGCCGGCGCGCTGCAGGCTGAAGTCATCGTGCAATGATGCACAAGCGTCGTGCAAGCTTGGTCGCTCAATGCTCAGGTCCTGACCGGGAATCGCACGCGGGCCGATGCTGAAGCTTGATCACAAAGCGCACCTCCTTCTGGCCACGGTGTTCGTGCTCGCGCACGCTTCGCCTGTGCTCGGGCTGGACGAACCGAAGCCGTCGAAGCCGCTCAATCTGCTCTCGTTCGCACGCGCTCGCGCGCCCGGGCCGCAGAGGTCGCATGCACAGGCAGCGTCTGTTCCAGGCGATAATTCGCGGGCCACGGCCTGGGCGGCCGAGGATTCAGCGCCCGCCACCACCGGTGCGGTGCCCGAAGCGGCCGCTCCAGCACCGGCTCCCGTTCCGGCGCGTCCGGCGAAGTCAGGCGGGGGCATGGCGCCGCCGAAGCCGGTGCCGGCACAAACCGCTGCGCCCGCGGACAACGAAGTCGCGCTGTTCTGTAGCAACGTCGCCGATCCAGCCGTCGACGCCAGGCTCGCCTGGCAGCTGAAAGAGCTGGAGAAGGCCGAGAGCCTGCTGCGCGAGCGGATCGCCGAAGTCGAGGCCAAGCGGGCCGAGTATGAGAAGTGGATGGCGCTCCGCGACGACTTCCTGAAAAAGGCCGAAGCCAGCGTCGTCGAGATCTATTCGCGCATGAAGCCGGACGCGGCCGCAACCCAGATCGCGGGCATGGCGGACGAGACAGCCGCGGCGGTTCTTGCAAAGTTGAGCCCGAGGAGCTCGAGCGCGATTTTCAACGAGATGGAGACCGGGCGCGCAGCGCATCTCGCTGACCTGCTCGGTGGAATGCGTCGCGTGGATGACGGGAAGACCAAGTAAATGTGGATGACGGGAAGACCAAGTAAATGAAGACGCCATGCCTCATCCTGTCGCTGTTGCTTCTCACCGGCTGCTCCCATGATCCGGCAGAAATCCTGACCGGCCCGAAGCTGTCGCCCGTGGGCAGCGGCCTGAGGACGCCGACCGAGCCTATTCCGGTGACGCCCCGCATGCACCAGCCCGTCAGCTATCGCTCGACCTGGGACGACGGTACCGATCTCTACCGCGATCCCCGTGCGCGCCGCGTCGGCGACGTCGTGACGGTGATCATCTCGATGCAGGACAAGGCCAAGCTCGACAACAAGACCGGCCGCTCGCGCGATTCGCAGATCCAGTTCGGACTGAACTGGCTGATGGACGTCGCGGGATGGCAGGACAAAGGCCAGGCCAACGCCAATCTCAACACCAATACGCAGATCAAAGGCAACGGCCAGATCGACCGCTCCGAAGACATCAAGCTCTCCATCGCAGCCGTCGTCACCGACGTGCTGCCGAACGGAAACATGATGATCAGCGGCTCGCAGGAGTTCGGGATCAACACGGAGATGCGCGTGCTCAATGTCGGCGGCATCGTGCGTCCACGGGATATTTCGCGAACCAACACGATCTCCTACGAGAAGATCGCCGAGGCGCGCGTGTCCTATGGTGGTCGCGGAAATCTGTCTGACGTGCAGCAGCCTGGTTGGGGACACCGGATCTATGATGCCGTGGCACCGTTCTGAGGCTCGCGCGTCATGGCAGCGGGAGGCGTCATGCGCCTGATCGCGGCCATCGCCGTGCTGACCCTGGTCGCGATAGGCGCCGGCGCGCTTGCTGGCCTGCATCTGTTCGCCGCCGCCGAGCGCGTCGCCGATGCAAAGAAGGGCGCTACCCCGCCGCCGGTCGCGTCGAGCTATTCGGGAAGCGCGCGGCTGAGAAAGCTGTCACCGATCGTGACCAATCTTGCGGCCCCAGCCAACAACTGGGCCCGGGTCGAGGCCTCCATGGTGACCGACAGCATGAGTGACGAGGATGCCGGCATCCTCGCTGCCCATATCAGCGAGGACATCGTCACTTACTTGCGCTCGGTCTCGGTCACGCAGTTCGAAGGCGCGCGAGGGCTTCAGCATCTGCGCGACGATCTGTCCGAACGCGCCAGCATCCGCTCGTCCGGCAAGGTCCGCGAATTGATCATTGAGACGTTGGTGATCCAGTGAAATTGAGAGTCCTGCTGCTCGCATTGCTGCTGGTCGTGCTGCCCGAAGTGGCATTCGCCCAGATTCCGGACCTCAACTCGCTGCTGCCGCCAGGCAACGGCTCGACCAGCGGCCGCATCATCCAGCTCATGGCGCTGCTGACGGTGCTGTCCGTCGCGCCGGGACTGCTCATCATGGTCACGAGCTTTACCCGCTTCGCCGTCGCGCTGTCGTTCTTGCGCGCCGGGCTCGGTCTTCAGACGACGCCTCCGAATCTCGTGCTGATCAGCCTCGCACTATTCATGACCTTCTACGTCATGGCACCGACTTTCGATCGGGCCTGGGAGACCGGCGTGCAGCCGCTGATGAAGAACGAGATCTCGGAGGAGGACGCCTATCTCAAGATCAGCGATCCGTTCCGCGAGTTCATGCTGGCACACGTCCGTGACAAGGATCTGCAGACGTTCGAGTCGCTCGCCGCGGAAAGCTTTCGCAAGAAGTTCGACGACAAGCGCATCGACATGCGCGTCATCATCCCGGCCTTCATGATCTC
Organism: Bradyrhizobium sp. CCBAU 45384; assembly: GCF_028128665.1. Classification (NCBI taxonomy): domain Bacteria; kingdom Pseudomonadati; phylum Pseudomonadota; class Alphaproteobacteria; order Hyphomicrobiales; family Nitrobacteraceae; genus Bradyrhizobium; species Bradyrhizobium sp. CCBAU 45384. Next base: position 62,794 of record NZ_LBIZ01000094.1, read on the forward strand.
CGAGCTCCGGCGTTCGTTCGAGATCGGTTTCCTCATCATCCTGCCGTTCCTCGTCATCGACATGATCGTGGCGACACTGACCATGTCGATGGGCATGATGATGATGCCGCCGTCGATCCTCGCGCTGCCGTTCAAGGTGCTGTTCTTCGTGCTGATCGACGGCTGGAATCTGCTTGCTTCCGGACTGGTGCGATCGTTCTCGTGAGGGCGATCACCGGCCCACGAGAATCGTTAAGGTTAGTAAAGAGTAATATTAACCATATGATTTTGCTGGTGAATTCAATCTCGCTTTAATCTGGAAGCAAGATTCGGCGTGCTAGCAATGCGGCACGGCGGGTTGGACCCTACCCACATCAGTCCAAAGGCATGATGCCGCCCCTCCGTACCGGTGGAAGCCCGGTATGTCCCCTCGTGAAAATGTAACGCGTACATAAAGGGACATTCGCAATGTCAAGCCTGCTTACGAACTCGACCGCCATGACCGCACTCCAGACCCTGCGGTCTGTGAGCTCCCAACTCGCCAACACGCAGACCCGCATTTCCACCGGTCAGCGCGTCTCGACCGCCTCCGACAACGCTGCCTACTGGTCGATCGCGACCTCGATGCGCGCCGACAACGCTGCGCTCTCCGCGGTCTCCGATTCGCTCGGTCTGTCGGCCGCGACGGTCGATACTGAATATACTGCTCTGACCTCTGTTGTCGGTGACAGCAACGGCGGCTTGACCAAGCTGCAGTCGCTGCTGGTGGAAGCCAAAACGGCTGGTATCGACCGCACCAAGATTCAGGCGGACGTCACCCAGATCCAGCAGCAGATGCAGGCTACCGCGGCTGCGGCGACCTTCAACGGCGTGAATTGGCTGAGCACGACGACGGCAACGCCGACGACGGTCAACCTGGTGTCGTCCTATTCTCGCGTTGGCGGCACGCCGACCACCGGCTCCATCGCCCTGACCGTTGCCAACTATTCGCTCTATACCTCGTCCACCAGCGGCATTCTCGACAAGGTGAGCGGCGGCTCGTCGGTCAACACGATCGACATCAGCACCCTGACCGACTCGGCGGCGGACCAGACCACGCTCGATGGCTACATCGCGCAGGTCACTGGTGCGATCAACTCGGTGGCTTCGGCCGCTGCGAACCTCGGTGCCGTGAAGAACCGTATCTCGACCAACACCGACTTCGTGAAGTCGCTGATGGACTCAGTGAGCCGCGGTATCGGCCAGCTCGTCGACGCCGACATGAACCAGGAGTCCACCCGCCTGTCGGCCCTCCAGGTCCAGCAGCAGCTCGGTGTCCAGGCGCTCTCGATCGCCAACAGCAGCAGCCAGAGCATCCTCTCGCTGTTCCGCTAAGTCTGACGACAATCTGAGGGGGCCGCGCTTCTCGCGAAGTGCGGCCTTTTCGTTTGAGGCGACGTCCAGGGCGCGTCGCAACTTTGGCTTCGCTGTTGCGGCGAGGACACAGAGCCACAAGCCTCGCACAAGCTTCGAGCGTTACGGTCGCCGTACGACAGGTTGGGCCCTCAACGCTCTTGCGCAGCCCAAAGGCATGACGCCGCCCTGTCGTACCGGTGCAAGTCCGGTATGTCCCCAAAACAACTCGATCTTCAAAGGGACATCAAAATGGGTTCTAGCCTTCTCACCAACTCCGCCGCTATGACCGCGCTGCAGACGCTGCGCAACGTCAGCTCCAGCCTGCAGACCACGGAAAACCGCATCTCGACCGGCCAGCGCGTCGCCACTGCGTCGGACAACGCTGCCTACTGGTCGATCGCAACCTCGATGCGCGCCGACAACGCCGCGCTCTCCGCCGTCTCCGACTCGCTCGGTCTGTCGGCCGCGACCGTCGACACCGAATATACCGCTCTGACCGCGGTCGTCGGTGACAGCACCGGCGGCCTCACCAAGCTGCAGGCGCTGCTGGTCGAAGCCAAGACCGCCGGTATCGACCGCACCAAGATCCAGGCCGACATCACCCAGATCCAGCAGCAGATGAAGGGCACCGCCAATGCGGCGACCTTCAACGGCGTGAACTGGCTGAGCACGACGACGGCGACGCCCGCGACCTTCGACCTGGTGTCGTCGTTCTCGCGCGTCGGCGGCACGCCTACCATCGGCTCCATCACGCTGACGATCTCCAACTATTCGCTCTACACCTCGTCCACCAGCGGCATCCTCGACAAGGTCAGCGGCGGTGCATCGGTCGACACGATCAGCATCTCAACGCTGACCGATTCGGCGGCGGACCAGACCACGCTCGATGGCTACATCTCGCAGGTCACCACCGCGATCAACTCGGTCGCCTCGGCCGCTGCCGACCTCGGCGCCGTGAAGAACCGCATCGCGACCAATACCGACTTCGTCAAGACCCTGATGGACTCGGTGAATCGCGGTGTCGGTCAGCTCGTCGACGCCGACATGAATGCGGAATCCACCCGCCTTCAGGCGCTTCAGACCCAGCAGCAGCTCGGCGTCCAGGCGCTCTCGATCGCCAACCAGAACAGCCAGAGCATCCTCTCGCTGTTCCGCTAACCCTGAACACGACCTGAGGGAGCCGCGCTTCTCGCGAAGCGCGGCTCCTTTCATTTTGGGTGCGTTGTTGGCGTACCGGAAAGATCTCGACTTCGCGCCTCGAACTGTCGCTCCTCCCCGGTGCAGTCACGGGCCGCAAGCTTCGCGCAAACTTCGCGTGCTATCGCAGCCTTTACGGCAGGTTGAGCGCGCTTTTTGCAGCCCAAAGGCATGATGCCGCCCTGTCGTACCGGTGCAAGCCCGGTATGTCCCAACAATTTCAAGTCGTTTTCAGGGGACGTCAAACATGAGTTCTAGCCTTCTCACCAACTCCGCAGCAATGACCGCGCTGCAGACGCTGCGCAACGTCAGCTCCAATCTGCAGACCACCGAAAACCGGATCTCGACCGGCCAGCGCGTCGCCACCGCGTCGGATAACGCCGCCTATTGGTCGATCGCGACCTCGATGCGCGCCGACAACGCCGCGCTCTCCGCCGTCTCCGACTCGCTCGGTCTGTCGGCTGCGACCGTCGACACCGAATATACCGCGCTGACCGCCGTTGTCGGCGACAGCACCGGCGGCCTGACCAAGCTGCAGTCGCTGCTGGTGGAGGCGAAGACCGCCGGCATCGACCGCACCAAGATCCAGGCCGACATCACCCAGATCCAGCAGCAGATGAAGGGCACCGCCGCGGCGGCGACCTTCAACGGCGTGAACTGGCTGAGCACGACGACGGCCACGCCCGCGACGTTCGACCTGGTGTCCTCGTTCTCGCGCGTCGGTGGCACGCCGACCATCGGCTCCATCACGCTGACGATCTCGAACTACTCGCTCTACACTTCGTCCACCAGCGGTATCCTGGACAAGGTGAGTGCCGGCGCATCGGTCGACACGATCAGCATCTCAACGCTGACCGACTCGGCAGCCGACCAGGCCACGCTCGACGGTTACATCACGCAGGTCACGGCCGCGATCAACTCGGTAGCCTCGGCTGCCGCCGACCTCGGCGCCGTCAAGAACCGCCTCGCGACCAACACCGATTTCGTCAAGACCCTGATGGACTCGGTGACCCGCGGTGTCGGGCAGCTTGTTGACGCCGACATGAACGCGGAATCCACCCGCCTGCAGGCGCTCCAGACCCAGCAGCAGCTCGGCGTCCAGGCGCTGTCGATCGCCAACCAGAATAGCCAGAGCATCCTCTCGCTGTTCAAGTAAGCCTCGGCTTCGAAAGCGACCGTGCTCCCTGGGGAGCACGGTCCCGCCTCGACCGGCGGACGTGACGGCACATGACGTGCCCGCAATTGATTTCCTGACGCCAGACGTCAAAGCGACGTGTCGTTCGCGCGGGCGCTCGCTCGTTGCCGTTGAGCCGGTTGCGACGTCTGAACTTCCTGCAAAATTGCAACGTCTCGCCTGCGAAGCGACTTATTCGCATGCTTGCGCAACCCTCAGACAAGGTTGGCGGCGGAGTGTCCTTGCCATTCGCATTGGTACGAGGTCACATGCTCAGTCGCGCGCAGCTACAGCAGCTGCTCAACAATCTGCTGGAACTTGGGCCGCGACGTCTGATGGCCTTGGGATTGATCGGCTTCGCCGTCCTCGTCACCGTGGTCGGCGGCGCCTATTATCTGAGCCGTCCGGAATACGAAACGCTTTATACCGGCTTCACGCGCGAAGACGTGACACGCATCGGGGCTGCGCTGCGCGAGCAGAACATCACCTTCGATATCAGCGCGGCCGGTGATGCCGTCTCGGTGCGACCGAGCCAGACCGCGCAGGCGCGAATGCTGCTCGCCGAGAAGGGGCTGCCGACCAGCGCCAATTCCGGTTACGAGCTGTTCGACAAGATCGGTTCGCTCGGGCTGACTTCATTCATGCAGGAGGTGACCAAGCTGCGTGCACTCGAAGGCGAGATTGCGCGCACCGTTCAGCTGATGAAAGGCGTCAAGGCGGCACGGGTGCACATCGTGATGCCGGTACGCGGCTCGTTCCGCGCGACGCAGCAGCCGCCTTCCGCGTCGGTCGTGCTGCGCACTGACGGTGCGATCGAGGCGCGGACGGCGCAGTCGATCCGCCACCTCGTCGCGGCCGCCATTCCCGGCATGACGCGCGACAAGGTCACGGTGCTCGATGCCGACGGCTCGATGCTGCTGGCGGAGGAAGACGAGGCCAGCGCCGCGCCGACCAAGATGGCGAGCCTTCAGAAGACCGTCGGCGGAATGGTGCAGGAGAACATCCGCAAGGCGTTGACGCCCTATCTGGGGTTGGACAATTTCGAGGTCAGCGTCGCGCCCCAGCTCTCGACCGACAAGCGCCAGATCAACGAGACGGTCTACGATCCGGAGACACGCGCCGAGCGTTCCGTACGCAACGTTCGCGAAAACGAGAAGTCATCGAACGCCGATCGCTCGACGCCGACGACGGTCCAGCAAAACCTGCCGGACCAGCAGGTCAATGCCGGCGGCACCAAGAATTCCAGCGAGGACAAGACCCGTCGCGAGGACGTCACCAATTTCGAGGTCTCGTCCAAGACCACGACGACGGTCAGTGACGGCTACTCGGTCAAGAAGCTCTTCATCGCCGTGCTGGTCAACCGGGCTCGGCTGGTCGCCGACCTCGGCGACAAGACCAACCAGGCCATCGTCGACAGCAAGCTCGCCGAGATCAGCCAGCTGGCGGCAACCGCCGGCGGCCTGGACAAGACCCGGGGCGACCAGATCCAGGTGACGGCGGTCGATTTCGTGGAGGGCTCGCGCGATCTGGCGCCGGTTCCGCCGATCAGCTTTGTCGAGATGATGAACAAGCAGCTCGGCAGCGTGATCAATGCGGTGACGATCCTGGCCGTCGCTTCGATGCTGGTCTGGTTCGGGCTCCGGCCGGCGGTCAACGGCATCCTGACCCATCGTGCAGCGCAGGAACAGAGCGAGGCGGCCGAAGCGGCTGAACTCGAAGCTGCCACGGCCCTCGCTCTGGCTGAGAGCCAGGACCCCGAGCTCAATCTCGTCGAGGACCTCGAAGGCAAGATGCAGCGTACGCCGCAGAAGCGGCTCGAGCAGATCGTCCGCCTCGATCAGATGCAGGCGGCAGCAATCCTTAAGGACTGGATGCGACGCGAGGAGGCGGCATGAACGCGGCAATCGGAAAACTCCTGACGCAATTCGACGCCAACGGCCGGGCCAAGTCACCTCCGGCTCCGCTGCCCAAGGTCCAGGACGTGCTGACGAAGCAGAAGGAGGTCCGGCGCGAGCCGCAGCCTCAACCGCAGCGCCAGGAGCGCCAGGCGCAATCGCAGCCGCAACTTCAACCGCCGCCTCCGGCGTCTGCGCCGGAAGCTGCACCGCTGAACCTTCTCGAAGACGCCTATCGGCGCGGCCATGCTGCCGGTGTTGCGGAGGGTGAAGCCAAGCTCGCCGAAGAGCGGGTCCGCAGTGCGATCCGGCTGGGAGAGGAGCGGGCCAAATGGTCCGACCAGCAGGCCGTCGCGATCGTCAACGGCTTCGACGCGGCCTGCCGCGAGATCGAGAGCAACATCGCAAGCTCGGTGGCTCGGATATTGCTGCCATTCCTCGCTGAAGCGGTTCGCGACAAGGCGATCGGATCCCTGGTCGAGCAGATCGCGGCGTTGACCTCGAACTCGCCCGTGTCGGTGTTCCGCGTCACCGGCCCCAGCGAGCTCATCGACCTCGTCAGGGCACAACTCAATCTGGCCGGCCGCACCGGTGTCGAATACCAGTCGGCCGACACCGTCGAGGTGCGCGTCCTTGCCGATCAGACCACGATCGAGACGCGGATCTCGACCTGGGTCGACCGGCTGAACGAGGCGCGCCGGTAGTTGCACCATGGAGGAGGTCAAGCACGAGCTGGTCATCATCCGCAGGCGGAGCGCCTTCGAGGACGAGAAGGCGCACGGCGGCGTCTGGAAGATCGCCTACGCGGACTTCATGACCGCGATGATGGCGTTCTTTCTGGTGATGTGGCTGCTCAATGCGCTGAACCAGGATCAGAAGCAGATTGTCGCAAGCTACTTCAATCCGATCAAGCTCGCCGAGAACGCGCCCGCGCCCAAGGGGCTCAAGGATCTCTCAAAGAAGGAGTCGACGCCGTTCGAGGGGCAGGACGGCCGGCGCAAGCCGGCCGGGCCGAACGAGGAGCGCCGCGGTGACTCGCCGACGGAAGAGAAGCCGCCCTTCTACGAAGAGAAGGTCCTGTTCCGCGATCCCTATGCGACTCTCGCCGAGATCGCGACCAGCGCGAACCAGGCCTCGGGCCAGCGGCGCGCCGGGGCTTTGACGTCTGCGGAAGAGGACGGCCTCAAGGGCGGCGATGCCTATCGCGATCCGTTCGATCCCGGCTACTGGAAGCTTGCGCCCGAGGCTTCGAAGGAAGCTGACAGGATCATGGAGGGCGAGCCGAAGGCGAGTGCTTCGGCACGCGACAATCCGGCCAACACAAATCAGGGCGAGCCGCGCCGGGGCAGGACCGATGATGCCGGCGGCAGCATGGCTCCCGACGCTCAGGCGTCGTCCACAAGCATGTCGCCGCTGCTGCCGCCGGGTCCGGTGCCATCACCGTCTGCGCGCGAGGCCGCCATGCGGCCAAGCCCGCAAGCGAATCTTCAGGCCAACGCGACGCCGCAGGCGCGCCCGACCGATGTCCCGAAGGAGTCGGAGGCGCGCGATGCCACCCAGGCCCAGCAGCCGACCGTGAAGCAGCTCCAGTCCGCGATTGCCGACGCGCTGTCGGACATCAAGGCCGGCGCCGGTCCGGTGGCCGAGGTCCGCCAGATCGAAGAAGGCCTGCTGGTCAGCCTCACCGACGATACGAGCTTTGGCATGTTCGCAGTCGGCTCGGCGGAGCCGCAGCCCGAGCTCGTTCGCGTCATCGACAAGATCGGCCCGCTCATCGCAAAACGTCGCGGCACGATCATCGTACGTGGTCACACCGACAACAGGCCCTACAAATCTGACAATTACGACAATTGGCGGCTGTCCACCGCGCGCGCACAGATGGCTTATTACATGCTGGTCCGCTCCGGTATCGATGCCCAGCGGATCGAGCATGTCGAAGGCTATGCCGACCGGAGGCCGAAACTTCCGAACGATCCTGCGGCCGCGCAAAATCGCCGGATCGAGATCCTGATCCGGGAGAAGCGTCCTTGACCAGACCGCTGCTCCGCACCGTTCTGTTGGTGCTGTTGTCGCTGGCCGCGACCCGTGCCTTTTCCGATCCAGCGCCTCCGTCGGGCGAGCCGTATGAACTCGTCCGCACGCTGCAGGCGGTGCAAGACGGCATCGCCCGGGGCGATACCGCGGCGCATGGCAGCCACATCGCGCTGATCCGGCAGATCGGCGAAAAATTTCTTGCCGCCGATCCGAACGTGTGGAGCAACCCGCAGAACGGGCAGGCGGTCGTGATCTACCTGCTGTCCGGCGGCGCGCCGCAGATCGTTCGCAAGCTGCCGCGCGACAAGATCAATGTCGACAAGGCGCTGTTCGACGGCGCGCTCGCTTATGTCGAGGGACGGCAGGACGAGGCGAGGGAGCTGCTCAAGGACGTCAAGCCGCGCACGATTTCGTCCGGCATGGGCGGGCAGGTGGCGCTGGTCCAGGGCGCGCTGTTCGCCCGGTCAGAGGCCTCGCTCGCGATCGAGCGTCTGGACGACGCACGCCTGCTGCTGCCCGGCACGCTGGTCGAGGAGGCGGCACTGCGGCGCGAGGTCCTTCTGGTCGGGCAGGCCGAGGACTTCGACAAGTTTGAGTTCCTGACGCTGGCCTATATTCGCCACTACCGCAACTCGGTCTATGCCGGCGATTTCTGGCAGCGTTTCTCCACGGGCCTGACGCAATCGAATCTTGCGCTGGACGATCGTCGCTTTGCACGGGTCGCGGCGCTGCTGGAACATGTCGACCGCGCCAGCCGCCTCAAGCTGTATCTGGTGATTGCGCGCGGTGCGTTGATCCGCGGCAAGCTTACAGTCGTCAGCCTTGCGGCCGAGCGGGCGCTGACGCTCAGCGCCGATGCCGCGCCCGATCGGGAACGCGCACATTTCTATCGCGGCGCATCCCGCGCGCTGACCGACGAATATGACGGCGGTTTCGCCGAGCTGAGGGCGCTCGACCGGTCGAAGCTGGCGGAGCGCGATGTCCTGCTCCTCAACGCAACCCTCCAGCTCGCGCTCGACATTCGCAAGTCGATCACGGGACCGGCGGCCGTCATGACGGCCGACAAGCCACCGCCCACGCCGGCACGGATCGATCTTGCCTCGTCCAACGCGACGCTCGCACGCGCGAAGTCGCAGCTCGGCGAACTGGAGCTTCTCACCAGGGATCATCGCCCATGACCAAGCTCGCTGGAACCTCCGGACAGCTCTTCGCCGGTCTCGCCGAAAGCCTTGCGCGCGGGGTGACCCGGTCGACGAAAGGTGTGGCAACACCGGGCACTAAAACCGCCGACGATTCCTCGTTTCACGATCTGCTCCACACCGTCTCAAACATGGCCAAGCGGGCTTTGGACGATCAGAAGACCGATACGACCACCGATACGACCACCAAAGCTGCCCCGGCGCGCCCGCGCGTGAGACAGTTGAGCGAGCCTGGCACGTCGAAGGATGAACCGGTGCACGAACGCACCGAGCAGACCAGATCGTCGAACAAGCCGGAGCAGGTCGATCGGGTCGCGAAGGCTGATGTATCGCCCAGATTGGACCTTCCCGCGATGCTGGGGCAGGAGCTCGCTGCCGCGCAGGCGGCGGCAATGCAGACACCACAGCCGTCCGGCGACAAGAAGGAGACGTCGGCCCGGGACGAGCGTCCGTCAGTGGCAAAGCAGGGCATCGGCGACGCAAGGGCGGCGGCAGACGTCGCAGGATCCACCGCCGCGCCTTCGTTTGTGGCGCGTTCCGGCGCCGACACGTCCCTCGCGCGCGGGCAGGCGGCCGCAGGTGCACAGGCTGCAGCGATGCCGCAGGGAAGTGCCGCTCCGACGGATGCCATGCCGGCAACACCGGGCTTCGAAGCCGTCGCGGCGAATGTCGAGCGCGTCGCAAAGTCCGCGGGCCGCGACGCCTTGCCTGAGACGACCAAGGTCACGGTCGTCCAGCAGGAGACTCATCTGCCTCCCGTGGGGCCGTTCAGCGCGACCCAACAGGTGGCGAACGCCGTGGTGTCCGAGCTCAAGAGTTCACCCGCGCCGGCCGCGTCCGTCGCGACGGATCTCTTGGGCACGCAGAACAATGCCCCGGATCAGCCGCTCAAGATCCTCACCGTCAATCTCGAGCCGCCTGATCTCGGCAATGTCACCATGCGTCTGCGTCTCGTCGGCAACGAGGTCTCGGTTCAGCTCGCCGCCGAACGCAAGGACACCAGCACGATGCTGGATCAGCAGCGCGATCAGATCCGCGACCTGATGCAGTCGGCGGGATATGTCGCCGACGTCGCGCCGGTGCAGCACGGTTCGCTCGACGGGTTCCAGTCGGGATCTGGCCAGTCGCAGCCGCATCTCTCCGGCCAGCAACAGCAATCATCGCAGTCGCAAGGCGCGTTCGGCGGTGCAGGCACGTCCGGCCAGTCCGACGGCGGCGCCAGGCAAGCCCGCCAAGACCAGCAGCCCAACCAGGAGGCACGCCATGATCAGGACGTGGCGCCACATACTCGTCGCGGCCCTGTTTATTTGTAATGTCGGCGTCGCCGCAGCGGCGACTGACACTGCGCGCCCTTGCGAGCGCGAGATGGCGCGCGCCTCGCAGCAGCACGGAATTCCGCTCGGCATCCTCTATGCGGTCGGTCTCACCGAGACCGGCCGCCGCGGCGCGCTCTATCCTTATGCATTGGGCGCCGAAGGGCAGACCGTGTTCGCCAAGGACATGGACGATGCGATCGCGAATTTCGAGGCGATGCGGGCCAGGGGCATCAAGCTGATCGATCTCGGCTGCATGCAGATCAATCACTATTTTCACGGCGACAAATTCGCGTCGGTGCGGGCGATGTTCGATCCGGCGGAGAATGTCGACTACGCCGCGCGTTTCTTGAAAGAGCTGAAGCAGCGCGAGGGAAGCTGGACCATGGCGGTCGCCCGCTACAATGCCGGTCCCAACAATCAACCGGCGCAGAAGCGCTACGTCTGCCACATCGTTGCGCATCTCGTCTCCAGCGGCTTCGGCGCGTGGACCGACAAGGCGCGCTCGTTCTGTCAGCCCAAGACAACATGAAACGACGACCTGAGATGTCGAGGCACGACATCAAGTTGTGCATCGCCACCAACCATCAGCCCCGCGCAAGCAAGTCCCCGCATTGTAATTCCAATCTGCCAAAGGAGCCCACTACATGAGCCTGTATGGTGTTATGCGCACCGGCGTTTCCGGGATGAACGCGCAGTCCAACAAGCTGTCGACGGTCTCGGACAACATCGCGAACGTCAACACGGTCGGCTACAAACGGGCTTCGACGGAATTCTCCTCGCTGATCTTGAAGAGCGGCTCCGGCAACTACGACTCCGGCGCGGTCGAGACCACGGTCCGCTACGCCATCACCGATCCCGGCAATCTCCAGTTCACGACCTCGACGACGGACCTCGCGGTCCAGGGCAACGGCTTCTTCGTCGTGCAGGATGCGAACGGCAACAACTTCCTCACGCGTGCCGGCTCATTCGTGCCCGACAGCACCGGCAACCTCGTCAACACCGCCGGCTTCCAGTTGATGGGCTACAACATCCAGAACGGCGCCATCCCCAACGTGGCCGCCAATGGCTTCGGTGGCCTCCAGGTCATCAACGTCAACCAGATGGCGTTGCAGGCCTCGCCCTCGACCAAGGCGACCGTGGCTGCCAATCTGGATCCGAGCGCGGCGATCGTCGCTGCTCCGGCGGCGGCTGCTGGTCCGGGCAACTACACGTCGAAGACGTCGATGGTTACCTACGACAACATCGGCAACGCCGTGACGCTCGACGTCTATGCCGCGAAGACCGCTGCGAACACCTGGGACATCGAAGTCTACAACGGCGCAGCCTTGCTGACGGGTGGTCCCTCGGCTGCGACCAGTTTCACCTTCAACGTCACGGCGGCCGGAAAGGGCGCGCTGGCCGCAGCGAGCCCCAAGACGCTCGCGTTCACCGTCCCCGGCGGCTCGGCCTTCACCATGGACCTCTCGGCCATGACCCAGGTTGCCTCCAGCTTCGACTTCAAGGCGACCGTTGATGGCAACGCGCCGTCCGCCGTCGAGAAAGTCAACATCGACAGCAAGGGCGTGGTGAGCGCGGTGCTCAAGAACGGCACGCAGTTGCAGAGCTTCCAGGTTGCACTCGCAACCGTGCCGAGCCCGGATCACATGACGCCGGAGGTCGGCAATGTCTATTCGCCGAACCTTGATTCCGGAAACGTGCAGGTCGGTCTGGCCGGGCAGGGTGGCCTCGGAACTATCCAATCCGGCGCTCTCGAAGACTCCAACGTCGATCTTGCGAGCGAGCTGACCGACATGATCTCGGCGCAGCGCGGCTTCACCGCGAACTCGAAATCGTTCCAGACCGGCGCAGATCTGCTTGACGTCGTCGTCAACCTGAAGCGCTGAGTAGCTCAACGCCGATTCCGGGCAAGAGAACGTTCAAGAGCACGCCATGTCCCTTACCTCAGCCCTCGACTCGGCCCGCAACTCGCTCATGGCGTCGGGCATCCAGTCCTCGACGATCTCGCGCAATATCGCCGGTGCCGGTTCGACCGGCTATTCGCGCAAGATCACCGAGCTGGATAATCTTCCCGGCGCCGGCGTTTACGTCGCGGCGATCCAGCGCGCCGCCTCTTCGGGCCTGTACAGCAACGTCCTGACCGCGACCTCGGCAGCCGCCACGCAGAGCGCGATCTATGCCGGTCTCCAGAAGATCGCCGCTGCCACGGTGGACGATCCGCAGCTCGACCAGTCGCCGACGGCGCAGCTCAACGCGCTGAAGCAGGCGCTGCAGCAATATGCCAACGCGCCCGATAACACCACGTTGGCTCAGGCCGCCGTCACCTCCGCCAAAGACATGGCGACCGCGCTCAACCAGGCGACCGAGACCGTGCAGTCGGTGCGCGAGGGTGCGGACGCCGACATGAAAACGTCGGTCCAGAACATCAACCAGCTGCTCTCCCAGTTCCAGACGGTAAATACGGCGATCGTGAAGGGTACAATCGCCGGAGACGACGTGACTGACTATCTCGACCAGCGCGACAGCATCGTCTCGCAATTGTCGCAGGAGGTCGGCGTCACGATGACGATCCGCACCAACGGCGATGCAGCCCTCTACGCCGACAGCGGCGCGGTGCTGTTCGACAAAACGGCGCGGGCGGTAACTTTCGCTCCCACCACATCGTATTCGGCGAGCATCACGGGTAACGCGGTCTTCATCGACGGCGTGCCGGTGACCGGCGCCAATTCGGTGATGCCGATCAAGTCCGGCAAGCTTTCCGGACTCGCCCGACTGCGCGACAGCGACACGGTCACCTATCAGAGCCAGCTCGACGAAATCGCCCGCGGCCTGATCAATGCTTTCAAGGAAAGTGACCAAACGGCCGCTGCGCTGCCCAACGTTCCCGGTCTCTTCACGTACCCTGGCGCGCCGACGATGCCCGCGAGCGCTACCGTCTCGGTGGGCCTCGCCGGCACGATCTCGGTCGCGGCGTCGGTCGATCCCGCCTTGGGTGGCAACCCGAATCTGCTGCGCGACGGTGCCATCAGCGGGAACCCGGCCTATAACTACAACACTGCGGGCAACGGCGGCTTTTCGGCCCGGCTGCAGCAGCTCATCGGCAACATGGACGCGTCGCAGCCGTTCGATGCGACAACGCAGGGCAAGCCGAACGGCAGCCTGATCGACTACGCATCGTCGTCGACCAGCTGGATCGAGAACCAGCGCAAGGCCGCCAGCGACAGCTCTCAATATCAGAACACGCTGCTGGACCGCAGCACGACGGCGCTGTCGAACGTCAACGGCGTCAACATGGACGATGAGATGTCGTTGATGCTCCAGGTCGAGCGCACCTATTCGGCGTCCTCCAAGATCATTTCGACCGTTGACCAGATGTTGCAAGCCTTGCTAGCCGCCGTGGGGAATCCGTGATGATGAGCGCCAACTACATTTCCACCCTCGTGCTGTCCTCGTCCTTGAGGTATTCGATCACGAACAACCAGGCTGCGCTGAGCAAAGCGTCGACGGAAGCGACCACCGGGCGTTTCGCCGATGTCGGCCTCCAGCTCGGGGCGACGACGGGGGGAGACGTCACCTTGCGGGCGGACCTCAGCTTCGCCGACCAGCTCGTCGATACCAACGGCCTGGTCGGGGGACGCCTGGACGTGACCCAGGACCGCATCACCCAGCTCGGGTCGACCGCTACTGATTTTCTCAAGGACCTGATTGCGGCCCGCAGCACCGATGGTGGCGGCCGGATCATCCTGCCGCCGGCGTCCTCCAATCTCCAGGACCTGATCGGCGCGCTGAACGTCTCCTATAATGGCTCGTTCCTGTTCTCGGGCATCAACACGCAGACCCAGCCGATCACGCCTTACCAGGCCGGCTCGGCCAGCAAGAACAAGGTCGATGCCGATTTCCTTGCGGCCTTCGGCTTCACGCAATCCTCGGCCAGCGTGAACACCATTACGCCGGCCCAGATGCAGACATTCCTCAACGGTCCCTTCGACGCCGAGTTCGCAAGTCCTGCCTGGAACACCAACTGGTCAACGGCCACCGACCAGGTCATGCAAAGCCGCATCTCGACGACGGAGATCGCCGATACATCCGTCAGCGCCAACCAGACCGGTTTTCGCAAGCTCGCCGAGGCTTATACGATGATGGCCGATCTCGGGAATGCGAACCTCGACCAGTCGACGTTCCAGGTGGTCGTGGACAAAGCCATCGGCCTCGTCGGCAGCGCCATCACCGACCTCGCAACGCTGGGCGGCGACATGGGCACGGTCCAGCAGCGGATCACCAACGCGACCGACAAGCTGAAGACTCAGAAGGACATTCTGAACAATCAGATCGTCGGCATAGAGAAGGTCGATCCGACCGAAGCGTCGGTACGCGTCAACACGCTGCAGACCCAGATCCAGACGGCGCTCGCACTGACCTCGCAGCTCCAGAAGATCAGTCTCATCAACTATCTCTGAGCCCGAGCCGCTTACGCTTTCAGTTTCCTGCGCAGAGTATTACGGATGACTTTTGAAGCCTATGAGACGGTCGTTGAAGACAGCGGCTACGAGGCGCGAGGGCGCGAGCGCCAGGCGCTCAGCCTCGGCATCGACCGGCTGGAGCGGCTCCAGCGCGAGTGTTTCAGCCTTGAGGATCAGGTTCAGAGCCTGCTCTATGTCCGGCGGCTATGGACCATCTTCATCGAGGATCTGGCGCATCCCGAGAACGGACTGCCCGAGCAGCTGCGCGCCGACATCATCTCGATCGGTCTGTGGGTCGTCAAGGAAGCCGATCGCCTTCGCGAGGAAAAATCGAACGACGTGACGCAGCTCGTCGAAATCAACCGCCTGATTAGAGACGCGCTCTAATGAAGATCTCCTTGCGAGCGGGCGAACGAGTCTACATCAACGGCGCGGTGTTGCGCGTGGACCGCAAGGTCTCGCTCGAACTCGTCAATGATGTGATGTTCCTGCTGGAAGGGCAGGTGATGCAGGCTGCCGACGCCACCACGGCGATGCGGCAGCTTTATTTCATCGTTCAGCTCATGCTGATGAACCCGACAGATGTTGGCGCCGCCGCCTCGCTCTATGGGCAGCACCACGCGGCCCTGCTTGCCGTTTGCGAGAACCGCGAGATGCTGGACGGGCTCGCCGCGATCGACGAGATGGTCGGCGGAACCCGCTACTTCGAGGCGCTCAAGCGGATCCGGGCGCTGTTCCCTCTCGAGGAGGCGATCCTGGCCGGCACCACCACCAAATCTCCATTCAAGGCTGCCTGACAGCGGAGAGGCCCATGAACGTTCCCAGCGCGACCGATACCACGAGCACCAATTCGACCAGCTCGACCTCGTCCAGCTCGACGCCGTCAAGCAGCGGAGTCGACTACAACACCTTCCTCCAGCTCCTCATCGCCGAGATGAAGAACCAGGATCCGACCAATCCGACGGATACGTCGCAATACATGAGCCAGTTCGCCCAGCTGTCGACGGTCGAGCAGGCCATGCAAACCAACACGAAGCTGGATGCGCTGCTGTCCTCCCAGTCGCTGTCGCAGGCGGACGGGCTGATCGGAAAGAATGTCAGCTTCACCGACTCGACCGGAGCGACGTTCACCGGCAAGGTCGCCTCGATCTCGATCAACAGCAACGGCTCCGTCGCGACCCTCCAGGACGGCACCAAGGTCGCGGTCGGCCCTGGTCTCACGATCAGCAACTAACCATGAACGAGCGGGACGCCCTCGACCTCGTCCAGGCAGCGATCTGGACCATCCTCGTTGCCTGCGGACCCGCCGTCGGCGCGGCGATGCTGGTCGGCATCGTCATCGCGCTGATCCAGGCCCTGACCCAGATCCAGGAGGCGACGCTGACCTTCGTTCCGAAGATCATCGTCATCCTGGTGGTCGTGGCCATCTCCGGCTCCTTCATCGGCGCCCATCTCTCCACCTTCACCGAGATGGTCTATTCGCGGATCGAGCACGGCTTCTGATCCGCCGGCCACCACCCTCGCGTAAGCTTTGCGGGGCAGATTGCAGGGCGGACCCTGCTGCCCGGTGACCTATGGCCGATACGTTAGCTGCTAGCCTGCCGAACCCGCGACGCTTCGGCGCGGACGCCGTCTTCGCTGGCGGTATCGTGACCATGCTCACGATCCTGTTCCTGCCGATCCCTCCCATCCTGATCGACCTCGGCCTCGCTTTTTCGATCGCGCTGGCGGCGCTGATCCTGATGGTTGCGTTGTGGATCCAGCGGCCGCTCGATTTTTCCGCCTTCCCGACCGTGCTCCTCATCGCGACGATCCTGCGGCTCGCACTCAACGTCGCGACCACCCGCCTGATCCTGTCGCGCGGCGGGGAGGGCGAGACCGCTGCCGGCCACGTCGTCGCCGGCTTCTCGAAGTTCGTCATGGGCGGCGACTTCGTCATCGGATTGATCATTTTCGCGATCCTGGTCACGGTGAATTTCGTCGTGATCACCAAGGGCGCAACGCGTATCGCCGAAGTCGGCGCGCGCTTCACCCTGGACGCCATCCCCGGCAAGCAGATGGCGATCGACGCGGACCTCTCTGCAGGCCTGATCGATGACAAGGAAGCCCAACGCCGGCGCCGCGAGCTCGAAGAGGAGAGCTCCTTCTTCGGCGCGATGGACGGTGCCTCGAAATTCGTGCGCGGCGATGCCATCGCCGGCCTGATCATCACGGCGATCAACATCTTCGGCGGCATCATCATCGGCGTCACTCATCACGGTCTGACCCTGTCGCGCGCCGCCGACGTCTACACAAAACTGTCCGTCGGCGACGGTCTGGTCACGCAGATGCCGGCACTGATCGTGTCGCTGTCGGCGGGTCTGCTGGTGTCCAAGGGCGGCACCAGAGGCTCGGCGGAGCAGGCGGTGCTGCGGCAGCTCGGCGGCTATCCACGCGCGGTGTCTGCCGCCTCCTTAATGATGTTCGTGCTTGCCTTGATGCCGGGGCTGCCGATGGCACCGTTCGTGCTTCTGGGCGGCGTCATGGCCTTCGTCGGCTACTCGCTGCCGAAGCGGCAGGCGGCCGCGAAGCAGAAGGAGGATGCGCGCAAGGCCGAAGAGCGCGCCCAGAACGACGCCAAGGAATCGGTCAAGGAATCGCTCAAGACCGCCGAGATCGAGCTGTCGCTCGGCAGCCATCTGTCGGTTCACCTGCTCGGCTCGCGCAACGAGCTTGCCCACCGCGTCGCCAAGATCCGCAAGAAATTCGCCAAGCAGTACGGCTTCGTCATCCCCGAGATCAAGCTGTCGGACAATCTGTCGATCGACCCCAAGGGATACCAGATCCGGATCCACGACACGCGCGTCGCCCATGGCGAGCTCCGCATCGGCGAGGTGATGGTGCTGGTGGACAAGGACGGCAAGCCCGACGTGCCCGGCGACGAGGTGATCGAGCCCGCCTTCGGCATGAAGGCGCTGTGGGTGACGGAAGCCTTCACCGAGGAGGTCAAGCGGCAGGGCTGCAAGCCGGTCGACAATCTGTCGGTGCTCCTCACGCACCTGAGCGAAGTGCTGAGGGCAAATCTGTCGCAGCTGCTGTCCTACAAGGACATGCGCGCACTGCTCGACCGGCTCGAACCCGAATACAAGCGCCTTGTCGACGATCTCTGCCCGTCCCAGATTTCCTATTCCGGCCTGCTGGCGATCCTGAAGATCCTGCTGGGCGAGCGGGTGTCGATCCGGAATCTGCATCTGATCCTCGAGGCGATCGCCGAGATCGCGCCGCATGTCCGGCGGTCCGAGCAGGTTGCCGAGCACGTGCGGATGCGGCTGGCCCAGCAGATCTGCGGCGACCTCTCCGACAACGGCGTGCTCAACGTCCTTCGCCTCGGCAATCGCTGGGATCTCGCCTTCCATCAGAGCCTGAAGCGCGACGCCAAGGGTGACGTCGTCGAGTTCGACGCCGATCCTCGGCTGATCGAGCAGTTCGCGACCGAAGCCAGCGCCGCGGTCCGGAAGTTCACCGAGGACGGCACCAGTGTGGTGCTGGCGGTGACGCCGGAGGCCCGACCCTATGTGCGCATGATTTTGGAGCGGGTGTTCCCGACCCTGCCGATCCTGTCGCATGTCGAGGTCGCCCGCAGCGCCGAGATCCGGGCGCTCGGAGCCATTTCGTGATCATCGGCCTCACTGACCAGGTGCTCGTCACGTTCATCGTGTTCTGCCGTATCGGCGCCTGCCTGATGCTCGTGCCTGGCTATTCCAGCGTGAACGTTCCGCCGCAAATCCGCCTGTTCGTCGCCCTGGTCACGACCTTCGCGCTGGCGCCGATTCTTGTCGCCATCCTGAAGCCGCTCGTCGACGGCGCCTCGCCGCTGACGATGGCGCTGCTGATCGGCACAGAGCTTCTGGTCGGCGGCGTCATCGGTCTCGGCGGGCGTGTGTTCTTCCTCGCGCTCCAGACCATGCTCACCGTGATGGCGAGCGCGATCGGGCTCAGCAGCATCCCGGGCACGCCCGTCGGCGACACCGATCCGGCGCCGCCCGTGGTGCCGCTGATCATGGCCGCCGTCACTACGCTGTTCTTCCTGACCGATCAGCACTGGCAGGTGTTGCGCGGGCTGATGAACTCCTACGACGTCTGGCATCCCGGCGAGAAGCTGACCGGCGAGATGGCGCTGAACCAGCTGGTGAGCCGTCTCGCCGACGCGTTCGTGCTGACGCTGCGGATCACCAGCCCCTTCATCGTCTATTCCGTCATCGTCAATTTCTCGGTGGGTCTCATCAACAAGCTGACCCCGGCGATACCGGTCTATTTCGTCTCGGTGCCATTCGTCCTGTTCGGTGGTTTCCTGCTGCTCTATCTCACCAGCGACGAGCTGCTGGCGCAATTCATGCTGGGCCTGTCGTCATGGCTGCCGGGATGACGGGTCATGGTCTCGCGCGCGGACAAGCTCAGTCGAATCGTCTCGCTGATCAAGCTTCAGCTCCGGCTGTCCGAATGGCAGCTCTCACAATTGCGGCAGCAGGAGCAGACCATGCAGGATGAGCAGGCCTGGCTGGTGGGAACGCTGAACGAAGGCAAAACGCCGGCGGGATCGTCGAGCGATTCGATTGCGCGGCGCCTCAACAAGACCAGCGTCGGCGCTCGCGCCGTGCAGGAACGCGCCGCGATGCAGCTCGACAGGGTGCGCTCGGAAACCCGGCGTGTGAAGCAGCTCGAGGAGGTCGCCAGGGCGGCGCTCGCCGACAAGCTGCGCGCCGCAGAGAAGCGCTCGCTCGAAGACATGATGGGAACACACGCCGCCGCGCGCGATCTGACGCCGCGGCCAACCACCCGGACCAAGACATGATCGTAACACCGACATCCGACCTCGTTCTTGATGTCCTCGACGCCGCCGATCCGGTGACGCAGCGGATGGCGACGGCGAAGCTGGAGTCGCTGAGATCGTCGGGCGCCGATTTCGCTGCGACGATGGATGCGACGGCCAGCAAGGCGGCCGATCAATCCGCCGCAAGTTTGACGGAGGCGCAATCGGGCGTGGTGAACGGGCCGCCGGTGCAGGTGATCAAGAAGCCTGGCCCGGACGAGGTCTATCGCAAGTTCGAAGCGTTCATTCTCCAGACCTTCGTCGAGACGATGCTGCCGAAGGAGTCTGACGAAGTATTCGGCAAGGGCACCGCGGGCGGCATCTGGAAATCGATGCTGGCCGAGCAGCTCGGCGCCCAGCTCGCGAAAGGCAAGGGCATCGGAATTGCCAAGCAGCTCGCGGCTGCGCATCCGACAGGCCCGGGGGCCGCGGGCAAGTCGGACTGATGGATATGGGACATGGGTGACGAAAGTTGAGGGGTGAATTTGCTATGCAGGTAGAACAAGGCGCGACGGCCCAGGTGATGGAGCAGCCGGTCATTGAGCAACACGTCCTTGACATCGAGGCGATGACGGAGGCTGCGCCGAGCGACGTTCTGTTGCCTGCGCTCCTGCCTAATGTCGCCAGCGACATGACGCCCGACGACCCTGAGGCGGCGGCGAGGTTGGAGGTGGTGCGGTCCGAAGAGGTCCGCGGATTGCTGGTCGCAATTCGCCGGCTCGAAACCATTGTCGAGGAGGAGACCGCCGCGCTCGCCACCGGACAGAAGGTCGACTTCGACGACTTCAGCGCCCGCAAGAGCCGGAGCATGCTGGAATTCGTCCGCCTGATGCGGGCGCGGATGCATCTCGGCAGCGAAACCGAGATCACCGAGGAAATTCAGCGGCTGCGCGAGAAGCTCGAGCGAAACCGCTCTCTCCTCGAAATGCACTACGACGCCGTGCGTGAGGTCGCGAACATCATCCTCAGGGCGATCAAGGAAGCCGAATCGGACGGCACGTACACCGGTCGCGCAGCGCAGGACAGAAAATGATCAAGCTGGTGCTGGCCGGGCTCTGGGTATGCATCCTCACCGCGGGCACGAGCTATGGGGTTGCCTATTGGAAGGAAAATGGCAGCCTGCTGCCCGCGAAGGACGAATATCTTGAAGGCCTGCAATACCAGAAGACGCGGGCGCTGAGCGTGCCCATGGTCGAGGGCGGCGCTGTGCAGGGCTACATCGTCGCGCGCTTCGTCTACACAGTTGAGGCGAAGACCATGCACCAGCTGACGGTTCCGCCGGAGCCGTTCGTCGTCGACGAGGCTTTCCGAAGGATCTACGCTGACGACAAGCTCGATTTCAGGAAGCTCGCCCGTTACGATCTCTCCGTGCTCACCTCGGCGATCAAGCAGCGCGTCAACGAGCGGATGCAGGCCGACATCGTCCAGGACGTCCTGGTCGAGGACTTCAACTACGTCTCCAAGGAAGAATTCCAGCAGAAGCCGTAGTGCGCCGGTCCGCGAAACCGCGCAGGCCCGACGACATCCAGGCCGTCAAAAACAACCGGCCCCTGCGCGAGCTTCCCGCAGGGGCCGGTGGTCGTTTGCGAGCCGGCTTGCCGCGTCAGTTGCCGGCCGGGTAGGCCGCAGGCGCGGCATGAGCCCGGTTCAGGAGGATGCCGACCTCGTCGAGCTCCTGCATCGGCTCGTCGATCGTCTCATTGGCCGGGATGTTGAGCCGGTATCCGACATAGCGGCGGGCCACGATCGCGTCGAAACCGAGGCGGTCGCGGAGCTTCTTGCGTAGCTTGCTGACGTGACTTTCGATCACGCTCTCGTCGAATGTGGATTCAAAGATGCCGTAGACCGCGTTGAAGATCTGCGTCTTGGTGATCCATTTGCCGTGGTTGCTGACCATATATTCGAGGATGCGCAGCTCGCGGCGCGGCAGCGTCAGGGCGTGGCCCGCGATTTCGGGGTCACGTCCGTTGAAGAAGACCTGGATCCTGGTCTCGCAGGGCCTCGGCAACTCTCCGACCCGGCGGCGAGCGATCGCGGCCGTTCGGGCGAGGATCTCACGCAGATGGATCGGCACGTGGACGACGTCGTCCACACCGGATTCGAACAGCTCCAGCGTATTCTTGAGCATCTTTTGGCCGCTCATGGCGATGATCGGAGCCGTAGACCGCTTGCGCATCGCCCGCGGCAGGCTTCCGCGGGCATCGCAGTCCCCCAGAAGGAAGGCATCGACGGCTGCAAGGTCCGATTCACTCGCGGATTGCAGCCAGTCCCAGAATTCTCCGGAGGAGAAGCCGATCGACGATACGCCTTCGCGAACGAGCCCTCCTACGTAGCTGTTCGTGACGCTCTCGCGATCATCAACGATAATATACATCAGTCTTTCGCCCCTGTTTCGCACTTGCTGTAGCCGGGAGGTTTGTTGTGATGCCCCGGTTCGGCAGCCATGCTGTTTGACGATATTCCCTCCCGCGAACCGTTATTGTGGTCTCGATATTCGCGGGCAGCCCTACGCATTCAGTGCCCACATGTGTGGGCCTGCTACTTCGACTCGATACTGAACGCTTACTGCGTGAAGCCCGGCGGGTGTCTTACAGATCACCTTGCGGGGCGGATTGAGATAGCGACGTAGTACAGCTGCGTTACGTTGCTCATCGCGTCCGAACGCCACTGAACTCTGTCGATCTCCTCGCCAACGGGCGAGAATCACTTAAGACAGACCGTAACAATTGCCGATTTCCGATCAAGCGTGCGGAACAAAGCGTTTGCTACGTGTGCTTGATGCTGTTGGTTTGTTTCCAGTTGTCTCTTTGTATGTCCGAACGCATCAGTTGATTTGAAATTCGAACCAGTTTTGCACCTTAGCGGTTATAAAGTTCCTATGCCCGTACAAATAAAGCCGTTTTGAGTCGTGTCACTGAGCCGTCATACGGGGGATTTTCAACCCGGGATTGACTCCTCTGGCCGGGTACTCACGTGCGACAATTCGACTCATGTATGGCGGCGAGACTCCAGCTTGGCAAAATCTTGGCGAGTGTGTGTCTTTCGAGTCGCACTTTTGAATCACGCATGATGCGCCAGACTCGCCTGTGCTTCATGCGCGACGAAAAAGTTCTGATGCGCACGTTTCAGGCAAGCTTCGCCAACTAGCTTCGTTCGACAGATCAAAACGAACGGAGCATTTTCAAATGTTGTCCGATGGAAAAACGCGTCCCGCTGAAGCTGCGGATTTGACCGCAGCTGCGAAGCTTGCTCCGGACACACGCGACACCAAGCCCAATAATAACACGCGCACGGCCAAGCCCGCGGCAGGCGCGAAGCCTGCATCATTGTCGAACGACGAAGCCGCAGCGAAAGAGGCGCTCGAGGGATTGAAGCGCATTCGTGCCAAGGCGCGCCTCGACAAGATGGCGATACCAAAGCCTGCGCCTGCCGTCATCAAGCCGGCGATGATCGTAGCCAAGCCGCCGCCGCAGCGCCCCGCTTGGGTCGTTCCGCTCGCGACATTGGCGATTGCCGCCATCCTGGTGGTCTGCGCGTGCACCGGCGTCATTGCCTATCTCACCACGCAGCCGGGCCAGACCAATGCCACGGCCAATGCGGAGATCAGGAATCTGCGCGAAACGGTCGCCCAGCTCCGCAAGCAATTGTCCGGCGTATCAGAGAATCTCGATGGCCTGCGCACCGCGGTCGATCAATCAAGCAAGGCAACCAGCGATCGTTTCGGTCGGTTTGCCGAAAATCTGGATCGTATCGAGCGAGTCAGTTCGTCTTCGACGGCGAAGCTCGACAGGCTCGCCCAGGCCCAAATCCAGGCGCCGGTGCAAGTCGCCGCGCAGCCGTCGCCGGCGATGCCGGTGATGGCGTCGGTGGCCGCGCCGGAGACCACGGGCTCGGTGGCTCCGGTCGAGCGCAGCTCGGCGCCGCGCAAAGTGGTCAAGGGCTGGTCGGTTCGCCAGGCCTATGAGGGCATCGCGATCCTGCAGGGCCCGAACGGTGTCGTCGAGGCCGTGCTCGGGCAGCAGGTGCCGAATCTCGGTCGGATCGAGGAGATCAGGAACGAGAACGGCCGTCTCGTCGTGGAAACCAGCGGCGGCGGTGTCATCTATTCAGCGCGCAAGTGAGCGGCGGAGGCTTCTATTGTCGGTGATGCTCGAAGCTGGTGCATAGCAGCTCGATCTCGGCCTCCGCGATCGGCGCACGAAACAGCCGGCAGGTGAACTCGACCGTCGACTTGTTCTCGGAAGCTGTGCGATCCTCCCGCAGGAAGATGCATCGCTTGCAGATGTCGGTGTGGTGCCGCTGTTCGGCGGCATCCGCCTGATCGAGCACGTGACGCAACGTGTCGCGGAAGCGAAGCTTGCTGTCATCATCGAGAATGGCGAAGGCATCGACCAGGCCGTTGACCGGATCGCGGGCCAGAAACTTCTTGCCTTGCTGCGTCACGCTAAGCATGACCGAGCGCTTGTCCTTGGAGGAGCGGGTTCGCTCCACATAACCGAGGCGTTCGAGCTCGCCGATGATGAAGGAGGCGGTGCCGCGCGTCGTGCCGACATAGCTTGCCAGCGCCGACGGCGTCCGTGAGAACCGATTCGCACGGAAGAGGAAGCGCAGCGCCATCCACTCGCGATCCCGCATGCCATGCTTGGTGCCTTCGAACCACAGGATCCGCGCCACCTGTCCCAACAATTCGATTGCTTCGCGAGCCAAATTCATTTCGATGCCAGATAGGATCAAGCTTTGTTCAATTGAGCGTTCGGGGGCGCAATCGCTGCGGGTTCGGAATGAAGCCGTCTAGCGTTGCTTCGCGCGAGACCAAAGGAACATGCCGCGCTTGGAAGACGCCTCTCCGTTCTGGAGATGGAACATTCGGGAGTGGAACTAGAGCGTCACAAAGAAAGTTCGAGTAAACTGCAAAGCTCAACTGATCCGAAAATTTCAGTCAAATGGTGCGAGCTTGCGTGCAAATGTCGGACGCTATGCAGTGCTTGGGCAACATGATGTGTCAATGCGGCCACGATGGAGCCTGTTTGTTGCGGCAAACCGTTTCGAGTTGCGCGAAGCCACGCATGATCGGCAACGCGTGATGGCGCAGCGGAAGGCGGGAGAACCCTTTTTTCGGTTAATGGATGTTGCGACGCAACGCGGCTACACGGTTAAATCAGTCACATCATCAGATCAGGGACTGCAGCTTGATCTATCCGGAACGCGCCGCATGGCTTCCATGCCGACTTTCGCGGCAGCTATCGCAAGGAAGCGGCGGACGACGCCTGGGCACAGGCGCAAGCCTGGTTCAAGAAATATGGCGTTCTGAGCTGAGCCCGCGCCACAGCGCATCGAGGCCGTGCCGATAGGTCGGATAGGCCAGCGTGAGGTCGAGCTCGCGCTTCAATTTCGCATTGGAGACGCGGGCGCTGCTGGCATAGAAGCTGCGCGCCATCGCCGACATCTCGGCGGTCGCAAACGCTTCTTCGGCCGGCGGCGCGATGCCCATCAGCTGTGCGGCGTAGGTGATCACGTCTTGCGGCGGTGCGGGCTCGTCGTCGCAGACGTTCCAGGTGCCGCCGCTGTCGTGGGTGATCGCGGCCATGATGGCGCTCGCGATGTCGTCGACATGGATGCGGTTGAAAACCTGGCCGGGCTTGATGATGCGGCGGGCGGTGCCGCCACGCAGCGTCACCAGCGCGTTGCGGCCGGGACCGTAGATGCCGGCAAGGCGCAGGATCGCAACATCGCCGTGCGCCGTCTCGGTCCAAGCCTGCTCCGCGGCGACGCGCAGCCGGGCGCGATCCAGGGAAGACTGCGGCGGCGTGCTCTCGTCGACCCATCCGCCGGCATGATCGCCATAGACGCCGATGGTGGAGAGATAGACGACCTTGCGGCGGCCTGTTGCGAGCACGTCGCCGAGCGCTGCGAGCGCGGGATCGCCGCTGCCATCAGGCGGGATCGAGATCAGGAGAACATCGGCATCGCGGATGCGATTGACGGTCGCATCAGCCGGGCGGCTGCCGGAAAAGGCATGCAGCTCGACGCCGGCGAGATCGTCCCGCGTGGTGGGATCGCGCACGGTGCCGGCGACATGCGAGAAGCTGCCGCCGAACCTGCGGACGAAATGCCGGGCGCTATAGCCGAGGCCAAGAATGAAGAGCCGCATGCGTCTTCCCGTGCCGGGTCCGAGTTCCGTTCGCGCGAGCCGGCGCGTCCTCGCTCATAAGAGATCAAAACCGCAAAACAACCCCATGCATAGTACATCACGCCGGCGTGAGGGTTGCCCTCAGTGCACCCGGTGGCTCGCCCTATCGTCCTCGGCCTGCTCGACAATCTGTGCGATCGGGCTCGACTGGTGATGCACCATGCGCCAGTCGTCGCCGACGCGGCGAAAATGGTTGGCGGCAGCCAGCGCGGTTCCGTCGACGATCTCGATGCAGAGCACGCGGGCGCTGTCGCCGTCGACGATCGCCTGCGGTTCGGCGCAGACGATCTGCGGCCTCTCAGGATTTTGCAGGATGTCGCGCCAGCTGCCGATGACAGTGGCATGGCCGACGATCGCGGGCCAGCCGGGATGAATGCAGGAGATGGCGTCGTCGTCCGCCCACATCCGCTTCATGCTGTCAAAATCGCCCGTCGAAAAGGCGGCGTAAAAAGCCGCGTTCGCGGCGATGACCTTGCTGTCCTTTGCCATCTCTCTCGGGTGGGGCAATGGAAGGCAAAAATCAAGCGCGACTTCAGTCCGACTTTGAACGCAGTGCAGCATCGCTGCCCAGTTTCTGGTCATGCCGAAACGAGCATCTCTACCGCGCGCCGCGCACCTTCCGCGTAGAGGCGCCCAAGCGCTACGGTCACCGCCTCGCGCAGCCGCGGCTCGGCGCCAAGCGGCCCGAACACCTTCGTGACGCCGAGCAATGCAGGCGCAAGCCGTTCCGCGACGGGACCGGCCTCGCGCGCGAGCGCCGCCAGCTCGGCCGCGAAGGGATCGCGCACGTCGATGGCGCGGCCCTGCTCGTCAGATGCGGTGACGTAGCGCATCCAGCCAGCCACCGCGAGCGCATGGGTCGCGATCGGCAGGTTCATGGCGAGACGATCCTGCATCGTCCCGAGCAGGCGCTGCGGCAGTTTTTGCGAGCCGTCCATCGCGATCTGCCAGGTGCGGTGATGCAACGCCGGATTGGCAAAACGCTGGAGCAGGGAGGCGCGATAGGCGGCAAGATCGGTGCCTTCGGGCATCGTCAACGTCACCGCGGCCTCTTCCATCACCCATGCGGCGAGGCGCGCGAAATGCGGATCCTGCATGGTGTCGGCGATGGTCTCGTACCCGGCGAGGTAGCCGAGATAGGCGAGCGCTGAATGGCTGGCATTGAGCAGCCGCAGCTTCATCAGCTCGAACGGCTTGACGTCGCCGACAAGCTCGACACCTGCCGCGGCGAGATCGGGCCTTCCCGAGGCAAAGCGATCCTCGACCACCCATTGCGTGAACGGCTCTGTCATCACAGGCCAGGCGTCACGCATTCCGAGCACTGCTGCGACCCCATCACGATCGGCACGGGTGGTTTCGGGCACGATGCGGTCGACCATGGTGCAGGGGAAAGTGGCGTTAGCGGCGATCCACTTGCCAAGCTCCTCTGAGCGGAGCGCGGCGAATTGCGTCACGATCCGCTGCACGGTGTGACCGTTGGCGGCGAGATTGTCGCAGCACAGCACGGTGAAGGGCGCAATCCCCAGCGCCCGCCGCCGCGCCAGCGCCGCCACGATGAAGCCCGGCGCCGAGCGCGGCGCGTCGATATCGTTGAGGTCGTGCACGACATCGGGGTGTCGCTCGTCAAGATCGCCTGACTGCGGCGTGTGGCAATAGCCCTTTTCGGTCACCGTCAGCGAGACGATGCGAATGGCGGGATCAGCCATCCGTTCGACCAGCGCAGCCGGCTTCTCGCGCGCGACGACGCTGTCCAGCAATGCCCCGATGACACGATGCTCGGTGCCCTCGGCGGAGCGCACGGCGACCGTGTAGAGATGATCCTGCGGGGCGAGAGCATCGCGCGTATCGGGGCTGCGCAGGCTCGCGCCGACGATGCCCCAGGATGTGGGGCCTGCGGCCAGGCAATCGTCGATGGCGACAGCCTGATGCGCACGATGAAACGCGCCGAGACCGAGATGCACGATGCCTGGCGTGATCAGGGAACGGTCATAGGCCGGGCGGCGGATGGCCGCTGGCAACAGGTCGAGATGGGCGTGACCAAGCCGCATGGTCGTCTCCCTGGGTTTAGCCCGTTGCTTGACATGGCGGCCGTATCGGGTCAATTGGTAAGGCCAATTATCCAAAGTGGACGTGGCCGCCGGCAGCAATCCATCCGGCGAGACCGTTCGGGGAGGCCGGCGTGCCGCTGGAAGCTGTGGAGGCGAGACGGCTTTATCGCCAGGTCGCCGATCAATTGCGAAGCCTGATCGACAGCGGCGAGTACGCCGTCGGCAGCCGCTTGCCGACCGAGCGCGAGCTCGCCGAGCAGCTCAAGATTTCGCGGCCGACGGTGCGCGAAGCCCTGATCGCCCTCGAAGTGGAGGGACGCGTTCGCATTCGCGTCGGCTCCGGCATCTATGTAACAGAGCCCGTCGACGCTGCGCCGGTGTCCTCGGCCGTCCTCGAGGGGCCGTTCGAGCTGCTGCGCGCCCGTGAATTCCTGGAAAGCGCCATCGCGGAGCAGGCCGCCCGCGTGGCGACCAGCGACGATGTCGCGCGCATCGACGCGGCCCTTGTCGCGATGGCTGAGGTCGAGCATCCCAGCGAAGCTTCGATGGTCCATGACCGCGCCTTCCACATCGCGATCGCCGGATGCCTCGGCAACGCCGTGCTGGTGCGCGTCGTCGGCGAGCTGTTCGACCAGCGCCTCAATCCCTATTTCACGCAGCTTGCGCATTATTTCGAAAACCCCGGCACCTGGCTCGCCGCGCTGAGCGAGCATCGCGCCGTGCGCGACGCCATCGCGGCGCGCCGGCCAATGTCGGCTCACGACGCCATGCGCGATCACCTCGCGCATTCGCAGGAGCGCTTTGCGCAGAGCTTTGGCGCCGAGACATCAGCAGGCGCGCCGGGGGCGCGGAAGCGGACGGCGCGATCCGGAGATCAGCCGGCGAAGCCAAAACGATCCTCTGGCGTGCAAGCCAAAGGCGGCAGCGCGGGGCGACGATGAGATTGGACCGCTCGTCTCGTTGTTAGGGCGGGTGAACGAAGCTGCAGACACAATGGGATTTTACCGATGACCTCGACCGCTCTCGCCGCAACCCTGTTCGGACCCGAAGATCTGCGCATGATCGAGCATCCGCTCGACAAGCTCGCTGACGGAATGGTGCGCATCCGCTTCGGCGCCGGCGGCATCTGCGGCTCTGACATGCATTACTTCCGCCATGCCCGCACCGGCGATTTCGTGGTGAAGTCGCCGCTGGTGCTCGGTCACGAGATCTCGGGCGAGGTTGTGGAGATCGCGGGTATGCCTGCGAACCTGAAGGTCGGCGACCGCGTTGCCGTCAATCCGTCGCGCTGGTGCGGTCACTGCGTCGCCTGCCGCGAGGGGCGGCAGAACCTCTGCGAAAATATCTACTTCATGGGTTCGGCCTCGAAGACGCCGCACATGCAGGGCGGCTTTGCCAACTATTTCGACGCCGTCCCGGCGCAGTGCGTGAAGATCCCCGACCACGTCTCCTATCAGGCCGCAGCGCTCGCCGAGCCGCTGGCGGTCTGCCTGCATGCCGTCGCGCGCGCCGGCAACATCCAGGGCAAGCGCGGCATCATCTTTGGCGCCGGCCCGATCGGACTTCTCACCATGCTGGCCGCGCGCCGCGCCGGCATGGCCGATATCACGGTGGCCGACATCGCGCCGGCGCCGCTGGCCTTCGCGACCAAGCTCGGTGCGTCCCATGTCGAGAACGTCTCGGGCGGCGAAGAGGGCCTCAAGGCGCAGGCCGCGTCGCGTCCCTATGACGTCGCCTTCGAAGTCTCGGGCACTGCCGCGGGCCTTGCCAGTGCCATCGGCATCGTCAGGCGCGGTGGCGTGGTGGTGCAGATCGGCAATCTGCCGGGCGGCCAGATCCCGACGCCGTCGAATGCGGTGATGGCCAAGGAGATCGACCTGCGCGGCTCGTTCCGCTTCGGGCTGGAATTCATGACCGCGGTGGAACTGATCGGCGCGGGCAGCGTCGACGTGCTGGCGCTGGTCACCGCCGAGCGACCACTGTCGACCGCGCCCGACGCGCTGCGGCTGGCGCTCGACCGTTCGCAGAGCGTCAAGGTCGTGCTGACCGCCAATTGACTCTTGTTTTGACGCGTTTTTTTTACGCGAACCGGTAGCCACTTCGCTCGAGAACGCTTTAGGAGAATTTCGATGATGCGCGAGGGATGGCGCTGGTATGGGCCCAACGATCCAGTGTCGCTGGACGATGTCAGGCAGGCCGGCGCAAGCGATATCGTATCGGCGTTGCATCAGGTGCCGATCGGCGAGGCCTGGACGCGCCGGGCGGTCGAGGAGCGCAAGAGCTTCATCGAGGACGGCCAGCCCGGCCGCTCGCCATTGACCTGGTCGGTGGTGGAATCGATCCCGATTCCCGATGACGTCAAGCGGCTCGGGGCTAAGGCGACCAAATCCATCGACGCCTGGATCGCGAGCCTGGAGGCGGTGGCCGCCTCTGGCATCAAGATCATCTGCTACAATTTCATGCCCGTGGTCGACTGGTGCCGTACCGATCTCGAATGGGAGCTGCCGAACGGCGCCCGCGCCCTGCGCTTCGATCAGGACCGGTTTGCGGCGTTCGAACTGCATATCCTGCAGCGCCCGGCAGCACTGCGGGAATATTCGCCCGAACAGCAGGCGCGCGCAAAGGCGCGGTTCGACAAGATGAGCCAGGCCGACATCGACTATCTCATCATGGCGATCGCCAGCGCGCTGCCGGGCTCGACCACCGAGCCGCTGACCATCCCGCAATTTCGCGACAAGCTGGATGCCTATCGCGATATCACGCCAAAGATGCTGCGGCAGCATCTCGTCGAGTTTCTCGAGCGCGTCGCGCCGGTCGCCGAGCAGCTCGGCGTCTCGCTGACGCTGCACCCGGACGATCCGCCGCGGCCGCTGTTCGGCCTGCCGCGCATCGCCTCCACGGCAGAGGATTACCAAGCGCTGTTCGATGCCGTGCCCTCAAAGGCGAACGGCATCTGCCTGTGCACAGGCTCGCTCGGCGTGCGCCCTGAGAACGATCTGCCTGCCATGGCCGAACGCTTCGGCCCGCGCATCGCCTTTGCCCATCTGCGCGCGACCAGGCGCGAAGCCGACGGCTTGTCCTTCCACGAGTCCGATCATCTCGACGGCGACGTCGACATGATCGCGGTGCTGAAGGCGCTCCTGAAGGAGAACGCCCGGCGCTCGCCGGACCAGCGCATCGTATTCCGCCCCGATCACGGCCATCGCATGCTGGACGATCTCGCCGCCACCAAGCGCACCAATCCCGGCTACACCGCAATCGGCCGCCTCCGCGGTCTCGCCGAGCTGCGTGGCGCCATCCGGGCGATCGGGCATCGGTGAACTCTTCGCCTCTCCCCGCGTGCGGGAGAGGCCGGAATGCGCGCTGAAAGCGCTGATTGCGGGTGAGGGGACTCTCCGCGGGTCCATCTCTGACGGTGATTGCGGAAGTAGCCCCTCGCCCCACCCTCTCAGGGCGAGCGCAGCTCGTCCCGGCCCCGTAGGAACGGGAATAGGGAGAATGTAGGCCGTGTACCCATAAGCCCGGCGATTTGATGCGACGAAAGCAATGTCCGCTTTGCCCCTATAGCGACCAAGTTCGTGCGGCAGCGCAGTATGTCGCGATGGGC
>NZ_LBIZ01000095.1:0-103240 GCF_028128665.1 Bradyrhizobium sp. CCBAU 45384
TAGTCTGCAAGCCAAGCCGCCCATCAGCCGCCTCGGCCTGCCGATGGACGACCTGTTGAAATTCCACAACTAACCCACCCTACGAGACCTACCCGGCCGCCGGCAGCGCGTCGTTCGGCGGCTGACACCACGGCCGCTCGGCTGAGGCGAGGCCGATCAGGCGGCCCTGGATGTAGTCGCAGCCCCAGTCGCGCAGCATGGTGGCGGCCTCCTCGTCCTGCACCCATTCGGCGACGGTCTTGATGTCGAGGCGGCGGGCGAGGTCGATCAGGGTCTGGACGAAGGCGCGGTCGTCGGCGGAACGGATGATGTTCTGCACGAAGGCGCCGTCGATCTTGACGATGTCCACGCCGAGCTTGCGCAGGTTTCGGAACGAGGTGTAGCCGGCGCCGAAATCGTCGATGGCGATGCGGCTGCCGAAATTCTTGAGCCGGCTGACGAAGGCGCGGACGTCGTCGATGTCCTGGATCGCGACCGTCTCGGTGATCTCCACGATCAGCCGCTCGGCAACGCCGGGATGGGCGCGCATCAGCGATTCGATTCCGGCCCACCAGTCGGGATCCATCGTGGTATCGGGCGAGATGTTGAGGCTGAGCCTGACATCGGGTGCGGCCGCGAGCTCTGCGACCACGAGCTCGAGCACGCGGTGATCGACCAGGCGGATCAGGCCGAGCCGTTCGGCGACCGGCACGATGTCGGGTGCGAGCAGCACCTGGCCGTCGCCCTGGTCCATCCGCACCAGGCATTCGTGGAACGCGCCCTCGCGCGTGGCGGCCGATACCACCGGCTCGTAAGCGAGCCTGATGCGACGCTCGTTCAGCGCGGTGACGATCTCGTCGGTGACGCGGATGTTGACGCGGCGCTGCGCATCACGGGTCGCATCCGGGCGCCAGGCCGCGAACGCACCGGCACGGCGACGCTTGGCGGCGTCGAGCGTCTCATGGGCGCGATTGATCGCCTCGTCGGTGTTGCGGGCATAGCGTGGCAGGCTGACGGCGCCGATCGAGACGGTGACAGACACCGGCCCCGACTTGGTCGGCACCACCTCGTCGCGGACACCGGCGAGGAAGCGCTCGGCGGCGACGTTCATGTCGTCGACGGTGCAGTTCTTCAGGATCAGGCCGAACTTGTTGCCCGAGAAGCGGCCGAGCACGTCGCCGCCGCGCAAGCGCGCGCGAATGCGCCTGGCGACGTCGAGGATCACGGCATCGGCCACGTCGAAGCCGAAGGCGTCGTTGACGCGGGCCAGATGGTCGATGCCGACCAGCATGAAGGCCGCGGTGGAGCGGAAGCGGCTCGTCTCCTCGATTGCTTCGGCCAGCGCCGCGATCAGGTGCGAGCGGTTGAGCTCGCCCGTCAGCGGGTCGAGCCGCGCAAGCCTGGTCAATTCCTCGTCGCGGGCATGCCGTTCATTATTGATCCTGATAGAGCCGATCACGCGCGTGGGGCGACCGTCAGCGCCGGCAAACCAGCGGCCGGTCTCCTCGATCCAGACCACGGGATCGGAGGCGCTCATGCGCACGCCATATTCGACCCGGTAGGGCGTGCCGTCGTTGCCGTGCACGGCGGAGGTCTGGGCCAGCGCGGCGCTCCGCAAGCCTTGCGCAGGCTCGATCAGCTTGGCGAACTCGGCGCCGGTGGCAAGCCGCTCGGCCGGAATGCCGGGGAAGATGGCGCCGGCCTGCTCGCCCCAGACGATCGCGTCGCTGGCGAGATCCCAGACGAACAGGGCCTCGCCGAGGGCGGCGAGGATTTCGGAGGCTTGCGGCAATGCTGGGGTCAAAAGCGCCTCGTTTCGGGACAGCGGGGAGTCCTGAGCCGGCACAGAATAGGGCCAGAATCGTCTCCGACCCTAGGCAAAGTTCATAAACAATTTGGAAACCACGTTCCCGAACCGCGCGGAACGGAATAGGCTCGGCCGGCATAGGCCTTGCGAGACCATCACATGCACCGGCGCAAGCGTCCCAAAACGCGCCAGTTCATCAGGATCAGCGGTGTTGCGATGGTGAATGCGGATCAGATCGAACAAACGACGCGGGAAGCGAGTACCGCGCTGGTCCCGCTTGCACCGGTTTTACAGCTGGTCCGCAAGGTGCCGCTGACGCGCCCCGATCCGAGCTTCGTCACCCAGCTGATCGCCAATGCCGAGCACCTGCCCCAGGCGAGCCGGCTGCGCCGCGGCTCGTCCGAGGACGCCCGCATGGCCTATGGCGGCAAGCGCCTGCTGGGAAGCGTGGCGGCGCGGACGCGGCAGGTGGCGTAGCGCTGCTTTCAGGACAACTGTCGCCTCGCGCTCGCTCCGCCTCTCCCGCTTGCGGGAGAGCATAGGCCGCCTTTGGCGGCCGTTCTTCAAGGACGCCGAGGCTTACCCTCGTCTTTTGCACGCTCGCAGAGCGTGGCGGGTGAGGGTTCTTTCCTCTTGGGGATTGTCCCAATGCGGAGACACCCTCTCCCCAACCCTCTCCCGCAAGCGGGAGAGGGAGCACACCTTCACGGCGGTGACAGCTGTAGCGCTCTCTCGCTCACCGCGGCTCGTCAGGCGAGGACGGCGTGCCGTTGCCTGGCTGCAAATGCGGTGAGGGAATTTCCGGCGACGGTGCGATGCCCGGCTTCGGCGCGGGGTGGTCCATCAAGACGGATTCGGCCACCGATTGCGCCGAGGGCGCGGGCCGCTCAGTTGGCGGTGCAGGCACGGGATCGACCTTCGGCTCGAAGGTTGACGCCGGCGACGGCGCCTCGGCCTGGCGCTTGGCCTTGCGCGGCACTGTCACCGTCTCCGTGGCGACATAGGCAATGCGGCGGCGGGTGCGTTGCGCGATGCCGCCGAGGAAATCGGCCATCGAAAGCAGCACCAGAAGAAAATAGGTCGAGTTGCCGAATTTGGGCCACATCACGAATTCGGCCGCGGCCGCGCCGAAGATGATCAGCGACAGCAGATGATCCATCAGGAATTTCGCGCCGGGCCGCGCGCCCTTGACCACTTCGAGCAGCAGCAGCAGCACGCCGAGCGCCAGCAGCAGATCAGACAGCGTGACCGGCCAGGTCTCGCCCGTGATCATCGGCACCTTGAACAGCACGTCCGAGAAGGACACGCTGGGCATCAGGAAGGCGATGATGTTGTAGACCGCGAGCGGAATCAGAAGCAGCGGGAAACCGACCATCGGCAAAGCGCCTTCTCGATCAAGATGTCCAGACAGAACAATGCAGCGGCGAAGCATTCGCTCCGCCGCCGTCACCGTCATATCTCATGGGTTGGCAATCAGGCGGGCGCAATGCCCGCCTGGAGAAGAGTCCTTAAGCTCAGGACTCTTTCTTCTTCAGGACCTGACGGCCCTTGTACATGCCGGTCTTGAGGTCGAGATGGTGCGGACGACGGAGCTCGCCTGAGTCCTTGTCTTCCACATAGGTCGGCTTCTTGATGGCGTCTGCCGAGCGGCGCATGCCACGGCGCGACGGCGAAGTTTTACGTCTCGGAACGGCCATTTCGATATCCTCTAGGGATTGGTGTTCATCCGGGCATCGTCCGCCAGGGACGGCTCAGCACCCGCAATACGAGGCGAGCTGAATGCCGATCAAGGCCGGGCTTATAGAGGAAGGCTGGCCGTAAAGCTAGGGTTCTGGAGCGGAAAAACGGTACGAAAAGGCCCCGAAATCAGCGATTTTCCCGCCAGCAGGTCAAAAGCGAGGTGGCCTGCGCCCTTGCCACATAGGTCCCGGCCAGCCGCCTTACCCCCGGTCCCGGGACCCTGGCGCTGCGTTTGACCGGATTCGGCAGGATCGCGGCCAGAAGGGCCGCCTCCCGGGGGGACAGGTTGGCGGCCGACTTGCCGAAGGCATAGGTGCTCCCGGCCTCCGCCCCGAACTGGCCCCGGGGCCCAAGCTCGGCGATGTTGAGGTAGATTTCCAGGATCCGCTGCTTGGGCAGGACGAGATCGATCCAGAGCGCCAGCGGAAATTCCAGCGCCTTGCGGACGAAATCCCGCCCCTGCCAGAGGAACAGGTTTTTCGCCACCTGCTGGGTGATGGTGGAGGCGCCGCGGAACGCGGTGCCGTCCTCCTGCGCGTCGTTGATCGCCTCGCGCAGCGCGCCCCAGTCGATGCCGTGATGCCGGCAGAAATGGGCGTCCTCGGCCGCCACCACCGAGCGCGGCAGGTAAGGCGACATCTCGGCGAGATCGATCCATTCCCGATGCATCGGCGCGCCCGTCAGCGAGCGCCAGGCCATCAGGGTCGAAACCGGGTGACCGGTGCGGTAGAACGGCGCGACCACATAGGGCACGAGAGCCACGATCGCGAGCGCTACCAGCAGGATTTTGACGATGCGCAAATCGACCTTTCCGGCGCGAAATCAAACGCGGCCACGGATGGCGGCATTAAGTCTGTGATAATTCGGGCCTTTTCCAGCACTTTTTAGGCCTTCCAAACGATTGACTGGGGCGGGCGCATAAAGGATTGTCCCGCCGAATTTTAGTTCTGGAGCCTTTCTTGATGACCGGCACGTCCCCGTCCGATTTCGCCAAACGTCTGGACAAGACCGCTGATGACACCGAGGCCTTGCTCGGGCGTCTGCTGTCGGACGACATCCTGCCCGATGAGATCGCCCGCCCCAAGCGGCTGATGGACGCGATGCGCTATTCGAGCCTCAATGGCGGCAAGCGGCTGCGGCCGTTCCTGGTGGTCGAGAGTGCGGCCGTGTTCGGTGTTCCCCGCGAGGCCGCGCTGCTCGTCGGCGCCGCGCTCGAATGCATCCACTGCTATTCGCTGATCCATGACGATCTGCCGGCGATGGACAATTCGGACCTGCGCCGCGGCCGCCCCACCCTGCACAAGCAGACCGACGATGCGACCGCGATCCTTGCCGGCGACGGCCTTTTGACCATCGCTTTCGACATCATCACCCGCGATGAGGTGCATCGCGACGCCAATGTACGGCTGCTGCTGACGCGCGCGCTGGCGCGCTGCGCCGGCATCGGCGGCATGGTCGGCGGCCAGATTCTCGATCTGGCCGGCGAAGGCCGCTTCGGCGGCAATGAGCCTGTTGATGTTGCCCGCATTCAGCAGATGAAGACCGGTGCGCTGCTGCGCTATGGCTGCATCGCCGGCGCGATCCTCGGTCAGGCCTCAAATGCGGAATATCAGGCGCTCGACGATTACGGCCGCGCGCTCGGTGAAGCCTTCCAGATCGCCGACGACCTGCTCGACGTCGAAGGCGATGCGGCCGCCCTCGGCAAACCCGCCGGCGCCGATGCCGCCCTCGGCAAGACCACCTTCGTGACCCAACTCGGCATCGACGGTGCCAAGCAGCGTGTGCGCGACCTGCTGGCCCGCGCCGACAGCGCCATCTCGATCTTCGGCGAGCGCGCCGCCGTCCTGCAAGCCGCCGCGCACTTCGTGGCCGAGCGGAAGAACTGATAACTCCGGGCTCCTCACCTCTCCCGCTTGCGGGAGAGGTCGGATCGCGACAGCGATCCGGGTGAGGGTTCTCTCCTCTTGGGGAGTGTCCCATCGCGGAGACACCCTCTCCCCAGCCCTCCCCCGCAAGCGGGGGAGGGGGCGCACCCGCGATGCCGCTCGATTTACCGGACGATCTGCATGGAAAAAGAAGATCCCGCACTCGCCCGCTTCCGCCAGATGTCGCGGCCGATGCGGCTGATCTATGCGCGGCCGCGGACTTTCATCTCGCTTGCCGCCGGCATCCTCGTCTGCCTGCTCATTCCCGGTTCGTTTCGGCTGGCGACGCGGCTGCTGTTCGGCTGGGATGCGCTGATCGCGGTCTATCTCGTGCTGGTCTATACGATGATGCTGTGCAACGACCACCAGCACATCCGCCGTGCGGCTGCGATGCAGGACGACGGCCGTTTCGTGATCCTGCTGGTGACGGCGACCGGCGCGTTCGCCAGCATTGCCGCGATCGTCTATGAGCTCGGGACGCCGCACCGCGGCGCCATGGAACTGACCGTTGCGATCAGCACCATCGCGCTATCCTGGGCCGCCGTGCACACGACCTTCGCGCTGCATTACGCCCATGACTATTATCGTCACCCGCCGGGCGGCTTGCAGTTTCCGAGCGGCGACACCGAAGACCACGCCGACTATTGGGACTTCGTCTATTTCTCGTTCGTGATCGGCATGACGGCGCAGGTCTCCGACGTCGGCATCACCGACAGGACCATCCGCCGCACCGCCACCGCACACGGCATCGTATCGTTCATCTACAACACGGCGCTATTGGCGCTGACGGTGAACATCGCGGCGAGCGCGATCGCGACATGATCCCCGCAATATTGTCCCGGCTTCGCCAGGACGATATTGCAAGCGACGCTCTCAGTTGCAGACTTCGTAATTGGCATCGTTGTGAGGGCCGCCACCGCCGCGATACTCAAGATGACAACCGCGCTTGACAGGACGGCATAGCAGATCGTTGCAGAAAATCTGGCCGCCACCGCCCGAGGCGCGACCGGCGCCAGCAGCAGCAACGCCTGCAGCTCCAGCGGCCGCACCGCCGGATTGACGACGCTGCCGTGCGGCACGGTCATCGCTGTCGTCGCGCGTGGCGGTTGCGGGCTTGGAGGTTGCGGGCTTGGCGGTTGCTGGCTTGTCAGTTCCGGGTTTGGCCGGCTTGGCGGCGCGCTGCTTCTCGCATCGATTGTCGTCATTCAGCACATAGCCCTCGTCGCAGACGATCTTGGTGCAGACGTCGCCATCGGCCTTGAAGCCGTGATCGCAGACCAGCGGGCAGACGCGTGACTGCCTTGACTTGACCGTGTCGAGCGCATCCGTGCTCGCCACCTTCACGTCGAGCTTGGTGCCGGCATAGCGATTGAACTGCGACAGCGACCGCTGCGAGGACGTGTTCCAGACGCCGTCAGCCTGTCCCGAGAAACAGCCGACGCGACCGAGCTCGGTCTGAACCGAGCGATTGAGATCAACAGGCGTTGCAGTCGGCGTCAGCGCGGCGACGTTGGTCCCGGCAGGGCTTGCGGTGCCGGCCGGCGCAGTGCTCGGCGCCGCCGCGAGATTGACCCGCTGCTGCTCGGCAGCGGCGGCCTGCTGCTGCGCCTGCTCCTTCGCTTTCTGCGCGGCAAGCTGGGCCTGCTCGGCCGCCTTCGCCTCGGCCGCCGCCCTGGCTTGCGCATCCGTCTGCGCGCCAATCGCAGCGAGACGGTCGCGCTCGGCCTCGGCCTGCCTGGCCTTCTCGATGGCGGCGGCATGAACCTGCTCGGCCTGGATCTTGTCGATCTGAAGCTTGGCAAGGTTGGCGTAGAAGCCGTCCGGGTGCTGGGCCAGGAAGGCTTCCCATGCCGCCCTGTTGCCGACCTGGAGCGCAAGCTCATAGTCGCGGCGCATATCGGCCTGCGGATTGAGCGCGGGCGCGGGTGCTGCTGCCGGCGCGGCCTTGACCGGCACCAGCGGCACATCCTCGCCGCCGAGCGAGCCGTAGACGAACGGCTCCTGCTTGTTGCCGGTCGCCTTGAGCACGTCGTCGCGCACGAAGCCGAAGGCGCGGCGGACGTCGAGGCCGGGCGTGGTCAGATGCTTCGACAAAGCGATGGTGAAGGGGCTGTTGGCGCCGTCGCCATCCTGCGCGGTGAAGCCGGCCTTGGCCGAATAGGCGATCAGCGTGTTGGTGCTGGCCGGCTCGACCTGGGCCAGACCGCGGCCGATGCCGCGCGAGGCCAATGTGCGCTTCATGGTCCTGCCGAACGGATTGTCGCGGCAGGCATCGAGGATCACCAGACGAAGCTGCTTGGCCGGCTCGACCGCGACCAGCACGCGATCCAGCGAGAGCGCCTCGTCATAGACGTCGGTGTCGCGCTCGAGCTTGGCATCGACAGGGATCAGATAGTTGGAGCCGTCGACCTCGATGCCGTGGCCGGCATAGTAGACCAGGGCGATGTCGGCATCGCGGGTCGCATCGGCGAAGTCGCGCAGCACACGCCTGGTATCGAGCGCGGTCAGGTCGTGGCGGGAATCGACGACATCGAAGCCGGCCTCCTTCAGCGTCTTCGCCATCACCGCACCGTCATTGACGGGATTGGCGAGCGAGGGCGCGTTCTGATAGGCCGAGTTGGCCAGCACCAGCGCGACGCGCTTTCCGGCAAAGGCGGGATCGGCGCCAAACAGCAGCGCGACGGTGAGGAGCAATGGGCTAAGCCTGAACAAATTGCGCATGACCACTTCCAAAATTTGGGGGCAGTTCACACCCTCGGGGACAGCCTTAGCAAGATCCGCCGCCTGCGCTTGTGATGGAGGTCACCAAGACGGCGCGAGCAACCGGCTAAGGAGCCCCTTTTGTTAGTCGCGCCAGTGCGTTGGCGGTTCGCCGCCTGCCGCCTCGGCCGGTTTTCGCCAGAGCCCCGTTCCGATGAATCGGAACGGGGCTCTAGGATGTAGTTTTGACGCGTTTTCTTGACGCGAACCGGTATCCATTTCGCTCGAAAACGCTCTAGCCATCCCCGACGTGCCCCCGATATTGCGGCAGATTGTCCGTGATCTCGTGCCACGGCGCCTTGGAACCCACGAAAATATGCGCAGTGGGACGGATCGTGGGGGTATCGACCAGGGTTCCCATAGCGACATGGGCCCATTTGCCTTCGCGGACGCGGGAATAAAGCAGCGAGCCGCAGCGGGCACAGTGTGCGTCATGGGTGATGTCGTCGCCGTAGATCACCTTGCTGTCCTCGCCCCTGACCAGACGAAGCTGGCCATATTCGATGCCGGCAAACGGCTTGAAGGCGGAACCGGTGGTGCGGCGGCAGTTCGAGCAGTGACAATTCAGCGCATAGGAGAACGCGTCCGCCACTTCGTAGCGGACCGCGCGGCAATAGCATTCGCCGGCAAGGATCGGAGCGTTCTGATGTCGCGAGCCCGTCATGATGATGCCCTCGCGCAAATGGCGGAAGACAGCCATAGCGCAATTTGATCCGTACGACTAAGTTCCCGTCAAGCCATCATTCAAAGGGGACGACCCATGAGCCAAAATCGGTCG
The DNA here is from genome assembly GCF_028128665.1 of Bradyrhizobium sp. CCBAU 45384. Classification (NCBI taxonomy): domain Bacteria; kingdom Pseudomonadati; phylum Pseudomonadota; class Alphaproteobacteria; order Hyphomicrobiales; family Nitrobacteraceae; genus Bradyrhizobium; species Bradyrhizobium sp. CCBAU 45384. The sequence continues at coordinate 8,990 of NZ_LBIZ01000095.1, forward strand.
AGCGTCGAAGCCGTCGTGCAAACCTATTTTGACGGGCTTTACGAGGGAGATGCCGACAAGCTCGGCGAGGTCTTCCACCCCTCAGCCGATCTGCGCTGGGTGGACAAGGGCGAGCTGAAGATCCTGACCGTGCCTGACTGGCTCGCCTGGGTGCGCAAGCGCCCCTCCGCCAAGGCGGAAGGCAAGCCGCGCGAGGACTTCATCATCACCATCGACCGCTCGGACGACAAGACCGCCTTCATCAAGGTCAAATGCCAGCTGCCGCCACGCTTCTTCACGGACTATCTGGTGGCGATGAAGCTGGCCGACGGCTGGCAGATCGTGTCGAAATCGTATCGGTACGATCTGAGGGAGTGAGGGTCCGCGGCCTGAAATCGGGCACGCTCGTCCTGCATTTCTCCGTCATTGCGAGCCGAACTCTCGCCACACCTCATTGCGAGGAGCCCTTGCGACGAAGCAATCCAGAATCTCTTCCGCGGATCGATTCTGGATTGCTTCGCTTCGCTCGCAATGACGGCGCGTGTGGCGCGTTCGTTCACTCTCTCCCACTTCCCCCCAAAGATCCCCATGCTGCTCGATCGTTGCTCCCTGCTCGTCCAGCATCGGGCTTATGGTGCCTGAACGATTGGCGTAAGCCACCACACCTTGACCTCTCCACATTGACCTCTTGGCCGCTTCCGGGCCAAGACAGGTCATGATCGCGGCGAAATTCCAGACCTTCCTGATCCTGCTCGCGGTGCTGGCCGGCACCGCGCTGGTGGCCCGGCGCTTCAACCTGGCGCCGGCCATCCTCTTGATGCTCTCGGGCGTCGGCCTGGCTTTCGTGCCGGGCATGCCGCCGGTCGAGCTGCCGCCGGAGCTGGTGCTGCTGATGGTGCTGCCGCCGCTGATCTATTCGGCGAGCGTCGCCATGAGCTGGCGCGAGTTCAGGAACAATCTGCGCCCCATCGTGCTGCTTGCGGTCGGCGCCGTGATCTTCACGGCGGCGCTTGTTGCGGCCGCCACCCATTACGTGATCGGCCTGCCCTGGAGCATCGGCTTCCTGCTCGGGGCCATCGTTGCGCCGCCCGATGTGGTGGCGCCGCTCGCGATCGCCCGCCGGCTCAACATGCCGCGCCGGCTGCTTGTCATCCTCGAGGGCGAAGGGCTCGCCAACGACGCCACTGCGCTGATCCTCTACCGCTTCGCGCTCGCCGCGATCATGGTCGGGCATTTCTCGCTGCCGATGGCGGCGGGCGAATTTGTCCTGATCGTCGCCGGCGAGATCGCGTTCGGCATCGGTGTCGGCTGGCTGTCGCTGCGCTTTCGCAAATGGTCTTGCGATCCGCAGGTCGAGCTGACGCTGTCGCTGATCACGCCCTATGTCTCCTATTGGCTGCCGGAGCATGTCGGCGGCTCCGGCGTGATCGCCACCGTCGCCTGCGGCCTTTATGTCAGCTGGAACGGACCGCTGCTGATTTCGGCATCGACGCGCCTGCAGGGCATCTTCTTCTGGGATCTCATCATCTACCTGATCGAGGGCCTGCTGTTCCTGCTCACCGGCTTCCAGATGCGCGCGCTCTATGAGAAGTCGAAGGCATTCCCGCTCGACGACATCATGATCGCGACGGCGGTGGTCATGCTCGTGATCGTTCTGGCGCGCTTTGCCTGGCTCTATCCCGCGACCTATCTGCCGCGAATATTGAGCAAGTCGCTGCGCAAACGCGATCCGTCGCCGCCCTGGCAATGGCCGTTCGCGCTCGCCTTCACCGGCGTGCGCGGCGCCGTGTCGCTGGCCGCCGCGCTGGCGCTGCCGTTCACGCTGCCTGACGGCAACGCCTTCCCCTATCGCGACCTGATCCTGTTCGTCGCCTTCGGCGTCATCTTCATCACGCTGATCGGCGTCGGCCTGACACTGCCGCCGGTGGTGCGCTGGCTCGGCATCGCGCAAGCCGGCCGCATCGAGCATGCCGCCGAGCACGAGGCCGAGATCTCGGCGCGGCGCCAGGCGCTCGACGCGGCGCTGAAATCGCTGGATGCGCTGACCGAGCAGAAAGAGGTGTCGGACGAGGTGATGCGGCTCTTGCGCGCCCGCCACGAGATCCGCGTCAACCAGCTGCCTGACTCGCTCGATCCCGCCCATCATGACGTCTCGGCCGCCGGCACCGCGCTGACCCGCGAGCTGATCGAGGCCGAGCGCAAGTTCATCCATGATCTCCTGCGCGACGGGCAGATCACCGACGAGACGCGGCGCAGGATCGAACGCGATCTGGATCTGGAGGAGGCGAGCCTGGCGAACCGGGAATATCGCGGGGCGCCGCTGTAGGATATTGGCCAGCTACCGCTTCTCGCAATACGACCGCATCGCCCGCGTCACAGCCGCCGCAATCAGCTCCCGTCGCTCCGGCGAGTTCATCGCCATCTCCTCGTCGCGGTTGATGATGGAGCCGGCTTCCAGCAGCACCGCGGCGCTTCGGGTCTGCGAGAGCACGACGAGGCCGTCATAGCGGTAGACGCCGACATCCTTGTCCAGCAACGGATGCCGGTAGCGCCCCATCAGCGGCAGGGAGTATTGGGTGGCGTATTGCAGGCCTTTGTCCTTCAGCTCCCGGCCCAGCAGCTTGGCGAAGGCGAGGCTGGCGGAGAAATGCGGGTTGCGCTCCGACACGAACAGCGAATGACCGCTGAAGCGATCGCTGAAATAGCTCTTGGCGCCGTCGAATTCCCACTCTTCGAGCATCTTGTCGGGCACGGAATCATGATGAATCGACAGGAGGAAATCCGCATGCGCAGCATTGGCGGTTCCGACGCGCTTGAGCAGGCTCGCTTTCGCCTTGCCGTCGGTCACCAGCACGCGGGTTGCGGCGAAGCTTGCCGACTTCAATCTCTCGCCGATCAGCTTCGCCAGCTGCAGGTTGAAGCCGAATTCGACATCGTTGCGCGCGCTGGTAGCGCCTTGCGATTCGGAGGTGTGTCCGACATCGAGAATGATCCGGAATTTGTGCGGATCGCATGTTTCCGGAGCGGGCAGAGGCTTGGGCTTCGCGCGCGCGACCTTGCGCCCCGGTGCCGCCTCGCCATGCTCAGCCGGCAAAGCCAAGAGCGGGATCAGCGCAACAGCAAGAGCGGCGGTGATGCGCCACGATATCGTCACACCGGCCGTTCTCCCTTCACCGTGACGCGCGTGCCCGAGCGCGTGTGCGGCCAGTAGTCCCACATCGCGCGATGCTGGGTGCAGCGGTTGTCCCAGAACGCGATGGCGTTCTCGGTCCAGCGGAAGCGGCACTGGAACAGCGGGTTCTCGGCGTGCTGGTAGAGATAGGCGAGTATCGCGTCGCTCTCGTCGCGCGGGATGCCGTTGATGTGGCGGGTGAAGCCTCTGTTGACATAGAGCGCCTTCCTGCCCGTGACCGGATGGGTGCGCACCACCGGATGCTCGGCGTGCGGATAGGACGGGCGGTCGGCGACGCCATAGTTCGCATAAAGGCCGCGATAGATCGGCTCGCCGTCGTGCAGCGCGGTGAGGCCGTCGAGATAGGCTTTCATCCGATCCGACAGCGCCTCATAGGCGGCGTACATGTTGGCGAACAGCGTATCGCCGCCGCGCGGCGGGCACTGCTTGATGTAGAGGATCGAGCCCATCGGCGGCTCGAGATCGCAGGAGACGTCGGAATGCCAGCCCTCGCCATTGGCGCGGGGCGAGTTCTTGTCGGCGTAGATCTTCATCAAGGCCGGGTCTTCATCCTCGTGAGGAGCTGCGGGATGAAAATGCAGCTCGCCGAACTTGCGGCCGAAGGCGAGGTGCTGCTTCGGCGTGATGTGCTGGTCGCGGAAGAAGATCACGAGGTTTTCGGCCAGCGCGCGGTGGATCTCGTCCATCTGCCTGATAGAGCGCGCATCGCCCTCGACCAGCTTGCCGATGTCGACGCCGGAGATTTCCGCACCGATGATGGGGGTGAGCTTTTCGACCGCGATGGTTTCGTAGGGCGCGCCATCGTCAGCCGCGTGGCGATAGCGCGGGCCTTGCTTGCCGGCGAGTGAGCTCATGGGTGTTGCTCCCGATCATCTTGATTGGGAAGCATCGTAGCAATGTAGGGCGGGTTAGCGAAGCGTAACCCGCCACTTCGCGCGCGCAAAAAATAAGGCGGGTTACGCTACGCTAACCCGCCCTACGCTTCGATAATTGAAAGACGCCTACTCCGCCGCCGTCTCCGGCACCTTGGCGCCCTGGCCGTAGCGCTGGTCGATGTAGTCGATCACCAGCGCCTTGAAATCGGCGGAGATGGTGGGGCCACGCAGCGTGCGGAACTTCTTGCCGTCGACGAAGACGGGCGCGGCCGGCGCTTCGCCGGTGCCGGGCAGGGAGATGCCGATATTGGCGTGCTTGGATTCGCCGGGGCCGTTGACGATGCAGCCCATCACCGCGACGTTGAGCTCCTCGACGCCGGGATATTTGGTCTTCCAGGTCGGCATCTCGTCGCGGATGAAATCCTGGATCGAGCGTGCCAGCTCCTGGAACGTGGTCGAGGTGGTGCGGCCGCAGCCGGGGCACGCGGCCACCAGCGGCACGAAGGTACGGAAGCCCATGGTCTGCAGCAGCTCCTGGCCGACCTGCACCTCGCGGGTGCGGTCGCCGCCGGGCTCCGGCGTAAGCGAGATGCGGATGGTGTCGCCGATGCCCTGCTGCAACAGGATGCCGAGCGCGGCGGACGAGGCCACGATGCCCTTCGAGCCCATGCCTGCCTCGGTCAGGCCGAGATGGATCGCGTAGTCGGAACGCGCGGCGAGATCTTGATAGACCGCGATGAGGTCCTGCACCGCCGAGACCTTGGCTGAGAGGATGATGCGGTCCTTGGGCATGCCGAGCTCTTCGGCGCGCGCGGCCGAGAGCAGCGCCGACTGCACCATCGCCTCGCGCGTCACCGCGCGCACGTCGCGCGGATTGGCGGAGGCGGCGTTCTCGTCCATCAGCTTGGTCAAGAGCTCCTGGTCGAGCGAGCCCCAATTGGCGCCGATGCGCACCGGCTTGTTGTTCTTGTTCGCGATCTCGATGATGTCGGCGAACTGGGTGTCGCGCTTATCCTTGAAGCCGACATTGCCGGGATTGATGCGGTATTTCGCCAGCGCCTCGGCGCAGGCCGGATAGGCCGCCAGCAGCTTGTGGCCGATATAATGGAAGTCGCCGATCAAGGGCGTGGTGATGCCGCGCTTGGCGAGGCCGTCGCGGATGTGCGGGACAGCCGCAGCGGCCTCCTCGCGATCCACGGTGATGCGGACCATTTCGGAGCCGGCGCGCGCGAGCGCTGCGACCTGGGCGATGGTGCCGTCGATATCGGCGGTGTCGGTGTTGGTCATCGACTGCACGACGATCGGCGCGCCGCCGCCCACAGCGACGTTGCCCACCTTCACCTGGGTGGTCTTGTGCCGGGGCGCGGGGCCGGCGATGTCGGAATCGATGGTGTTTTCGAGCTTGTTCATGGGGTCCAAATATCAGGTTTTGGTGACGTTCAGCAATGCATCAGCTGGCGCCGCGGCCTCTCGGCTCGGACGGTTAACCAGAAAAAGTCCAGCAATTACAAGGACGGCTGCCGCCCCAAAGGCCAGACTTAGGGTGTCGTGCATGATGAAATAGCTAGCCACCACGCCAAACAAAGGGGTGATGAAGGTAAAAGCCGACAATTTGCTGGCCGAATAGGTCTTCACCAGCGCGAACCAAAGCGTGAACGTCGTTCCCACCACCCAGACCGTCTGGAACACCATCAGCCCGATCGAGAGCGGGCGCGGGGTATGAGGGATGGTCTCCCCGAACAGATAGGCGGCGAGCCCCAGGATCGGGATCGACATCGCGACCTGGTAGCCCAGCGCCTTCTCCGGCGGAGCAAAGCGCAGCCGTGTCGCCTTGGCGACCAGCGTGGTCGCGGCCCAGAGCGCGCCGCCGCCGACGATCATGAGATCGCCGAGCAGCACTTTGGCATCGACATCCGGCTGCGGCACGCCGATCGCAAGCGCGACGCCGGCAAAGCTCAAGGCCAGCCCCAGCCATTGCGAGCCCATCAGCCGCTCCCCCAGCACCTGATAGGAACCGAGCGCGACGAAGAACGGCGCGGTGTAGAGGAACACGACCGCGCGCGAGGCCGGCGTGAAGCGCAGACCTTCATAGATCAGCACGAATTCGACGCCGAACATCAAGCCGGCAAACAGGCCTGCGGCGAGCGTACCGTCGCGCTCGAAGAACTTTGCCCCGCGCAAGCTGCCGATGATGAAAAGCACCGGCAGCGCGCCCATCGAGCGGATGGTCGCCTGCAACATCGGCGGGATGTCGGGGATGACGAGCTTCACCGCGATCTGGTTGAAGCCCCAGGTCAGGCACAGCATCAGCATCAGGGCGATGGCTCCGGCACTGAGCGGGCGGCCGGCGGACGGGATGGCTTCGGTTGCGGACATTTCTTCCTGAGGTCCGGCTTTGCGCCGTGTTGCTTGATTAATCAGATGGCGGGTTCTTTACCTCTCCCCAGCGGGGAGAGGTGGGCACCACCGCTTTTGCTCGAGTTGCTTCCATCTCCCTAAGAATTCTTCTGACAATGGGTGCAGACGCCTGTGATCTCCACCACGGACAGTTTTGGTGCGAAGCCTGAGCTGCGCGCCGCGGCGTTGAGTTCCCCGGCGAAAGATCCTGACGGGATCTCGCCGACGAGGCCACAGCGCTCGCAGATCAGGAACGCCACCGCCGAGGTCGCGTCATGGTCGTGGGCGGCGCAGGCGAGATAGGCGTTGCGGCTTTCGATGCGGTGTACGAGGCGGTTCGCCATCAGGAAATCGAGAGCACGGTAGACCGTGATCGGCGCCGGCCGCGGCATCGATTTGGCGAGCTCGTCGATCACTTCATAAGCACCGAGTGGGCGATGGCTGGAGAGCAAGGCCCCCAGCACCTGGCGGCGAATCGGCGTGAATTTCTGCGCGCGCTGCTCGCAAACCGCTTCCGCATGCGCCAGCGCGTCCGCGGTGCAGCGTCCGTGATCATGGTCGGGCGTCGGAAAGGCCGGCTTTGCGAGGGTCATTCGGCCCGCCTTCTAGCATTTCGGCCGGGGAACCCAAAGCATGACCGGCGCCGCGGCGGTCAGCCATGCTTTTGCGGCAGGACAGCTTCCCGTTGAACCCGGCATGAAATAATCATAAGCTTGCTTATTATATTGCAAGCTTATTGGAGACCAAGCTTATGATCCGCGGGTCGTCTGTCGACCAGAATTTCCTCTTCACGCTCGGCGAGCTGTACCGGCTCTTGCGCGTCTATGCCGACAAGGAGGCCTCGCGCTTCGGCATCACCCGCGCACAATGGGCCGTGCTGGCCAAGGTCGAGCGCAGCGAGGGCATGAAGCAATCGGAGCTCGCCGAGCTGCTGGAGATGCAGCCGATCACGCTGACGCGGCTGATCGACAAGCTCTGCGACAACGACTGGATCGAGCGCCGCAGCGACGCCACCGACCGCCGCGTCAAGCGCCTCTATCTGAAGAAGGCGGGCCGTGCGCTGCTGGGCAAGATGAGCGGGCTCAAATCCGAGCTGACCGCGAACGCGCTTGACGGCATCAGCCCGTCCGACGCCCACCGTCTCCTCACCCAACTCGAAACCATCAAGGAAAACGTGCGAACCGCGATCCAGACGTCTGGCGCGGAACAAGCACGTAAGGAGCAACGCTATGGCTGATCAGGTTCTCAAATTCCAGCCCGAGCAGAAGATCGACAGCGGCAAGCCGACCAAGAAGGCCGGCACCGATCCGCGCCGCCGCTTCGTCGCCGGCCTGCGCCGCTATCGCCGCTTCCTGCTGATGGTGGTGCTGCCGATCGTGGCCGTGATCGCCGGCCTCGCCTTCTATCTCAATGGCGGCCGCTATGTCGGCACCGACGATGCCTATGTCGGCGCGCAGAAGGTGCTGGTGACGCCTGATATCTCCGGCAAGATCCAGAAGGTCGTCGTGAAGGAAGGCCAGCTTGTCAAGCAGGGCGACGAGCTGTTCGAGATCGACCCGGTGCCGTTCCGCCTCGCGGTGGATGAGGCCAAGGCGCAGCTGATGCAGGCCCAGACGACCTATGACAATTTGCGCGCCAACATCAAGATCTACGGCGACATGCTCGATCTCGCCCAGAAGGGCGTCGACCTGAAGCAGCGTGACGTAGAGCGCAAGCAGGCGCTGGTGAAGAACAGTTTCGGCTCGCAGCTCGATCTCGACAACGCCTCGAACGCGCTGGTGACCTCGGGCTCGATCGCACAATACGTCAAGCAGCAGATCTCGACCGCCAAGACCCAGCTGCTCGGCGACACCGACCTGCCGCTGGAGAAGTTCCCGCCTTACGCGCAAGCCAAGTCCAAGCTCGAGAACGCCGAACGCAATCTCGACCATACCGTGGTGCGCGCCTCGATGGGCGGCATCGCGACCCAGGTCGAGCAGATCCAGCTCGGCCGCTATGTCGCCGCCGGCACCGCGGTGTTCTCCATCGTCGACATCGCCCATCCCTGGGTCGATGCCAATCCGAAGGAGAGCGACCTCACCTATGTCACCGAAGGCCAGGCGGTCACTCTCGAGGTCGACGCGTTCCCGAACCACCTCTTCAAGGGCAAGATCGGCTCGCTGTCGCCCGGCACCGGCGCACAATTCGCGATCCTGCCGCCGCAAAACGCCACCGGCAATTTCGTCAAGGTGGTGCAGCGCGTGCCGATCAGGATCTATTTCGACGAGAGCGACACATACGTGAAGAAGCTGAAGGCCGGCATGAGCGTCTATGCCAGCATCGACACCGGCCATCAGCGCTCGCTCGCCGGCCTGCTCGGCCTGTCGGCGACAGCAAGCCAGGATAGAGACCAGGACAAGGACTAAGCTGATGTCCGGCCCCAATGCCCATCTGATGGTCCCCGGCCTGCGCCGGAACATGGTGACGATCTGCGCCATGACCGCGACCATCATGCAGGCGCTGGACACCACCATCGCCAACGTCGCGCTGCCCTATATGCAGGGCACGCTGTCGGCCTCGCAGGACCAGATCAACTGGGTGCTGACCTCCTACATCGTCGCCGCCGCGATCATGACGGCGCCGGTGGGATGGATCTCCAACCGCTTCGGCCGCAAGCGCATCTTCATCATCTGCGCCGGCGGCTTCACCTTCGCCTCCGTCCTATGCGGGCTGGCGCAGGACATCAACCAGATGGTGCTGTTCCGCCTGCTGCAGGGCGTGTTCGGCGCCGCGCTGGTGCCGCTGTCCCAGTCGGTGATGCTCGACTATTACACGCTCCAGGAGCGCGCCAAGGCGATGTCGATCTGGGGCATGGGCGTGATGATGGGCCCGATCATGGGCCCGTCGCTCGGCGCCTGGCTCACCGAGACCTATTCCTGGCACTGGGTGTTCTTCGTCAATCTGCCGTTCGGTGCGATCACCGTGTTCGGGCTGATGGTCTTCATGGATGAGACCAAGAAGGACCTTAGCCTCAAGTTCGACTGGTTCGGCTTCGGCGCGCTGGCGATCGCGATCGGCGCGCTTCAGCTCGCGCTCGACCGCGGCGAGCAGCTCGACTGGTTCGAGTCGGTCGAGATCGTGACCGAGTTCGTCATCTCCGGCATCGCCTTCTATTACTTCTTCGCGCACTCCTTCACGACCTCGCGCCCGTTCATCCAGTTTGCGCTGTTTAAGGACCGCAACTTCGTCACCGGCTGCATCTTCATGACGGTGATGGGCCTCGTGCTGTACTCGACCATGGCGCTGGCCTCCCCTTACTTACAGAACGTCATCGGCTATCCCATCATGACGGCCGGCGGCCTGCTTGCGAGCCGCGGCTTCGGCACTTTCTTCGCCATGATGATGGTCGGCCGCATCATGAAGTACATCGAGGCCCGCACCCTGATCATCTGCGGCCTGACGCTGACGGCGGCCTCGCTGTTCCAGATGACCGGCTGGACCGACCAGACCCAGGTGCCGGAGATCGTCATCGTCAGCGTGATCCAGGGTTTTGGCTTCGGCCTCGTGTTCGTGCCGCTCTCGACCGTGTCGTTCCTGACGCTGCCCAATCATCTGCGTACCGACGGCACCTCGATGCTGACGCTCTTGCGCAACGTCGCAAGCTCGGTCGGCATCTCCATCGTGATCGCCCAGCTGACGCAGGGCACGCGCAAGAGCTATGCGATCCTCTCGGAGCACATCAATCCGTTCAACCACGCGCTGCAGATGCCTGACGTGCGCGGCCTGATCAACCTCTCCACCGACGCCGGCCGCGCCATGGCCGACCGCATGGTCAGCGTGCAGGCGCAGATCATTGCCTTCGCGCACGACTACCAGCTGGTGATGTTCTTCATCCTCTGCACCATCCCGCTCGCCCTGATGATCGGCTCGACCAAGGCCACGCTGCGCAAGCAGGCGGCGGGGCCGGAACATGCGGTGATGGAGTAGGCACTGCCGTCATGCCACAAACTCCGCCGTCGTCCCGGCGAAGGCCGGGACCCATACGGCCGCAGCAATAGTTTTGCGAAGACTCGGAGTCATCAGCTTGCTCCCACAACCACTCCCTGTGGTTATGGGTCCCGGCCTTCGCCGGGACGACACCGAGAATGTGGAGACGCCGTCGCACTTCATTTCCACTGCGAGCGCTACAACAACTCCTCGCATCCCAGATCCTCGACCGCCATCATCACCCGCTCCAGATTGTTCCACCAGATCCCCGGCGGGAGGTTGATGGCCCATTGCCAGACCGGCTTGGTGATGTGCCAGAGCACCGACCAGCGGTAATCCTGGTCAAGCGCGCCGCGGGTATAGCCGGTCACACCGCGTGCGAGCAGCGTCTCGTAGTAACGGTTGAGCAGCACCCGCTCGAGCGCCTGGCGGCGCTCCGGGTACCATTGGATCGCCATCATATAGGCGAGGTCGTTGGTGGGAACATTGATGCCCCACAGATCGAAATCGAAAATGCGCACGGTGTCCGCGACGCCGGCCCGCGGCAACAGGAAATTCCACGTATGCGCATCGCCGTGAACGATGGTGACGTGGCGGCGCGAATGGTAACGCTCGGAGAGTCGCTCCGACTGCTCGATGAGACGGCGGTAAAGGATACGCCGCTCCTCACTGAGGCGATCGCCGAGCTCGTCGGCAAAGCGGTCGTAATGACCGGCGAAGGTCTCGATGCGCGCCGCGCTGTCCTCGGGACTTGCCCAGGTGCCGACGGTCTCGCCGAGATCGGGATGATTCCACCACACCGCATGCATGCCCGCCAGCGTCGTGACGATGGCCATCGACTGGTCGCGCGACGGCGGCAGCGTCGGTACGGTCGCGAGTTCATGACTGTCGGTGAGGTCTTCGAGCAGGAGATGCCAGGCCCCGCTCTCGTCGTCAGAACGGCCATCGAAACAGCGCGGCACCAACCCGGGCGGCATCTTCGGCGCGAGCTTCAGGTAAAAGGCCAGCTCGTGCCGACCGCCCTGCGCGAGCGTCTTGGCAAAATCGGCGTGCGGCGTCTTGAGGATCAGCGTCTGCGGGGAGCCTGTGGACTCCCCGACATAGCGCAGGCCGAGCCGGGTGATATGCGACACCACGGTGTCGCGCTCATGCAGCACAGTCACCTCGCGCACGGCGCCGGCGTCCAGCGCGCGGGCCTTGCGCAATGCAGCCGTGAGGTAACCGGGGTCAGCGACCGCCGGCAGTTGTGGAGGTGTCATAGCCATGATGCCCCTGCCCCGCGCCATACTGCACGATCACACCCCGACGCGCCAGCGGCCGAGCTGATGCCGGACTTTACGCCGCGGCGGTTGATTCGCGCACGGTGCGGACCACGACAGATCGGAGCGATTCCAGATTGGCCGCCATGCCCGCGATGGCCTGCCTGACCTCCGCTGCGCGATCGTTCACCGAAGCGGCGTCGCGGCTGACATTGGCGATCTTGGCTGAGACCTCCTTCGCGGCGGACGCCGATTCGGAGATCGACCGGGCGATCTCCCGCGTCGCGGCATCCTGCTCTTCCATCGCGGCGGCAACCGAGGACGCCACGCCGTCGATCTCGGCGATGTGGCCACCCATGGTCTCGACGGCATCGACCGCGGCCTGCGTCGACGTCTGGATCTCCGCGATCAGGCGCCCGATCTCCTCGGTGGATTTCGCGGTCTGGTCGGACAGGGATTTCACTTCGGCCGCGACGACCGCAAAACCGCGGCCGGCCTCACCGGCGCGCGCCGCCTCGATCGTGGCGTTGAGCGCGAGCAGATTGGTCTGGCCGGCGATGCCGCCGATCAGGTCGGAGACCTCGGCGATCTTTTTCACCGCGCCGGCCAGCGCCTGGATGGTCGAGCGCGCCTGCTCGCGGCCTGCGACCGCCGACTTGGTAACAGTCGAGGTGCGTCCGACCTGCGTTGCGATCTCCCGGATCGAGGCACTCAGCTCTTCGGCGGCGGCCGAAACGGTCTGCGAACTGCCGAGCGCCTGGGTGGAGGCGGCGGCGACCGCCTGCGATTCCGAAGACAGGGATCGCGCAATCTCGGACAGGCCCAAGGCAGCCCGCTCCACGCCTTGCGTCGCAGAGCTCGCGGTAGCGACGGAACGACCGGTCTCGCGCTCGACGGTCTCGGCCATCTGCTGCAGGGCACCGCGCTTGGCAAGCGCCGCTTCCTGTTGCTTCTGCAATTGCTCCTCGCGGAGGCGCGAATTCTCGATCGCTCCCTGCTTGAACACCGCGAGTGCGCCGGCCATCGAGCCGACCTCGTCCCGACGTTGCGCGAAAGGAATGTCGGCGGCGAGATCGCCGGCCGCGAGCTTCTGCATCGTGTCCGTCATGCGCACGATCGGACGCACCACGCCCAGCGCGACGCCGAGCAGGCCTGCCGCAACGAAGGCAAGCACGGCCGCGGAGACGCCGAGCAAGATGGTGAGCATCGCGCTGTCGCGGTCGGCGGCCAGCTTCTCCATGTCGGCGTTCTGCTTGTTGGCGCTGTCGACGATGCTGTCGATGACGGCACGATGCGCGGTGTAGGCGTCCTTCAGCTGCGCATAGGCGCGTTCGGACGCCGCCGCGTCCCTGGCCTTGAGGGCCGGCAGGAGCTGATCGGACAACAGCTTCCAGAACTTCTGCACCTCGGCGTCGGACTTGGACACCAGGGCTGTCTTCAGGTCGGCCGAGAGGCCGGAGGCGGTCCAATAGGCCTTGCGCTCGTCGTAATCCTTGCGGAGCTGGACCAGGCGTTCGCCATGAGCCGCCAGTTGGTCCGGCTCATGCATGGCCAGAGTGGCTTCGAGATAGGCCTCGATGACATATTCCGGCGGCGGCAGGATGTCGGCGATCAAATCGTTGCCGAGCTTGATATCGGAGTAGAGCGGACCACCGACCTTGAGCTCGCGCAGTGCATAGAGGCTGGTGGACACGACCGCCGTAAAGCCGATCGCAAGAACGATTCCGAATGCAATGATCGCGGAAGACAACGACAGGCGAATTTTCATGGGGCAATCCGAGCGCGAATTCAAATCCGCACTGACCCTAGATCACTACGGTAAATACGGGCTTTCCTCTCGGACTGGTTGCAGCGCGAAAAAGCTCCGCAGCACTACGGGAATGGGAGAGTGGTCAAACGAATTTGAGTCAGCGAGACTGACATTTAAACGCAGCACCGGCTGCAACTGCGCTGAACGAGAAGCGTAGCGGCGACCAGGCGGCGCCGCTACGCGCTGCTTCACACGTCGAAGAACACCGTCTCGTTCTCGCCCTGCAAACGCAGGTCGAGCTTGTAGACGGCCTTGCCGGCCTCGCGCACCGCAATCAGCGTGGTGCGACGGTCGGCGGGCACCAGCGCCAGCACGGGATCGGCGGCGTTGCCGGCCTCGTCGCTGAAATAGATGCGGGTATAGAGATGCCGCAGCATGCCGCGCGCGAACACCGCCAGCACGATATGCGGCGCCTGCGGCTTGCCGTCGGGGTCGGGCACCGCGCCCGGCTTGATGGTATCGAATGAATAATTGCCGTCCTTGTCGGTACCGCAGCGGGCAAAGCCCCGGAAGCTGGCGTTCGGCAGCGCGCGCTTGTCCTGCGGATCGGCGTAGCGCCCCTGCGCATCCGCCTGCCAGATCTCCAGCATGGCGTCGGGCACGGTGGTACCGTCGCCATCGAGCACGCGGCCCTCGATGCGGACGCGATCGCCGGAGACGTCGGGCGTCAGCGTCGAGTTGGTGAAGGCGTCGTTCCAGGCGTAATCGCCGGTCGGCGTCAGGCCGTATTTGAAGAACGGGCCGACGGTCTGCGACGGCGTGATCCCATCGGGCTTCACAGAATCCTGCACGTTAGTGGTTCTCCATGGGGGTGGCGTTCTTGCCGCGCAGCACGATGTCGAAGCGATAGCACAGCGCCCATTCGGGCTTGGTGTTCTCCAAATCGAACGACGAGACCATGCGCATCCGCGCCTTCTCGTCGGGCACCGAGTTGAAGATCGGATCGAACGGGAACAGCGGATCTCCAGGGAAATACATCTGCGTGACCAGGCGGCTGACAAAGGAATGGCCAAACACCGACAGATGGATATGGGCGGGGCGCCAGGCATTGTGATGGTTGCCCCAGGGGTACGCGCCGGGCTTGATGCTGACGAAGCGGTAATAGCCCGATGCATCGCTTAACGTGCGGCCCGCGCCGGTGAAGTTGGGATCGAGCGGCGCCGGATGCTGGTCGCGGACATGGACGTAGCGGCCGCAGGCATTTGCCTGCCAGATCTCGACCAGCGTGTTGGACACACCGCGGCCGTCCTCGTCGCGGACATGACCGTGCACGATGATGCGCTCGCCGAGCGGCTCGCCCTTGTGCTGGGTGGTGAGGTCGTTGTCGCCCTCGCGCACGGTCTCGTGGCCGTACACGGGTCCGGTCAGTTCCGACAAAGTGTGGCGCATCGGGATCAAGGGCTTGTTCGGCGCGCGCTTGATCGAGCTTTTGTACTCGGGCGACAGCGGCAGCGGATGTGCCTTGTTGCTGTCAGTGGGATAGATTGATGTCATTGGCGAACTCCTCCCCGGCCATTTCGGTCCGGCCGGACCAACTTTGCGACAATCATTATAGAATATAACTAATTTTGGGAAGCGGCTTTGGCACCCTGTCCGCGCCCCGGCATTGGGGCCGACGGCCCTATTTGATCGGCGCACGCGGCAGCACGGCCTCCCCGGCCTCGAGCCGGTAGGTGTGGTCGAGCGAATACCAGGGCGTCGAAACGTCAGCTGCGCTCGGATGCGGCGTCTCGTGGCGCACGAACTTGCCGATCAGCGCCCGTGTCACCCCGAACTGCACGTCGCTGTCGATATGGGGATCGTTGGGATCGTAGACCTGCGAGATCAGCACCTTGAAGCCGGGCTTGAAGATCAGGGCGTGCAGATGCGCAGGACGATACGGGTGCCGGCTCTGCGCCGCCAGGAGGCGGCCGACGGCGCCATCGGTCGGAATGGGATAGCCGACCATCATCACCGAGCGGAAAGCGAAGCGCCCGTCGGCATCGGTCGTGAACTTGCCGCGCAGGTTCATGTCGGCCTGTTCGGGGTCCTGGTTCTCGTAGAGACCAACCGGCGAAGCGTGCCAGACATCGACCTCGGCGCCCGCGACGGGGCGGCCGTCCTTGTCGACGACACGGCCATTGACGAACAGCGGCGCACCCGGCGTCTCGGAGCGGACGATCGATCCGCCATTCTGCATCCGTGGCGAGTTCAGCCGCCAGAACGGCCCGAGCAGCGACTGATCGGTTTCGGTATTGCCCTGATCGCCATTGTTGAGCAGGCACACCAGCGACGAGACGCCGAGCGAGCCCGCCATCAGCACGACTTCGTTATGCGTGTCGGTGGTCAGCTTGCCGAGTTCGGCAATGATGGCGGTGGCGTCGCGGAATTCCTTCTCGGTCAGGCGCACGTCACGGACGAAGCCGTGCAGATGCTTGACCAGCGAGACCATGATCTGCCGCATCCGCGGATCGGATGTCCGCTCCATCACCGCCAGGGCGGCGGCCGTGACGTCCTGCTCGCGTTCGATGATCATATAACGATCCTATCGTCTGTCATTCCGGGGCGATGCGCAGCATCGAACCCGGAATCTCGAGATCCCGGGTTCGGTGCAAGTGCACCGCCCCGGGATGACGGGATGCGTAGCGTCCCGTCAATTCACCTTCTCGATCGCAACGGCCACGCCCTGGCCGACGCCGACGCACATGGTGGCGAGCGCGAGCTTGCCGCCGCGCTTTTCCATGCCATGGATAGCGGTGAGCGCGAGGCGGGCGCCGCTCATGCCGAGCGGATGGCCGAGCGCGATGGCGCCGCCATGCGGATTGACGTAGTCGGCATCATCGGCGACGCCGAGCTGGCGCATGCAGGCGATGCCCTGCGACGCGAAAGCCTCGTTGAGCTCGATCAGGTCGAAATCGCCGATCTTCTTGCCCAGACGCTCCATCAGCTTGCGGGTCGCCGGCACCGGGCCGATGCCCATGATGCGCGGCGGCACGCCGGCCGAGGCGAGGCCAAGGATGCGCGCGCGCGGCGTGAGGCCATGCTTCTTCACGGCAGCTTCGGAGGCGAGGATCATCGCGGCCGCGCCGTCATTGACGCCCGAGGCATTGCCGGCGGTCACGGTGCCGGGATTGCGCACGATCGGCTTCAGTTTTGCCAGACCTTCCAGCGTGGTCTCGGGCCGCGGATGCTCGTCCTTGTCGACCGTAACAGGGCCGGCCTTGCCGCCGGGAATGGTGATCGGCGTGATCTCCTCGGCGAAATAGCCTGATGCGATCGCTTGGCCGGCGCGCTGCTGCGAGCGGATCGCGAAGGCGTCCTGGTCGGCACGCGAGACCTGGAATTCCTCGGCGACGTTCTCGCCGGTCTCCGGCATCGCATCGACGCCATACTGCGCCTTCAACAGCGGATTGATGAAGCGCCAGCCGATGGTGGTATCGAAGATTTCAGCCGAGCGCGAAAAGGCTTCCTGCGCCTTGCCCATCACGAAGGGTGCGCGGGTCATGGATTCGACGCCGCCGGCAATCGCAAGCTCGATCTCGCCGGAGCGGATGGCGCGGCCGGCGGCGCCGACCGCGTCGAGGCCGGAGGCGCAGAGCCGGTTCAGGGTCTGGCCCGGAACCGAATCGGGGAGCCCTGCAAGCAGCAGCGCCATGCGCGCGACGTTGCGATTGTCCTCGCCGGCCTGGTTGGCGCAGCCGAAGAAGACTTCGTCCACCTGCGCCCAGTCGAGATTGGGGTGCTTGGCCATCAGCGCCTTGATCGGAGCGGCGGCGAGATCGTCGGCGCGCACCTTGGCGAGCGAGCCGCCGAAACGGCCGATCGGGGTCCGCACGGCATCGCAGATAAAGACGTCACGCATCATCGTTCTCCCTGAATGCCGCGGTCCGGCGAAAATTCTTCAATGTCGGCGGAGTTTTAGGAGGGCGGCCGCGGCAGGTCAATTGACGGTTTCGCGGGCCGCATATTCGAAACCCTCCGTCATTCCGGGGCGCGACGAAGTCGCGAGCCCGGAATCCATTTGCCGGCGTGACGTGCGGCCCGATGGATTCCGGGCCTGCGCCTGGCGGCGCATCCCGGAATGACGACTGAGAATGTGGCAGCGCCTCATTGCGGACAACGTGGAAAACCTCCTCTGTCAGGCCAAACCGATAGGACCACGCGGCGAAATTTTGTAGGTTGCGCCGCCCATGACGATGCAACAGCCCATTCCCGTCCCGACCCCTGACGAAGCTCCCGCAGCGACGCCTGAAGCCGCCGCGCGCGTCACGCCGATGATGGAACAGTATCTGGAGATCAAGGCGGCGCATCAGGGCCTCTTGCTGTTCTACCGGATGGGCGATTTCTACGAGCTGTTCTTCGAGGACGCCGAGATCGCCTCCAGGACGCTCGGTATCGTCCTGACCAAGCGCGGCAAGCACCAGGGCAACGACATCCCGATGTGCGGCGTGCCGGTCGAGCGCTCCGAGGATTATCTGCACCGCCTGATCAGCGCCGGCCACCGGGTCGCGGTGTGCGAGCAGACCGAGGATCCTGCGGCGGCGAAAGCGCGCGGCAACAAGAGCGTCGTGCGCCGCGGCGTGGTGCGCCTGGTGACGCCAGGCACGCTGACCGAGGACACGCTGCTCGATGCGCGTGCCAACAATTACCTGCTGGCGATCGCGCGGGCGCGCTCATCCACCGGCGGCGACCGCTTCGGGCTTGCCTGGATCGATATCTCGACCGCCGAATTCACGGTCACCGAATGCTCCAGCGGCGAGCTCGCCGCAACGCTGGCGCGCATCAATCCGAACGAGGCGATCGTCACTGACGCGCTTTATGGCGACAACGAGCTCGCCCAGACGCTGCGGGAGCTGCCGGCGGTGACGCCGGTGACCCGCGATGTCTTCGATGGTGCCACCGCCGAGAAGCGCCTTTGCGACTATTTCGCCGTCGCGACCATGGACGGGCTGGCGCAACTCTCTCGGCTGGAAGCCACCGCTGCCGCCGCCGCCGTCACCTATGTCGACCGCACCCAAGTCGGCAAACATCCGCCGCTGTCGCCGCCTGCGCGCGAAGCCTCCGGCGCGACCATGGCGATCGATCCCGCCACCCGCGCCAATCTCGAGCTGACGCGGACGCTCGCGGGCGAACGCCGCGGCTCGCTGCTCGATGCCATCGACTGCACCGTGACCTCGGCCGGCTCGCGCCTGCTGGCGCAGCGGCTCGCGGCGCCCCTGACCGATGCGTCGGCGATCGCGCGGCGGCTCGATGCCGTCAGCGCCTTTGTCGCGGATTCGGCGACGCGCGAGGACATCCGCAGCATTTTGCGCGGCGCGCCCGACATGTCGCGGGCCCTCGCCCGTCTCTCAGTCGGCCGCGGCGGCCCGCGCGATCTTGCAGGCTTGCGCGATGGCATCATCGCTGCCGACCAGGTGCTGGCGCGGCTGTCCGAGCTCGACCAGCCGCCGCAGGAGATCGCCGCGGTGATGGCGGCGCTGCAACGCCCTTCGCGCCAGCTCGCCGCCGAATTTGCCCGCGCGCTCGACGAGCAATTGCCGCTGATCAAGCGCGACGGCGGCTTCGTGCGTGCCGGCTATGAGCCGGCGCTCGACGAGGCGCGAAACCTGCGCGACGCCTCGCGCCTGGTCGTCGCCTCGATGCAGGCGCGCTACGCCGATGATACCGGCGTGAAGGGCCTCAAGATCCGCCACAACAACGTGCTCGGCTATTTCGTCGAGGTCACCGCCCAGCACGGCGACAAGCTGATGTCGGCGCCGCTGAATGCGACCTTCATCCATCGCCAGACCCTGGCGGGCCAGGTGCGGTTCACGACGTCGGAGCTTGGCGAGATCGAAGCCAAGATCGCCAATGCCGGCGACCGCGCGCTCGGCCTGGAGCTCGAAATCTTCGAGCGGCTCTGCGCCAAGGCGCTGGAGATCAGCGACGATCTGCGCGCCGCCGCGCAAGGCTTTGCGCTGCTCGATGTCGCAACGTCGCTGGCCAAGCTCGCGGTCGACGAGAACTATGTGCGGCCGGAGGTCGATGGCTCGCTCGCCTTTGCGATCGAGGCCGGCCGTCATCCCGTGGTCGAGCAGGCCCTGAAGCGCAACGGCGAGCCGTTCATCGCCAACGCCTGCGATCTCTCGCCGAGCCCGGCGCAAAGATCCGGCCAGCTCTGGCTGCTGACCGGCCCGAACATGGCCGGTAAATCGACCTTCCTGCGCCAGAACGCGCTGATTGCGCTGATGGCCCAGATCGGCAGCTTCGTGCCGGCGACGCGCGCGCGGATCGGCATCATCGATCGCCTGTTCTCGCGCGTCGGCGCCGCCGACGACCTCGCCCGCGGCCGCTCGACCTTCATGGTGGAGATGGTCGAGGCGGCGGCGATCCTCAATCAGGCCGGCGAGCGCGCGCTCGTGATCCTCGACGAGATCGGCCGCGGCACCGCGACCTTCGACGGCCTCTCGATCGCCTGGGCCGCGATCGAGCATCTGCACGAGAGCAACCGCTGCCGCACGCTGTTCGCGACGCACTACCACGAGCTGACCGCGCTCTCGGCCAAGCTGCCGCGCATGTTCAACGCGACGGTGCGGGTGAAGGAATGGCAGGGCAATGTGGTGTTCCTGCACGAGGTGCTGCCGGGCTCGGCCGACCGCTCCTACGGCATCCAGGTCGCCAAGCTCGCAGGCCTGCCGCCGGCCGTGATCACGCGCGCCAAATCGGTGCTGGCGAAGCTGGAAGCGCAGGACCGCGGCCAGACGGCGCGGGCGCTCGCCGACGATCTCCCGCTGTTCGCCGTCCCCTCGCGCGCCGCCGCGGAAGCCGCCCCGCCGACCGAGGCCGAGCTGCTGATGGACGCCGTGAAGGCACTCCATCCGGACGAGATGTCGCCGCGCGAGGCGCTGGACGCGCTCTACGCGCTCAAGGCCAAGCTGCCGAAGCAGTGAAATCGGCCGTCATTCCGGGGCGATGCAAAGCATCGAACCCGGAATCTCGAGATTCCGGGTTCGCCTCTTCGAGGCGCCCCGGAATGACAGCGTGGTTCCGGCCTACGCCCTCGCCGCGATCGCGGCCGCTTCCGCGGCCGCGCGCTGCATGCTGGTCGACATCTCGTTGGTGACCGTGCTCTGCTCCTCGATGGCGGCAGCGGTCGAGGTGACGTATTCGCTGACGTTGTTGATCGCCTGCTTGATCGAGCCCAAGGCGCTGACGACGTCGCCGGAGATGCCGTTGAGGCTGCCGATCTCCTGGCCGATCTTGTCGGTCGCCTGCTTGGCCTGGTTGGCGAGGCTCTTCACCTCGGATGCGACCACCGCAAAGCCGCGGCCGGCTTCACCGGCGCGGGCGGATTCGATCGTGGCGTTGAGCGCGAGCAGATTGATCTGGCCGGTGATGTTGTTGATCATCTCGACGATGCCGCTCATCGCCTGCGCGGCTTCGGTGAGGCGCTGGGCCTGCGAGTCGGCCGCGGAGACCTGATCCACCGCGCTCATCGCAGTCTCACGCGACTTGGTCATCGCCTCTGAGATCTCCCGCACCGAGGCGTTGAGTTCCTCCGAGCCGGCGGCGACCGATTCCATCATGCCGCGGACACGCTCGTTGCCCATGCGGACCAGCACCTGCTTGGTGGTGTCGGTGGCATATTTCACGACCTTGAACGGCTTGCCGTTGAGATCGAAGATCGGATTGTAGGAGGCCTGGATGTAGACTTCCTTGCCGCCCTTGCCGATACGTTTGTACTCCCCCGCCTGGTATTCGCCGCGGTTGAGCTTGGCCCAGAATTCGCGGTAGCCGGCGCCGTCGCGCTCGCTGGGCTCGACGAACATGCTGTGATGCTTGCCCTTGATATCGGCCAGCGAATAGCCCAGCGCAGCGAGGAAGTTGGCGTTGGCCGTGATGATCGCGCCGTCCATGTTGAACTCGATCACGGCCTGCGCCTTGTCGATCGCCGCGATCTGCCCGGCGAGATCGGCGCTCTTCAGCTTCTCGGCCGTGATGTCGGTTGCGTATTTGACGACGCCGAAGGGCTTGCCATTCTCGTCGAACATCGGATTGTAGGAAGCGAGAATCCAGACCTCGCGGCCGCCCTTGCCGATCCGCTTGTATTCCCCCGCCTGGTATTCGCCGCGGTTGAGCTTGGCCCAGAATTCGCGATAGGCGGCGCCATTGCGGTCAGCCTCAGGCATGAACATGCTATGATGCTTGCCCTGGATCTCGGCGAGCGAATAGCCGAGCGCCTTGCAGAAATTCTCGTTGGCGGTGACGACGGTGCCGTCGAGCTTGAACTCGATCACGGCCTGGGCACGGCTGCTGGCAGCGATCTTCGAGGCGTCCGTCATACTCCGGACCTTCTTCTCGGTGATGTCGGTCGCGATCTTGGCGACCATCACCGCCTTGCCGTTGCCGTCGAGCACCGGATTATAGGACGCTTCGATCCAGACCTCGTGGCCGTCCTTCGCGATTCGCCTGAACTCGCGCGCCTGATATTCGCCACGGTTCAGTGCGGCCCAGAACGCCTTGTACTCGGCGGTGTCGCGCTGGTCGGCCGGCACGAACATCGAGTGATGCTTGCCCTTGATTTCGTCGAGCCGATAGCCGAGGGCATCAAGGAAATTCTTGTTGGCCGTGATGATCGTTCCATCAAGGTTGAATTCGATCATCGCCTGCGAGCGGCCGATGGCATCAAGCCGCGCCTGTGCATCACTTTGGGACTTGCGACCGAACATCCGAACGTCTCCTCGATGAGAAATTGTTTTGCATGACGTAGGCAGCATTGCCTTCACGCCCGAAAATTTTCGGCTCGCACGTCACTCGGGTGTATTGGAACAACGGGCCCGTATTGAACGTGGGCGCCTCAACAGCCGATGAGTATATTTGCCGGCAAAGCGCAAAGATTAAATTAACGACGCTATCGAAAACGCGCGGCCTAGCACCGCAGAACTACCGGCCGATCCCGGCAAAAAATCCGTGCGGAATGCTTACGCTTCAATGCGCCGTCTTCGCCGCCCATTCCACCACAGTGTCAGGTTCCACGTCACGCAGGTTGCAAGCGCCAGACAAAGACCAACCAGCGATCCAACTTGCACGACCGCAACGTGCATCACTGCAATCGCGGTTCCAAATCCGAGCAGACCCCAGGCGGAACTCGCAAGCACGGCGGCGGTCGCCGGGCCGCCGATGCGGGGATGCAGGATCACCATCATGCTGGAGAACACCACGGGGAACAGCGCAATGATGCCGCTGATGCGAGGGCCGACCCAATTCGACGTCGAGACGACGATGGCAACGAGGGTCGCGACCAGCGCGGCCCGCATCGGGATGTCGTACCACCGACGCGTCACCAGCGGCATCTTCACGTGGCGATAGCCTGAGAGCAGTGGAATGCAGATGCCGAAGGCAACGAAGTTCGCGGCAAGGCCGGCGGTGAGCGTCCAGTCGAACAGGCGGATAACGGAGGCGATCGCGATCCAGACCGCGAACGCGCTGCAGCAACTGACCGCCATGCTGTGCCGCTGCGCCAGCACGACATAGGTAAGCCCCATGAAGATCGTCGCGGCGTTGACCGGCAGGCTCGACAGCGCACCCTGCGCGATGAAGGCGGCGTCATGATCGATGGCGAGGAAGACGTAGGAGGGCCCGGCGGAAACCGGCAGCGTCGCCACCAGCGCTCCAATCGCGGGCCCCGAGCGCTCGGTGATGACAGACGCCGACACGACGAAGGCGGCCGCGATTGCCATGCGCAGGAAGAGGAAGAGGACAAAGTGGAGGTCGAGGGGCATTTAACGCGGGATATTTATTGTTGAAAACCTTATCCGCGGGTTCGTTCACCTCTCCCGGAGGGAGAGGTCGATTTGCGCAGCAAGTCGGGTGAGGGCGTCAGGTCCCACGATAGAGCAGAGCCCCTCACCCGCGCCGGAGCCTGTCATCGGGCGCGCCTTCGGCGCGACCCGGTGGGCGCGACCTCTGCCCATGGGAGAGGTGGGCAATCACATCCGCTGCATCGACACCGAAACTTTCGGGCCGTTCTTGATGGTCTGATAGACCACGCAATAGCGCTCGGTGAGCTTGAGCAGGAGATCGAGCTTGTCTTGCGGTGCCGGCGTGTCGACCTCGAAACGGAGGCGGATCTCGGCGAAGCCGACCGGGGTCTCCTTGTCGACGCCGAGCGTGCCGCGGAAATCCAGATCGCCTTCGGCATAGACGTTGCCGGTCTTCAAGGGCACCTCGAGCGCGGTCGCGACCGATTTCAACGTGACGCCGGCACAGGCAACCAGGGCTTCCAGCAGCATGTCGCCGGAGCAGAGCTCGAGGCCGGAGCCGCCAGTGGCGGGATGCAGGCCTGCGACTGCGAGCGCGCGGCCGGTCTCGACCTTGCAGGCGATGCCTTCGCTGTCGGTGGAGCCCTTGGCCTTGAGCGTGATCAGCGCGGCCTTGGGATCGGTCTTGTAGCGCTCCTTGATCGGGGCCTGCATCTGGCGCAGTTCGGCGGCGTCCATTTTGTTCTCTCCCGGGACAATTGCTCCTTGATGTACCGGCTCGAGGCGAAGATGTCACCACCACATGGCCTGACCGGGACCCTGGGTTGCGTCACGGTCGGGCACGTTGCGGTCGAGCGAACGGTCGAGTGACGTCAGCACGCTTCGCTTGAAAGTCTCGAACAGCGGCGAGTTGCGGTCGCGCGGACGGGTCAGATTGATTTCGATCTGGTCGAACAGCCGTCCCGGCCGCGGCCGCATCACCAGAACGCGATCGGCCAGCACGACGGCCTCGTCGACGTCATGCGTGACGAGGATCAAGGTCGGACGCGTGTCGGCCCAGAGGTCGAGCAGATGATCCTGCAAATCCCGGCGGGTGAAGGCATCAAGCGCGGAGAACGGCTCGTCGAGCAGGAGCACTTCGGGCTGCGGCACCAGCGCCCGCGCAATCGCGACTCGCTGCGCCTTGTCGGCGAGGCCAACGCGCTCCAGCGCGCGCGCCACCTTCTCGCGCCGCTCGGACGCCGCGAGATCGGCGATGCCAAAGCCGATATTGTCGGCAACGCTGAGCCAGGGCAGCAGCCGCGGCTCCTGGAAGATGATGCCGATCTTGGCGTGCGGCGAAGCGATCGCCTCGCTGTCGAGCGTCACCGTGCCGGAACTGGCGCGGTCGAGGCCGGCGATGGCGCGGAGCAATGTGGATTTGCCGCAACCGGAGCCGCCGATGATGGCGACGATCTCGCCCTGCCCGATCTCGGCGGAGAAGCGGGCCAGCGCCTCGACACCATTGGGATAGGTCTTGCTGACCCGGTCGAGCGCGAGCATTGCGTTACGCCCCCTTCGTGCGGGAGAAGGCGTCCTGCCAGCGCAGGAACGGCGCCGCGGCGAGCTCGATCAGCCAGTCCGTCAGCTTGCCGAGAATAGCGAATATCACGATGGCGGCGAGGATCTGCGCCGGCTTGCCGAGCTGCTGGCCGTCGAGCAAGAGATAGCCGAGGCCTTCGGAGGCGCCGATCAATTCGGCGGCGACCACGAACATCCAGCCGAGACCAAGGCCAACACGCAAGGATACGACATAGGCCGGCAGCACGGCAGGCAGCAGGATGCGGCGGATCATCGCAAAGCCGGAGAGACGGAAGGTGCGGCCGACCTCGACGATCTTGCGATCGACCGAGAGGATCGCGCCCATCACGCCGAGATAGACCGGGAAGAACACGCCGGCCGCGATCAGGGCGATCTTCGAGGTCTCGAAGATGCCGAGCCACAGGATGAACAGCGGCACCCAGGCGAGCGAGGGAATCGCGCGCAGCGCCTGCACGGTCGGATCGAGCAGCCGCCGCGCCAGCGACCAATAGCCGGAAATCGCACCCAGCAACGTGCCCGCGACCACGCCGAAGGCGAAGCCGAGCCCGACCCGCCACAGCGTCGCGGCGATGTGGCGGAGCAGCTCGCCGGAGCGGGCAAGATCCGCAATGGCGGCGAACACCCGCGAGGGCGGCGGCACCAGCCGGCCATTGGACCAGCCGAGCCAGACGACAAGCTCCCAGCCGAGGGCGAGCGTCACCGGCAGCAGCAGGCCCAGCACCGGCCGCGCATAGCGCGACAACCGCGACGGCGCGACGGCGTTTTCGGCCGGTTCCGATGATTGCTGCAGCACTGGCGCGTCGGAGATCATGGCCGGTAGCAAGCGCGTCTGGTCGGGGAATGCAACACCACTCTTGCGGCGGCCTCGCCTGCCGCTCCTCTCGCTACCTCCGTAGCCCGGATGGAGCGAAGCGCAATCCGGGAATCGAGCCGCGGATAGAGTGGTCCCGGATTTCGCTGCGCTCCATTAGGGCTACGAGATCGCGATCAATTCGTCGGCAGCGGGACCTGGTCGTCAATGAGCGCATCCAGCGTCGCGTTAACGTCGACCTTGGCATCGACAACGCCGGCCTGTTGCAGCGCGAGGCCGGCAGCGAGGATAGACTCGCGCTGGGGCGCGCCGATGCGGCTGTGGGTCAGCTCGGTACGCTCCTTGAGCTGCTTGTCGACGACGGCCTCGGGAAGCTTCGTCACGGCGATGAAGGTCTTCTTCAGTTCGTCGTAATTCGCCAGCGAATATTTGCGCGCCTCTTCGTAGGTTGCGAGCACGCGGCGGGCGATGTCCGGATAGTCCTTCAAGAACTGCTCGCGCACATTGAGGATGCCCCAGGTGTTGGCGTCGGCCTTGCGATAGAACAGCTTTGCGCCTTCCTCGATCTCGGCCTGTGCCATCATCGGATCGAGACCGGCCCAGGCATCGACGTCGCCGCGGATCAGCGCGGTCTTGCCGTCGGCGTGCTGGAGCAGCACCGGCGTGATGTCCTTCTCAGTCAGCCCCGCGCCCAGCAGCGCGCGCACCAGGAAGATGTGCGGATCGGTGCCGCGCGTCACCGCGACGCGCTTGCCCTTGAGATCGGCAACGCTTGCAATCTTGGAATCCTTTGATGCGACCAGCGCCGTCCACTCAGGACGCGAGTAGACGTAGATCGACTTGATCGGGTTGCCGTTGATGCGCGCGACCAGCGCAGCCGAGCCCGCGGTCGAGCCGAAATCGATCGAGCCGGCGTTGAGGAACTCAAGCGCCTTGTTGGAGCCGGCCGACTGCACCCAGGTGATGGTGATGCCGTCCTTGGCGAACTCCTTCTCCAGCAGTCCCTTCTGCTTCAGCACCAGCGACACCGGATTGTAGGTCGCCCAGTCGATGCGGATTTCCTTGAGCGGGTCGGCCGCCCGCGCCGCGGGGGCCACGGCGAGCGCAACGGCTCCCGCCAGCAAGATACGTCGTGTGATGTCAGCCATGCCCAGGATCCTCAAAAACTTCATTGTTTTTCAATGAGTTATGT
This sequence comes from Bradyrhizobium sp. CCBAU 45384, assembly GCF_028128665.1. Lineage (NCBI taxonomy): Bacteria > Pseudomonadati > Pseudomonadota > Alphaproteobacteria > Hyphomicrobiales > Nitrobacteraceae > Bradyrhizobium > Bradyrhizobium sp. CCBAU 45384. The sequence continues at coordinate 35,772 of NZ_LBIZ01000095.1, forward strand.
CTGAAGGTCAACGAGAAAATCCCACCCTCGAAGGCGCGGGACTTGAGAACAATTTTGCGCGACGTCGGCGATTTCCAGCATGGAATGACTATTGCTGGCGAATGGCTGATGACAGCGCCTGCCGCCTCTTATATCCGGTGGAGACATGGATAGCGTTGCGACCGAGCATAAGCCAGAGCTGGATGACCGTTTCGACACTGCGCGGATCACCGCTGCAGTGGATGCGCTTGCCGAAAAGCATCAGGGGCGCGAGGACGCGTTCCGCACCGCGGTCGCGCAATTGCTCAAGGCGGAACTGATCGCCGCGCGCGCTGCAGCACAAGCGATCCTGCTCAAGGACCGGCACGGCCGCCGCTGCGCCGAGCGGCTGTGCCACGTGCAGGACGAGATCATCCGCATCCTCTACTCGGCCGCGACGCGTCACCTCTACCGCTCGCCGATCCCGAGCGGCGCCGAACGCATGGCAGTGGTGGCGACCGGCGGCTACGGCCGCGGCCTGATGGCTCCGGAATCGGACATCGATCTGCTCTTCATCCTGCCCTACAAGCAGACCGCCTGGGGCGAGCAGGTGGCTGAGGCCATTCTCTATTGCCTCTGGGACATGGGTCTGAAGGTCGGCCACGCCACGCGCTCGGTCGATGAATCGATCCGCCAGGCGCGCGGCGACATGACCATCCGCACCGCGATCCTGGAGACGCGCTTTCTCACCGGCGACCAGCCGCTCTATAACGAGCTGGTCGAGCGCTTCGACAAGGAAGTGGTGCAGGGCACCGCGTCCGAGTTCGTCACCGCCAAGCTCGCCGAGCGCGAGGAACGCCACCGCCGCGGCGGCCAGTCGCGCTATCTGGTCGAGCCCAACGTCAAGGACGGCAAGGGGGCACTACGCGACCTGCACACGCTGTTCTGGATCGCCAAATACGTCTATCGCGTCCGCGACACCGACGAGCTGGTCGAACGCGGCGTGTTCGACGCGCAGGAGTATCGCAGCTTCCGCCGCTGCGCCGACTTCCTCTGGTCGGTGCGCTGCAATCTGCATTTCTACTGCGGGCGGCCCGAGGAGCGGCTGTCGTTCGATCTGCAGCGCGAGATCGCGATCAGGCTCGGCTACACCTCGCATCCCGGCATGCAGGATGTCGAGCGCTTCATGAAGCACTACTTCCTGGTCGCCAAGGAAGTCGGCAACCTCACCGCTATCCTCTGCGCCAAGCTCGAGGACCAGCAGGCCAAGCCCGCCCCGGTGCTGAGCCGAATGATGGCACGCTTGCGCCCCACGCAAGTGAAGCGGCGCGTGCCCGACAGCGACGACTTCATCGTCGACAACAACCGGATCAACGTCGCCGCGCCCGACGTCTTCAAGCACGATCCGGTCAATCTGATCCGCATCTTCCGCCTGGCGCAGAAGAACAACCTCGCCTTCCATCCGGACGCGATGCGCGACGTGACGCGCTCGCTCGGCCTGATCAACGCGCAGATGCGCGAGAATCCCGAAGCCAACCGGTTGTTCATGGAGATCCTGACCTCCGACAATGCCGAGATCGTGCTGCGACGGATGAACGAAACCGGCGTGCTCGGTCATTTCATCCGCGCCTTCGGCAAGATCGTCTCGATGATGCAGTTCAACATGTATCATCACTACACGGTGGACGAGCACCTGATCCGTTGCATCGGCTTCCTCCAGGAGATCGAACGCGGCGTCAGCGAAGAGTTCACGCTGGCCAGCGACCTGTTTCGCAAGATCCGGGCCGAGCACCGGCCGGTGATCTACGTCGCGACCCTGCTGCACGACATCGCCAAGGGGCGGCTGGAAGATCATTCGATCGCAGGCGCCAAAGTGGCGCGGCGGCTGTGCCCGCGGCTCGGTTTCAGCGCTGCTGACACCGAGCTCGTGGCCTGGCTGATCGAGGAACATCTGACGATGTCCACGGTGGCGCAGTCGCGCGACCTCTCCGACCGCAAGACCATCGAGAATTTTGCCGCCGTGGTGCAGTCGGTCGAGCAGATGAAGCTGCTTACCATCCTGACCACCGCCGACATCCGCGGCGTCGGCCCCGGCGTGTGGAACGGCTGGAAGGCGCAGCTCTTGCGCTCGCTGTATTACGAGACCGAGCCGGTGCTGACCGGCGGTTTCTCGGAGGTCGACCGCGGCAAGCGCCTCACGGCCGCCTATGCCGAATTCCGCCACGCCTTCGCCGAATGGCCGGCCGACGAGCTCGACGCCTATATCGACCGGCACTATCCGGCCTATTGGCTCAAGGTCGAGCTGCCGCGCAAAATTCGCCACGCGCGCTTCGTGCGATCGAGCGAGCAGGCCGGCCACAAGCTCGCGATCAATGTCGGCTTCGACGAGGTGCGCGGCGTCACCGAGCTGACGATCTTCGCCGCCGACCATCCCTGGCTGCTCTCGATCATCGCCGGCGCCTGTGCCTCCGCCGGCGCCAACATCGTTGACGCGCAGATCTACACCACGACCGACGGCCGTGCGCTGGATACGATCTCGATCTCCAGGGAATACGACCGCGACGAGGACGAGGGCCGGCGCGCCACGCGCATCGGCGAGATGATCGAGGACGTACTCGAAGGCAAGCTGCGCCTGCCGGAAGTGGTGGCGCGGCGCACCGTGCGCAGCAAGGCGCGGCCCTTCGTGATCGAGCCTGAAGTGACCATCAACAACCAATGGTCAGATCGCTACACGGTGATCGAGGTCTCCGGCCTCGACCGCCCCGGCCTGCTCTACGAGCTGACCACGGCGATCTCGAAGCTCAACCTCAACATCGCCTCGGCCCATGTCGCGACCTTCGGCGAGCGCGCCCGCGACGTGTTCTACGTCACCGATTTGCTGGGCGCGCAAATCAACGCCCCGACTCGCCAGGCTGCGATCAAGAGCGCATTGACCCACGTGATGGCCGGCGACAAGGCGGTTCAGCCGGCGGCGTAATTTTCACGCGTCATTCCGGGGCGATGCGCAGCATCGAACCCGGAATCTCGAGGTTCCGGGTTCGCCCTATGGCGCCCCGGAACGACTGGGGCCTAAACCTCCACCCCTTCATGCCGCAGCAGCCATCTCTTCCGCTCCAGCCCGCCGCCATATTTCACCAGCGAACCGTCCGCGCCGATCAGGCGATGGCATGGCAGCACCACGCTGATCGGGTTGGAGCCATTGGCGTGGCCGACGGCTCTGATGGCCCGGGGCATCTCGATCTTCGCCGCCAAGGCGCCGTAGCTCATCGTGGTGCCCGCTGGAATCGTCGCGAGCGCCGTCCAGACCTTTTGTTGGAACTGCGTGCCGGCGATGCGCCAATCGATCCGCATGAGCTGACCGAGGTCACCTTCGAAATATGCTGACAGCGCCGTCTTCATTGCCGCTGGCGCAGGCCGGTCGAGCAGCTCCACCGCGCCGTGATGCAAGCGCAGCAGCTCGCGCATGCGATGCTCGTAATCGTCCCAATCGAGCGCGCGCAACGCGCCCTCGCTGTCCGTGACGAGCAGTGCGATCCCGATCGGCGTCGCCAGCCGATCGAGGCCGAAGCGTTCGGGAGTCCTGGTTGATCGCGCGGGCATTGCGGCACCATCACTTCGAAACACACTTCGCACTTGCCATGCCGGCCGTGCTAACGTCCACCCGAAAGCTGACGCTTTTGGGGGGCTCAACTTGATTCTGATCGCCAATGTCCTGGTGGCGCTCGTCGCCGCACTGCACGCCTATTTCCTGATCCTGGAGATGTTTCTCTGGGACAAGCCGCTCGGCTTGAAGACATTTCGCAATACGCCTGACAAAGCCGAGATCACGAAAGTGCTGGCGGCCAATCAGGGACTCTACAACGGCTTCCTGGTCGCTGGCCTGGTCTGGGGGCTGCTGCATGGCAACCCGGCCTTCGCGTTCCAGATCAAAGTGTTCTTCCTGCTCTGCGTGATGGTGGCCGGCGCTTATGGCGCGGCGACCGTCAGCACGCGCATCCTGATCGTGCAGGCGGTGCCGGCCGCGATCGCGCTGGCGGCGTTGTTCCTGGCGTAAGACGCGCCAGACGTAAGGCTCCTGGCCTCGCCTGAGACGCTACGGCGCAGCGAAGCGATCCTTGCGCTGAGGTGAACCTTCCTCCACTATCTTCGGCAGCGATGGCGACCGTTGCAATCGACGGAGAAAGACCATCGGCCGAAAATTCCGTCAGGAGGAACGAACCAACATGAACAATCGCAGAGCCTTTATAACGGCCACGGCGGCGTTTGCCGTCGCAGTCTCGACCAGCCAGGCCTTCGCCCAGAAGAAATACGACACCGGCGCAAGCGACACCGAGATCAAGATCGGCCAGACCGTGCCATTCTCCGGCGCCTATTCCGTCTACGCCAATATCGGCAAGACCCAGGCCGCCTACTTCAAGATGATCAACGATCAGGGCGGCATCAACGGCCGCAAGATCAACCTGATCCAGTATGACGACGCCTATTCGCCGCCGAAGACCGTGGAGCAGGTGCGCAAGCTCGTCGAGGGCGACGAGGTGCTGTTCACCTTCCAGCTGATCGGTACAGCCGCGAACGCCGCCGTGCAGAAATATCTCAACGGCAAGAAGATCCCTCAGCTGCTCGCCTCGACCGGCGCCGCCCGCTTCAACGATCCGCAGAACTATCCCTGGACCATTGCCTACAATCCGAACTACGTATCCGAGGGACGGATCTACGCAAAATACATTCTCGCCAATCATCCCAATGCCAAGATCGGCGTGCTCTACCAGAACGACGATATGGGCCGCGACTATCTCGCCGGCCTCAAGAGCGGCCTCGGCGACAAGGCCGCCAGCATGATCGTCGGCGAGGTCTCGTACGAGGTGACCGACCCGACCGTCGACTCGCAGGTAGTCAAGCTGAAGTCGATGGGCATCGACCTGTTCTATGACGCCTCGACGCCCAAGTTCGCGGCGCAGGCGATCAAGAAGCTCGCCGACCTCGGCTGGACGCCCGTGCACATCCTCGACATCAACGCGAGTCCGGTGTCGGCGACGCTGAAGCCAGCCGGCCTCGACATCTCCAAAGGTATCATCTCGACCAACTACGGCAAGGATCCGGGCGATCCCCAGTGGAAAGACGATCCGGGCGTGAAGGCCTTCTTCGCCTTTATGGACAAGTATTTCCCGGAAGGTGACAAGCTCAACACCGTCAACACCTATGCCTATTCGGTCGCCGAGTTGCTGGTGCAGGTGCTGAAGCAATGCGGCGACGACCTGACGCGCGAGAACGTCATGAAACAGGCCGCCAACATCAGGGGCTACACGCCGAGCCTGGCGCTGCCCGGCATCAAGATTACCACTGGTGCGAACGACTATCGCGTCAACAAGCAGATGCAGATGATGAAGTTCAACGGCGAGCGTTGGGAGCTGTTCGGACCGATCATCGAGGACAGCGGGCCGTCGGGCTAGGCGAACCGCTCTGAACTGCAATCGGCGGCCTGCGGGCCGCCGATTTTTTGGAGCGTCTATTCCGGTATCTCGCCAAAATTCTTCCCCACCGGCAGCACCGCGTGCCGGATCAAACGCGAATCCTCCACGGCAGCCTGCCTGTGCTTCACCGCCTCGCGATAGGCGGGATCGCGGATCATCTCGACGAAGGCGGCGACGCTGGGGTATTCGGCGATGAAGCAGTGGTCCCAACGCTCCTCTTGCGGGCCGATCAGCATCAGCTCGAACCGGCCCTGCCAGACGATGCGGCCGCCGAGGCGCGTGAACACCGGACCGCTCTCGCGGCCATAGGCCGCATAGGCTTCCGCGCCGCTCGCCTTGCGGCCGTCGGGATAGGCCGCCTCTTTGCGTAAGCGCACCAGATTGAGCATGTGGATCGGGCCGGGGCGGTCGTTCTCCCGGAATTGCGCAAAAATCTCCTTGGTCGGATCGATGTGGCCCATAGGTGTTTCCTCTTCTTGTGCCTTCGATCCTAACGCCCGCGCCCTCGAAGCGGAACTGCGGCAGGCGAATGCCGCACCTCCTAATCACGCGTTAACCTCGGGGTAACCGGGCCTTAAACAGCGACCGCTAGCGTGCGGCGGGGCGGGGTGACCGGGCGTTTTGCGTATGGGGTCGGCAAAGAAAAAGGGTGGGCGGAAGGAGCCGTTGTTCGGCTTGCCCGCGGCGCTTGCCGATCTGCGCCTGACGGCGGCCGATCGCATTCCCGGCGGCGACGACAAGCCGAAGAAATCGGCCGGCAAGCGCAAGGCCGAACCTGACGGCGACGAGCCGCCGCGCGAGCGCAAGGCACCCGCCAAGAGCAGTGGTGCCAAGCGCCGGTCGCGATCATCGATCAGCGCCGGCCTCGGCCGCCTCGTCTATTGGGGTGCCGTGCTGAGCCTCTGGGGTGTGATCGCCGTCATCGGCGTCGTGATCTGGGTCGGCGCCCATCTGCCGCCGATTCAGTCGCTGGAAATTCCAAAACGCCCGCCGACCATCCAGATCGTCGGCATCGACGGCAGCCTGCTGGCGCAGCGCGGCGAGATGGCCGGCGCCAACGTCTCGCTGAAGGATCTGCCGCCCTATCTGCCGAAGGCCTTCATCGCCATCGAGGACCGCCGCTTCTATTCGCATTTCGGCATCGACCCGGTCGGCATCCTGCGCGCCCTCGTCACCAATGTGCTCCATCGTGGCGTGTCGCAGGGCGGCTCGACGCTGACCCAGCAGCTGGCGAAGAATCTGTTCCTGACCCAGGAGCGCACCATGGCGCGCAAGCTGCAGGAGGCGGAGCTCGCGATCTGGCTGGAACGCAAGCATTCCAAGAACGAGATCCTGGAGCTCTATCTCAACCGGGTCTATTTCGGCTCCGGTGCCTACGGCGTCGAAGCCGCCGCGCAGAAATATTTCGGCAAGCCGGCGAAGAACGTCACGATCGCGGAAGCCGCGATGCTGGCCGGGCTGGTCAAATCGCCCTCGCGCCTGGCGCCGAACCGCAATCCGGAAGGCGCGGAGGCGCGCGCTCAGGTCGTGCTGGCGGCGATGGCGGATGCCAAGTTCATCACCGACGCACAGGCGCAGGCCTCGATCGGCCACCCCTCCTACGTCGTGAAGCCCGTCGGCGCCGGAACCGTGAACTACGTCGCCGACTGGATCGGCGAGGTGCTGGACGATCTCGTCGGCCAGATCGACGACAGCATCAAGGTCGAGACCACGATCGATCCGAAATTGCAGGCCTTGGCGGAAACCGCCATCATTGACGAGCTCGCGGCCAAGAGCGTGAAGTTCAATGTCAGCCAGGGCGCGCTGGTGGCGATGACACCTGACGGTGCGGTGCGCGCCATGGTCGGCGGGCGGAACTATTCCGAGAGCCAGTACAACCGCGCGGTGACCGCAAAACGCCAGCCGGGCTCATCCTTCAAGCCGTTCGTCTATCTGACGGCGATGGAGCAGGGGCTGACGCCCGACACCATCCGCCAGGACGCGCCGATCGAGGTCAAGGGCTGGAGACCTGAGAACTACACCCATGAATATTTCGGCCCGGTGACGCTGACGCAGGCGCTGGCGATGTCGCTCAACACCGTCGCCATCCGCCTCGGCCTCGAGGTCGGGCCGAAGAACGTGGTGCGCACCGCGCACCGGCTCGGCATCGCCTCCAAACTCGAGCCCAACGCCTCGATCGCGCTCGGCACCTCTGAAGTTTCAGTCGTCGAGCTGGTCGGCGCCTATGCGCCGTTCGCCAATGGCGGCTTCGCGACGACGCCGCATGTGGTGACGCGGATCAGGACGCTCGACGGCAAGCTCCTCTACATGCGCCAGCCCGACGAACATAATCAGGTGATCGAGCCGCGCTACGTCGGCATGATGAACACGATGATGCGGGAGACGCTGATCTCGGGCACTGCCAAGAAGGCTGAGATCCCCGGCTGGCAGGCGGCCGGCAAGACCGGCACCAGCCAGGATTATCGCGACGCCTGGTTCATCGGCTACACGTCGAACCTCGTCACCGGCGTCTGGCTCGGCAATGACGACAACTCGCCGACCAAGAAGGCAACCGGCGGCGGCCTGCCGGTGGAAGTCTGGACCCGCTTCATGCGCGCGGCGCACGAAGGCCTGCAGGTCGCAGCCCTGCCGCAAAGCAATTGGGGGCCGTCGAACCTGGTGCAGATCTCGTCGCAGATATCGCCGCCGACGCAGGTCGCACCCGGAGCTTCATCGGCGCCGGCCAGCAATGGCGGCTACCGCGCCCCGCCGCCGACGCGCGCCAATGTGCGGCCGGAGCCCGCTGCAGGGCTTGATGGCTGGCTGATGGACCGGCTGTTCGGCGGCAATCGGTAGATTCTGCTTGAGGTCATCGAGTCCTCAAAACAAAAACTGCGAAAACAACCCCATGCACAGTAGCCGGCGGCTCTCGGCACGATGTGCGCTGGATGCTGCGAAACGCTTGAGCTGGCGAGGCTAAGCTGGCGCGCAGCGCAATCGTCGCGGCGTTTGGCGAGGGTCGACAAAGCGCACCGCGAGCCGTCCGTGTGGCGCCACGTCTTCGGCAAGTCCTTCCCAACACGGCAAGATTTACCGAGGCCGGAACCTCCCTAGCGCCAAAACACCAGTCCCATCAGACCCCGAGAGCGGCCCGAGATTTGCTCTTATAGGTTGAGCCCCGAAGATTCGGGTTTGGTGGGAAGGAGAATTCCGTGATTTCAGGCCTGTCCAGTGCGTTGCCCTATCTGCGTCCTGCATCGACGTCCGGTTCCAATGCGACATCGACGCCGAAGCTGCATCCGGAGATGTCGGCTGCAACCGATGCTGCGACCAGTAGCCCCGGCATCAGCGTCTCTCAATTGAAGCCGCTGCAAGGTGCCAAGCAGATATCGGTGGCGGATCATCCGGATTTGCGCGACCTGATGGCGACGAACTGGCTGAGGACCCACGGCGCGAGCGCCAGTCAAACGGCCCTCTCGGACGATGCACCCGAGAATACCTATGCTCAGGTGAAGGTCGACGGCAAGGTGCTGGCCACCCTGTACAATGGCGGTTCGTCGACGATGACCAACGCGGCGGCCGCAAAGATCGGCAAGCTGGAGGATCCTCCCGGTCTGAGTGGACCCGATTTGGCGCAATGGCGAGCCGACACCTACGCCAAGCTGCTCGGTGGTACCGTTGAAAAAGCGTCCACCGCGATCACGCAATCACAATGGGCCCCGCGTGAAAGCAGCTCTGCGACCTATAGCCGCGAGCAACTCGACGCCGCCTTTCAGGCGATGCTGGCCGAGGGCCAAAAGGCCGCGGCACAATTGCAGTCATCCTATCTCGCCTCGCGCGCGCAGTCCGGGACAAGCGCAGATATCAGCGCCTGACCCGGGCAGCAGCTCCACCGCATGATCTGACGCATCGGCTTCCGAAAAGATCGTGTTCAAGCAAAGGCCTGAAGCGCGTGACGATTCGTTCCGAATCTCATCGCGCTTTCGTCGCGTTCAGCGGATTCGCGATGACGCGCGACATGAACTCGCCCTAACCTTGCTCAACGCGTCGAACGATATTGACGGCGATGACCTTGGCTCGGCTGCGCGATCAAAGAGCGCACAGTTAAATAAGCTGCGTTAAGTTGACTCCCTCATAACGCGTTAATAATTATATTACACGCTGTGGTGGTTGGGGACGAATATGACTTTGGATCGGGCGCTTGCAGGTGCCAGCCGCTGCACGGTCACTCGCAAATGAGGATCACATGGCACTCTGGAATGGCAGTAGCGGCAACGATCTCGTCGACTGGAGCACACATCCACTCGACGGAACCGGCGATACCGGGCATGCGATGTACGGTTTTGGCGGCGACGATCAGATCAAGGGAAGCGACACGCTTACGAACATCATCGACGGCGGGACCGGCAATGATCGCGTCATCGGCGGTAACGTTTCCGATATCCTGCTCGGCGGCGACGGCAACGACGAATACCAGATCCGGATCAGCGATGCAGGCATCGACACCGTTGCCGATGACCTCAGCGCCTCCGATTCGCCCGGCCTTGGCGGCGGTACGTCGGATTATATCCACGTGCTGGACAGTGCGGGATCGACCCTGATGCTATACCGGAACGGCAACGACCTGCTGGTCACCAACGCGGCCGACGCCGCGGATGGCGCCATCAACAGCGGTGCGTCGATCTACCATTTCTTCCTGGGCGGCAACAACGTCATCGAATACGCCATCGGTAGCGATGGCAACGGCTACAACCTGACGACGCTGCTGTCGCCGTCGCCTTCGGCAAGGCCGGCACTCACGACTGAGCACGCCCCCGTCTCGTTCGACGGTCATGAACTCCAGCAGGTGCATGCGCTTCCGCTGCAGCACGATCTTCTAGTCTAGCCAGCGGCCGGACGACGATCCGCAAAATCCCGGCGGCCGGCAAATCCCACCGATTGGCCGGCTGTTCGCGTTTCGGATCGTTGGGACCGGATGCGCACGTCGCATGGATTTCGCCTCGTTCTCCGCTGTCATTTCCCGCGAAAGGGCAATCCAGTACGCCTCGGCTTCCCGGCTAAACAAGAAGCGTCTCTGGAATACTGGATCGCCCGCTCCAGTGCGCAAGCGCGCACAGGGCGGGCGATGACAGCGTCAGATGAGGTACGAGCGCGCCCTAATCCTCGACCCCGTACCGGTGCAGATCGTTGCCGCAGGTGTCGAGCCACTTCTTGGCGCGCTCCATGGACGGGCAGATCTTGCCGCAGACGCGCCAGAACTTCGCCGAGTGGTTCATCTCGACGAGATGGGCCACTTCGTGCGCTGCAAGATAGTCCAGCACATAGGACGGAGCGAGGATCAGGCGCCAGGAGAATGACAGCGAGCCGGCCGAGGTGCAGGAGCCCCAGCGGCTGGACTGATCGCGGATCGAGAGCCGCTTCACCTTGACGCCGAGCTCGGCGGCATGGATCTCCGCCGAACGCTGCAGATCCTTGCGCGCCTCGCGCTTGAGGAAGTCGCTGACGCGGCGATCGACATAGTCGAGGCCGCCGGCGACACAGAGAATGCGTTCTCCGCTGTCGCGAATTTCCGGCCAAACCGTGCCGCGGCTGCCTGCGCGATGCACGATGCGATGAGGAACGCCGCGGAGCGGTATCACTGTGCCAGGCTGGAACGGTGCAGCCTTCGGCAGACGACCGAGACGGGCCGCGATCCACGCACCATGACGTTGCGCGAAGTCCTTGGCTTCGACGAGCGTGCCGCGCGGCGGCATCGTGAGGATGGCTTCACGATCACTCGGATGGATTCGAAGCGTGTAACGACGCGCGCGGCGGTGCCTGCGCAGCCGAATCGCAAAGAATTGCGATCCATGGGTGATGACGAGGGTCTTCGGTTCGTGGGGCCGCCGATAGAGGAGTGCGCGTGTGGCCATGTCTGTCAGTCCGGGGAGCAGGAGGTCGCCCGGATTCTGCCATAACCGCCGCCAGGGAAAGCGCTCGGCGCAAAAACAAATCATTTGCCCAATATACAGGGGTCTGGCGTCCGGGAGACCCTACAGACTGGGGTTGGAACCCGCTTTTTTCGCCCCCGCTGGACGCATGCGACACCCCCAAGGGGTGAGGGCCGACTCACTCCTAGATCGCTACCTAAATACCTCGATTCTGGCGGGAACTAGGGCCTCCTGGAGCCCCTCGGCAGGCCCGCAGATTCAGCGGGAAAGCCGAAAAACAGCTGTTTCCGTCCTCATCCTGAGGAGCCCGCGCAGCGGGCGTCTCGAAGGATAGTCGCCGGCGAGATACGGGCCTTCATCGTTCGAGACGCGCGTTCCGCGCACTCACCATGAGGAGCATTATTCGGCCGCAAGCGCCTTCAACGAGCTCGGATTTGCTGCCGAGACCATGAAATCATGGATGCGCGGCATGATTTCCGACTTGAAGCGCGAGCCGTTGAACACGCCGTAATGTCCGACGCCCTTCTGGACGTAATGAACGCGGCGATGATCCGGGATCGAGCTGCACAAGGCGTGTGTCGCTTCGGTCTGGCCGAGACCCGAGATGTCGTCGTTCTCGCCCTCGACCGTCATCAACGCAACGCGCGTTACCTTGGAGGGATCGACGCGCGTTCCACGATGGGTCATCTCGCCCTTCGGCAGCGAGTGCTTCACGAAGACGGTGTCGACCGTTTGCAGGTAATATTCGGCCGAGAGGTCCATCACCGCGAGATATTCGTCATAGAACTCACGATGCTTGTCGACGAGGTCGCCGTCACCCTTCACCAGATGAGCGAAGAGCTGCTTATGGGCGTCCATGTGCCGGTCGAGGTTCATGCTGATGAACCCGTTGAGCTGGAGGAAGCCCGGATAGACGTCGCGCATCATGCCCGGATGCGGGAACGGCACCTTGGTGATGACGTGGTTGCGGAACCAGCCGATGCCGCGCTCCTGCGCGAGATTGTTCACGGCGGTCGGATTGCGGCGCGTATCGATCGGCCCGCCCATCAGCGTCATCGAGGTCGGCACGAAGGGATCGCGCCGCGCTTCCATGATCGAGACCGCGGCCACGACGGGCACGGACGGCTGGCACACCGCCATGACATGGGTGTTGCCACCCAGCACATGCAGCATCTCGATGACGTAGTCGATGTAATCGTCGAGATCGAAGCGGCCTTCGCTGAGCGGCACCATGCGCGCATCGGCCCAATCGGTGATGTAGACCTCATGCCCCGGCAGGAAGGCCTCGACCGTGCCGCGCAGCAGCGTTGCATAGTGGCCGGACATCGGCGCTACGATCAGCACGCGCGGCTGCGGGCTGCGCAACGGGCGGGCGAATTTGCGATCGAAGTAAAGCAGGTTGCAGAACGGCTTTTCCCAGACCGAGCGGACCTCGACGGGGACGCGGATGCCGTTGACCTCGGTGTCGTTGAGGCCCCATTCCGGCTTGCCGTAGCGGCGCGTGGTGCGCTCGAACAATTCGCAGGCCGCGGCGACCGACTTGCCGACTTCGGTGCGCGCCCAGGGATTCAGCGGATTTTGAAACAGCAGCTTGGTTGCGTCGGTGACCGCGCGCGCCGGATTGAGAGAGGCGTGGGCCATCTCGTACATCCAGTACATCGGCGTGGTTAGGACCGGGCTGCCTTCTGCCGCCAGGGGCGGCGCGCCGCCAAACTCACCAATAGGCATATTATAATCCTCTTCGCATCGCAGCATACTGCCGAATGCGCAATATTGCGTCAATCCATGGTTCCGTACATCTACGTGGCCTGAACAGCCAAATCAGCCTGAATCCACGAGAAAGTGACGTTATTCGCCGCCCGAGAGCAGCGAGCCATGCTTTCGGGCGCTGCGCAAAAGGGCAAGGAATGCCCCAAATGAAGCCACCAGAAGCACCGCATTGATGGCTAACGCGTCCAGCATCAAATCGGTCCGGAAGCTGTTCTCGATCAGCAGCGCGCGCATCCCCTCGAAGACGTAAGTCGGTGGCAGCGACCAGGCGATGGTTTGCAGCCAACCCGGCAGCACGCTGACGGGATAATAGATGCAGGCGAGCGGCATGATTCCAAACATCAAGGTCCAGACGATGCTCTCGGCGCCAAGGCCGTTCCGCAGCACCAGACCGGAGACGAAGATGCCAACCGACCAGCTGGTGAAGATCAGATTGCAGAAGAAGGCGATCAGCGGCAGGCCGAGGCTGTAGACGTTGAAATGAAAGAACGCGATCGCGAGCAGCGTCATCGGGATGACGCCGATCGCGAGCCGGATCAGGCTCATCGCCATCAGCGAGAGCAGGAACTCGATCGGCCGCAACGGGCTCATCATGAGGTTGCCGAGGTTGCGGGCCCACATCTCCTCCAGGAAGGAGATGGAGAAGCCGAGCTGGCCGCGGAACAGGATGTCCCAGAGGATGACGGCGCCGATCAGCGTGCCGCCGGCGCGCGCAAAGAAATTGGCATTCTGGGCGATGTAGAGCTGAAGAAAGCCCCAGGTGATGATCTGCAGCGCCGGCCAGTACAACAGCTCGAGCAGTCGCGGCCAGGACGACAGCAGCAGATACCAATAGCGCAGGATCATCGCGCCGATGCGCTGGAGGGAGATGCCGTGGTGGAGGATGAGCTCGGTCATGGACGTTCATCAGTCTTGAAAGGACCCGTCATTCCGGGGCGATGCGCAGCATCGAGCCCGGAATCCATCGACCCGCAGCACATGCGGGGAAATGGATTCCGGGTTCGCGCTTCGCGCGCCCCGGAATGACGGCTGAGACACGGGAGCTCCCTCATCTCGCCTCCTCCTTCGCGCCATTCGCCCGCCCGCGCGCGACGTCCAGGAACACCTCTTCCAGCGTGGTGCGGTTGTAACGGGCCATGATGGCGTCGGGGGTGTCGTCATCCTCGATGCGACCCCGCTTCATGATGATGACGCGGTCGCAGAGACGCTCGACCTCGAGCATGTTGTGCGACGCCAACAAGATGGTGGCGTTGTTGTCCTTGCGGTAGCGCTCCAGATGGCTGCGCACCCAATCGGCCGTATCAGGGTCGAGCGAGGCGGTCGGCTCGTCCAGCAAGAGCAGCTCGGGCTGGTTGATCAGCGCCTTCGCCAGCGCAACACGGGTCTTCTGCCCGGCCGAGAGCTTGCCATTGGCGCGGTCGATGAAATCGGTGAGATCGAGGTCGTCGGCCAGTTTTGCGATGCGGTCGGCAAGGTGCCTGACGGCATAGAGCTTGCCGAAGATGGTGAGGTTCTGCCGCACCGTCAGCCGCATCGGCATGTCGACATAGGGGCTTTCGAAATTCATCCGCCCCAGCACCTCGGCGCTCTCCTCCGGCATCCGATGGCCGAGCACACGGACACGGCCGGAGGTCGGCAGCACCAGCCCCATGATCATCGCGATGGTGGTGGTCTTGCCGGCGCCGTTGCCGCCGAGCAGCCCGGTGATGCTGCCGCGGGGAAGCGAAAAGGAGATGCCATCGACCGCGCGGGTCTGCTTGTAGACCTTGACGAGACGATCGACCTCAATGGCCGCGGACGAAATGCCCTCCGCGACAGTCGGCCAGCTTGAAGCGTTGTCATTCTCGGTCATGCTGCAGGCGTTCTTCCGCCATTGCGCGGGGGAGTGCAAGGCTTGATGTCGGGGACTTCCGCCCTATGAACCGCAGGGTGATCGCATATGGATTGTACGGAGATTGTCTGCGGGCTTGCTTCGCCTCTCCCGCGTGCGGGAGAGGCCGACGCGCTCGCAGAGCGCGGCGGGTGAGGGTTCTTTCCTCTTGGGGATTGTCCCTTTGCGGAGACACCCTCTCCCCAATCCTCTCCCGCAAGCGGGCGAGGGAGCGCAGCGCCGCCTCATCGTGCACGCCAGATGCGACGGCCTGCGACCGAATGTGTGGGGGAGCGTGTTTGTGATCGGACCCGTGCACCGCTAGATTGACTTGCAATGACCGAGACCGCCGCTTCCGACTTCCGCCCGTCGCAACGACACATCCGCCTGGACACCATCCTGCGGCTGCGCTGGCTTGCGGTGCTGGGCCAGTTAGCTGCAATCTTTATCGTGGCGCAGGGGCTCGAGTTCGATGTCCCGATCGTTCCCTGCGTCGGCATCATCGGCCTGTCGGCCACGCTCAATCTGGCGCTCCAGACCGCCGTCAATCCGATGCGGCGGCTGGAGCCGATCCAGGCGGCCGGACTGCTGGCCCTCAACATCGTGGAACTGGCCGGGCTGTTGTTCTTCACCGGCGGATTGCAGAACCCGTTCTCGTTTCTGTTCCTCGCGCCCGTCCTGATTTCGGCCACCGCCTTGCCGGCACGGCTGACCTTTGGCCTCGGCATCCTGGCCGTCGCCTGCGCCTCGATCCTGTTCTTCTTTCATTTCCCGCTGCCATGGGACTCCGAAGATCCCGTGGTGCTGCCGCCGATCTATCTTGTCGGCGTCTGGCTTTCGATCGTGCTCGCGATCGGCGTCACCAGCCTCTACTCGTTTCAGGTGACCGAGGAGGCGCGCAAGCTGGCGGACGCGCTCGCCGCGACCGAGCTGGTGCTGACGCGCGAGCAGCATCTAACCCAGCTCGACGGATTGGCCGCGGCCGCCGCGCACGAGCTCGGCACGCCGCTCGCGACCATCTTCCTGATCTCGCGCGAGCTGGAGAAGACGGTGAAAGACCCGGCATTCGCCGCCGACCTGAAAACCCTGCGCGAACAGACGCAGCGTTGCCGCGACATCCTGGGCAAGATCACCCAGCTCTCCTCCACCGGCGCGCCGTTCGACCGCATGAAGCTGTCCGAGCTGATCGAGGAGGTGGTGGCGCCACATCGCGATTTCGGCGTCGCCATCAAGGTGCGGATTGCCGTAACCGCAACAGCCGAGCCGGTCGGATCACGCAATCCAGCGGTGCTTTATGGCGTCGGCAACATCATCGAGAACGCCGTCGACTTCGCCAACTCGACGGTGGAAGTGAACGCGTGGTGGAACAACGACACGATCGAGATCGTGATCTCCGACGACGGCCCGGGCATTCCGCCCGATCTCATGAACCGCATCGGCGAACCCTATCTGTCGCGGCGGCGCGCCCAGGATTCCGGCGGCGGCCTCGGACTTGGCGTGTTCATCGCCCGCACGTTGCTTGAACGCACCGGCGCCAAGGTCTCGTTTACCAACAGGACCTTTCCGGAACACGGCGCGGTGGTCCAGATTGCGTGGCCGCGCCAGCGTTTTGAGGCTATCGAGAGCCTAGAGGAAACAATAGGATAGGCCGCGACCTTGCGTCGCACATGAGGCCCGATCGACCATTGGCGGCCTTCACACCGCCTGATTGCGACGCCATATGTAGATGTGCAGGAGAGAGGACAAAACCTTGAACGCCATCGCCGAACTGAACGATCAGACCGACCGCTCGCTTCTCATCGTGGA
Source organism: Bradyrhizobium sp. CCBAU 45384 (assembly GCF_028128665.1). Classification (NCBI taxonomy): domain Bacteria; kingdom Pseudomonadati; phylum Pseudomonadota; class Alphaproteobacteria; order Hyphomicrobiales; family Nitrobacteraceae; genus Bradyrhizobium; species Bradyrhizobium sp. CCBAU 45384. The sequence goes on from NZ_LBIZ01000095.1 coordinate 52,556, forward strand.
GGACGACAAGCCGTTCCTGGAGCGCCTGTCGCGCGCCATGGAGACACGCGGCTTTGCGGTGACGTCTTGTGACACAGTCTCGGATGGTCTTGCGCAAATCGGCAAGTCCGCCCCGGCCTTCGCCGTGGTCGATCTCAGGCTCGGCGACGGCAACGGTCTCGACGTCGTCTCCGCGCTGAAGAAGAAGCGTCCCGAAGCCCGTGCCATCGTGCTGACCGGCTACGGCAACATCGCCACCGCCGTCACCGCGGTGAAGATGGGCGCGATCGATTATCTGTCGAAGCCTGCGGACGCCGACGACGTCGTCGCCGCGCTGCTCTCGACCAGCGCTGAAAAGTCCGAGCCGCCCGCGAACCCGATGTCGGCCGACCGCGTGCGCTGGGAACACATCCAGCGCATCTACGAGATGTGCAACCGCAACGTCTCGGAAACGGCGCGGCGGCTCAACATGCACCGGCGGACGTTGCAGCGCATTTTGGCCAAGCGCGCGCCGCGGTAACGGTGCCGTAGGGTGGGCAAAGGCGCGTAGCGCCGTGCCCACGAATTGTCTCTGAGTTTCATCGTTAGGTTTGGTGGGCACGCTATCGCTTTGCCCACCCTACGGCACCGTATTTTCTCGCTCGATCGCGCCACATCGTCATTGCGAGCGTAGCGAAGCAATCCAGAATCCTCTGCGGAGACAGTCTGGATCGCTTCGTCGCAAGGGCTCCTCGCAGAGACCAACGCCACACCGTAACCCGTCTTGCCGCTGCAAGCCCCGCTTTCCACGGCGGGCGACGGTGCTGTGCCTACTCCCAGAAATCCGCATGCCCTTGCGGATCGACCAGGCGGTTGATGCGCAACGCTGCCGCCATGCCGAAGCGCACCGTCATCTGCTTGCGCGTTGCGGCGGCGATTCTGTGCTCGGGCGCTTCGCAATGCATGTGCGCGCCATAGGCATCGGCGATGATCAGGCCGGTATCTTCAGGAAAGATCTCGCAGGGCAGGTCCTGCATGAAGGCGAAGAACAGCCGGTCGCAATGGGCGCGGTATTCGTGCCATTTCTGATCGGCGCGCAGATCCTCGACCGACGACTTGATCTCGACAATCCAGATCTCGCCGCGCTCGTTCAGCGCCACGAGATCGGCGCGCCGGCCCGACGGCAACGGCAATTCGCTGATGCAGGAAAAGCCGAGCGAGCGCAGCAGCCGCGCCGTGCCGCGCGCGATCGCGAGCGCGGTTTCGGACTGCCGGCGGTCGGGCGGCGGAACGAGGGCGATGTTGCGGGCGGGGTGGTCCATGGCAGGGAGAGTAGCCGATTCCGTCCTCAGTGTCGTCCCGGCCTGGCGCGCAATTGCGCGCTGGGCCGGAACGGCACCTGGGGTGCGGGAACCACGCTTGCTCAAATCGCTTATCACGCAGCCGCCGCACCCCTCGGCGGGACCACCGAGGCTGCGCGCGCATGATCGACGATCTCTGGTACAAGAACGCCATCATCTATTGCCTCTCCGTCGGCACCTATATGGATGCTGACGGCGACGGCATCGGCGATTTCAAGGGACTGTTACGCCGGCTCGATTATCTGCACGGCCTCGGCATCACCACGATCTGGCTGATGCCGTTCCAGACTTCGCCGGGCCGCGACGACGGCTACGACATCGCCGATTATTACAGCGTCGATCCCCGCTACGGCACGCTCGGCGATTTCGTCGAGTTCGCCCATGGCTGCAAGCAGCGCGGCATCCGCATCATCATCGACCTCGTCGTCAACCACACCTCGGACCAGCATCACTGGTTCAAGGAGGCGCGGCGCGACAGGAATTCACCCTATCGCGACTGGTATGTCTGGTCGGACAAGAAGCCGGCAGGCGCCAACAAGGGCATGGTGTTTCCCGGCGTGCAGAAATCGACCTGGACGCGCGACAAGGAGGCCGGCGCGTATTATTTCCATCGCTTCTACGATTTCCAGCCGGACCTCAACACGTCGAATCCGCACGTGCAGGCGGAGATCCTCAAGATCATGGGCTTCTGGATCCAGCTCGGCGTCTCCGGCTTTCGCATGGACGCCGTGCCCTTCGTGATCGCGACCAAGGGCGCGAAGGTGAGCAAGCCGGTCGAGCAATACGACATGCTGCGCACCTTCCGCGAATTCCTGCAATGGCGCGAGGGCGACGCCATCATCCTCGCCGAGGCCAACGTGCTGCCTGATACCGACATGGATTATTTCGGCAAGGCCGCCGACCGCATGCACATGATGTTCAACTTCCATGTCAACCAGCACCTGTTCTACGCGCTGGCGTCGGGCGACTCGCGTCCGCTGGCGAAGGCGCTGAAGGCCACAAAGCCGCGACCGGCCTCGGCGCAATGGGGCCTGTTCCTGCGCAATCATGACGAGCTGGACCTCGGACGGCTGACCAAGGCGCAGCGCGAGGCGGTGTTCAAGGCCTTCGGCCCCGACAAGGACATGCAGCTCTACGACCGTGGGATCAGACGGCGGCTTGCACCGATGCTCGGCGGCGACCGCAGGCGGCTCGAACTCGCCTACAGCCTGATGTGCACGCTGCCAGGAACGCCCGTGATCCGTTACGGCGACGAGATCGCGATGGGCGACGATCTCTCACTGCCCGAACGCCAATGCGCGCGCACACCGATGCAATGGTCGACCGAGCCGCAGGGCGGCTTCACCAAGAGCGACAGGCCGGCGACCCCTGTGATCGACACGGGTCCGTACGGCTATCCGCATGTCAACGTCGCCAAGCAGCGGCGCGATCCGAATTCGATGCTGAACTGGACCGAACGCATCGTCCGCATGCGCAAGGAGGTGCCCGAGATCGGCTGGGGCGACTTCGCGATCATCCCGACACGCGATCCCGCCGTGTTCATCATCCGCTACGACTGGCGCAACAATTCCGCGCTGTTCGTGCACAATCTCGACGAGAAGCCGCGCGAGATCGCGTTTTCGGCCGGGCTGCCTGACGATGCCGGCGCGCACCTGATCAACCTTCTCGCGGAGGACCACAGCCACGCCGACAAGCGCGGCCAGCACCGCGTCGTGCTGGAGCCCTATGGCTATCGCTGGTACCGGGTCGGCGGGCTGGATTATCTGCTGAAGCGGAGTGAGGTGGATGAGAGGAACGCGAAGGGGAAGAAGCATCCGGCGTGATGTGGGGACGCCACCGTCGCGTCAGCCTCCGCTGTCGTCCCGGCGAAGGCCGGGACCCATAACCACAGGAAACAGTTGCGACGCGAGGTCGGCAACTCCGAGTCTTCGCAAAACTATTGCTGCGGCGTATGGGTCCCGGCCTTCGCCGGGACGACAGTGGGGAATGACGCTGGCGTTTTCTCCAGGCACTCAGGACGGCGGCGCGACGATGACCCCCTCATTTCCGCGCAAATCCAGCACACCTTCGAGCCGCTCACCCTCGCGATCCAGGAATGTCGAGATCAATATCTCGCTGCCGAACTTGATCGCGCTCGTCGTTACCGCAATCGGTTCAGGCCCGAGATTGAGCACCATGATGAGGGCCCTGCCCTGGGCCTCGCGGCGATAGACCAGGAGATCGCCTTGCGCGGCGATCGGGTGGTAGTCGCCGGCGACGAGGGCCGGTGAATTCTTCCGCAATGCGATCAGGCGCTTGTACAGGCTCAGGATCGAGCGCGAATCTGCGTCGAGATTGACGACGTTCTCATGGACGTGATCCTCCGGCAGCGGCAGCCATGGCCTCACGTCCGAGAAGCCGGAGAAGTTTGATGAATCCCACTGCATCGGCGTACGGCAGCCGTCGCGCCCGACGCCGATGCCGGGCACGTTCTTCTCGAAGGGATCGCGCACATCCTCCGGCGCGATCGCGAGCTGGTGCATGCCGATCTCGTCGCCGTAATACAGCGTCGGCGTGCCGCGCAGGGTCAGCAGCAGCATGGCGGCGATGCGGGCCTGCTCCGGCCCGACGCGGCTGGCGACACGCGGGCGATCGTGATTGCCGAGCACCCAGTTCGGCCAGGCGCCTGTGGGCAGCGCCTTCTCGTAATCCTCGATGATCTTCTCGATCGAGCGCGCGCTCCAGAAGGTCGAGAGCAGCGCGAAATTGAACGGCATCTGCGCGCCGGTGAGGTCGTTGCCGTAATAGGCCATCAGGCGGTGCAGCGGCAGATAGATTTCGCCGATCAAGACGCGCGCCGAATAGGCATCGGTGACGCGCCGCATCTGCGCGATCACGTCATGCACTTCCGGCTGGTCGGTAGAATATTGCGTCAGGATTTTTTCGTTCGGCGGCCGGCCCTCGACATAGTGCGGGTTTGGCGGGTTGTCGCGAAACTCGGCATCCTTGATCAGGTGCCAGATCACGTCGACGCGAAAGCCGTCGACGCCCTTCTCGAGCCAGAACCGCATCACGTCGTAGATTGCCGCGCGGACGTCAGGGTTGCGCCAGTTGAGGTCCGGCTGCTGGGCGAGGAAGGCGTGGTAGTAATATTGGCCGGTGGCCTCGTCGAGACGCCACGCGCTGCCGCCGAATTCGGACAGCCAGTTGTTCGGGACGCCGCCATCCGGTGCCGGATCGCGCCAGATGTACCAGTCGCGCTTGGGATTGTCGCGCGAAGAGCGGCTCTCGATGAACCAGGGATGCTGGTCGGAGGTGTGGTTCGGGACGAGATCGAGGATCAGCTTCAATCCGGCCTCGTGCGCGGCGGCGAGCAGCGCATCGAAATCCGCCATGGTGCCGAACAAGGGATCGATGCCGGTATAATCGGAAATGTCGTAGCCGAAATCTGCCATCGGCGAGGGGAAGATCGGCGACAGCCAGATCGCATCGACGCCGAGCGATTTGACATAGGGCAGGCGCCGCAGGATGCCGGCGAGATCGCCGACGCCATCACCGTTAGAGTCCTGAAACGAGCGCGGATAGATCTGATAGAAGATGCCGTCGCGCCACCAAATCTCGCCGCCCTGTACCATGTGAGAATACCATCCAAAGACTGCCCCTTGCGCGGGAGAACGCGGAAGCAACGCCCCGGTTCAGATTGGCGGGCCAATTGGGACGGCCGTGTGACCTGTTCCCCGGTCCCTCGCACGAATCTTTTGCTTGGCGGCATGGCAAAAATCGGCATTGTGGCGGCCATGACCGAGCAAAATGATACCACAGCCAGATCTGAAGCGCCGAAGGCCGGCGCGATCATCGTCCCCGTGACGCTGTTCGAGCAGAACTGCACCATCATCTGGGACGAGCCTTCCAAGAAGGCCGTGGTGATCGATCCCGGCGGGGACGTGCCGAAGATCCTGGACGCGATCAAGCAGACCGGCGTGACCGTGGAGAAGATCTGGCTGACCCACGGCCATATCGACCATGTCGGCGGCGCCGCCGACTTGCGCGATGCGCTGAAAGTGCCGATCGAGGGTCCGCACGTCGCGGACAAATTCCTGCTCGACAACGTGGTCGAGAGCGGCGCGCGCTTCGGCATGACCGGTGTGCGCAATTTCGCGCCGGACCGCTGGCTCGACGAGGGCGACAGCGTCTCGATCGGCGCCTTGAGCTTCGACATCCTGCACTGCCCCGGCCATTCGCCCGGCAGCGTGGTGTTCTTCAACGGGGATTTGCGCTTCGCCCATGTCGGCGACGTCTTGTTCGCCGGCTCGGTCGGCCGCACCGACCTTCCCGGCGGCAGTCACGCCACGCTGATCAATTCGATCAAGACAAAATTGCTGCCGCTCGGCGACGATGTCGGCTTCATCTGCGGCCACGGCGCCGGCTCGAGCATCGGCCAGGAGCGGATGACCAATCCGTTCATTACCGGCGAGATGTGAGGTCGCGACGCGCTACTTCATCAATCCCGCCGCCGTCAGCGCGCGGGTGATGATCTGGCCGAGATCGAAGCGGCTGGCCTGCTCGCGCTTCGGCGCGGCCTTCTCCTCGGCGACCTTCACACGGATCGTGCGGGCAAGATGCGGCGCCGGCGGGCGGACGGGAACTGCCTTTGCTGGAGCGGCGGGCTTCGCCTCGGCCTTCTTCTTTGCCTCCTGGATCCAGCCGGTGAGGCCGAAGAACTTTGCGATGTGGTAGGACGAGGAGATGCCGGCCTCGATCAGGAAGGCGCCTTCGAGGCCGTAGCGCTGGTCGTTGTCGGCAAGGCCGAGCGGCGTACCGTGGGCCATGCCGGTGATGGTGTAGGACTCCACCAGCGTCTCGCCGTCCCTGTTCCACCAGGCCTGGCGCGGATAGCCGTCGACATTGGTCTCGGCCATTGGCGTCAGCGGCAGGTCGTGCAGATCGAGCCACTGCTTGACGATCTCGTTGGCATTGCCGGGATTGACGGTGCGGTCGGCGCTGCCGTGCCACACCGACACTTTCGGCCAGGGCCCGCGATGGTCGGTGGCCCGCCGCACGAAGTCGCCGAGCTCGCGCTCAGGCCGCGCAGGCGAATGAAACATGCCGTCCAGCGCTTCGCGCAAGTTCGAGGCGATGCCGTAAGGCAGTCCTGCGATGATCGCGCCGGCCGCGAACACTTCCGGATAGGTCGCGAGCATCACCGAGGTCATGCCGCCGCCGGCGGAAAGGCCGGTGATGTAGATGCGCCTGGGATCGATGCGATGCGCCTGAACCATATGCGCGATCATCTCGCGGATCGACTTCGCTTCGCCAGAGTCGCGCGCGGTGTCATCAGGATTGAACCAGTTGAAGCAGGTGTTGCCGTTGTTGCTGCGCTGCTGCTCGGGCATGACAAGCGCAAAGCCGTAGTGACGCGCGAGCGTCGACCAGCCCGCACCGAGGTCGTAAGCCGCTGCCGTCTGGCCGCAGCCGTGCAGCACGACGACGAGCGCGCGCGGCTTCTGCAGTTGCGCGGGCACGAACGCGAACATGCGCAAGGCGCCGGGATTGTCGCCGAAGCCGGTGATCTCCTGCAACGGACTGGACGAATCAGCGCTTGCGCCGAAGTCGGGCAGGCGCAGACCATCCATGCCTCGATCTAATCTTGGCAGACGTCTCAACAGATCGACATTTCTGGCTAGCGACACGGCAAATTCCTGGTGGGCGGCTTTCAACGTTTACCCGACCAGATAGTTGCTGCAGTGCGAAATGAAAAGGCCGCGTGCTGTCGACCTCGCAGGAATCGCGCGGATTCCCGCAGATTTCCGCACGTATTAACCGCAATGCCTCAACTTCGTGCAGATACGCGGCGCATCCACGTCAGGAATGCGGCTGACATCATGATTAATGTCACAAACAGCGCGAGCGAGACGAGAAATCCTGCGCGCGCTGATTGCAACGATTCGATTGCGAAAAATACCGCGCCGATCGCGGCCACTCCGGCCGCATTTCCGATCTGCGCCGTCGTGCCGTACATGCCGGACGCCGAGCCTGCCGCGACAGGCTTGACGGTCGAGAGCACCGCGCCTGACAGCGGCGCCATCACCAGGCCCTGGCCGTAGCCGAAGATGAGCATGATGAGTGCGAGCGCGACCGGTGTTGGCGCATCGCGCACGCCCACGACAAGCGCGAGCGCGGCGAGGCCCGCAATCTGCAACGCGCAGCCTTCGAGCAAAACCCTGGTGCCGCGATGCCTTGCCCGCGCGCCGCTGTGGCGCGAGCCGACGACAAAAGCCAGCGCGAGCGGAACAAAGGTAAGGCCGGCCGCGAGCGGCGCGATCTTCAGGCCGCGCTGCATGAACAGCGTCACGACAAGATAGAACGAGAGATTGGCCGCGAAGAAAAAGAGGGCTGCACCAAGCCCGCGCAGGAACGCGGCATCCGCCAGCAGCGTCAGATCGATCAGCGGCATGCCGCCGGCATGCGCGACGACGTGCTCGAGCTTGACCAATGCGAACAGGATCGCGCCGCCGCTCCCCGTTACCGCCCACAGCCACGGCGCCCAGCCGACATCGTGGCCGAACAGCAGCGGCCCGATCAGGCACAGCAACCCCGCGAACAGCACGATGCTGCCCTTGATGTCGAGCCTGGTGCCCGCTCGGCGCGGCGTTGTCGGCATGATCTGCCACGCAGCCGCCGCGATCACGAGGCCGAAAGGCACGTTGACGAAGAAGACCGATCGCCAGCCGGCACCGGCAAGGTCGAGCGTGACCAGCAGACCGCCGAGCAAGAAGCCGGCAGCGCCCGCAAGCCCGAGCACGATGCCATAGATGCCGAAGGCGCGGCTGCGCGACTCGTCGGTGAAGAGCAGATGCAAGGTCGCCAGCACCTGCGGCACCATCAGCGCTGCGGTCGCGCCCTGCGCCAGCCGCGCGATGATCAGCTCCAGGCCTGAATGCGCCAAACCGCACCACAGCGACGTCGCGGTGAAGCCGAGGACGCCGGCGAGGAAGATCGTCTTGGTGCCGTGGATATCGCCGAGCCGGCCGCCGGTGACGACCAGCGTCGCATAGGAAATCAGGTAGATCGCGATGACGGATTCGATCTGCGCCGGGCTCGCGTGCAGGTCGGCCGCGATGGTCGGGATCGCGACGTTGACGATGAAGGCGTCGACGCCGAACATGAATTGCGCGGCGACGACGATCGCCAGCACCCACCAGCGGCGGGTCGAATCGACGGGCTTTGTGACGGTTTGATGCATTTTCGCGCGAGCCTTCCGCGATTTACTTGCGCGCAAAGCTCGCAGATCGCCGTCATCGGCGCGATTACCTCGGAGGTAGGACTGGCCGCCTCTTGCCGCCTCCGTGTCGCCTTGGCCCGATTGCTGCATGTCGGTTCCCGCTGAGATTGCAAGGCTTTGAAGGCAAGTCGGTTTGGAAGCGAATCCGATGTACGACTACGACATGGTGGTGATCGGCTCGGGCCCGTCGGGGCGCCGGGCCGCGGTGCAATGCGCCAAGCTCGGCAAGGCCGTGCTGGTGGTGGAGAAGGGCCGGCGCGTCGGCGGCGTCTCCGTTCACACCGGCACGATCCCCTCGAAGACGCTGCGCGAGACGGTGCTGAATCTCTCCGGCTGGCGCGAGCGCGGCTTCTATGGCCGCTCCTACCGGGTGAAGCAGGACATCGCCGCGAGCGATCTGATGATCCGCTTGCAGAAGACACTCGACCACGAGGTTGAGGTGCTCGAGCATCAGTTCAGCCGCAACCTGGTCCGCACCGCCAATGGCGAAGCACGCCTGGTCTCGCCGCACGAGGTCGAGATCACCAGCGCCATCGGCGAGACCAAGATCGTGTCTGCCGCCTTCATCCTGATCGCCTGCGGCACCCGCCCGTTCCGGCCCGCCGACGTGCCGTTCGACGGCCATTCCGTGCTCGACAGCGACGAGATCATCGAGCTGACGAAGCTGCCGCGCAGCCTCGCCGTGATCGGCGCCGGCGTGATCGGCGTCGAATACGCCACCATCTTCAGCGCCCTCGACGTTCCGGTGACGCTGATCGAGCCGCGGCCGACCTTCCTCGATTTCATCGACAAGGAATTGATCGACGAATTCATGCACGAGCTGCGCGACCGCAACGTCGCGCTGCGGCTCGGCTCCAAGGTGACGTCGATCGAGAAGAATGCGCAGGGCAGCATCGTCACGCATCTGTCTGATGGCCGGCACGTCGGCACCGAGATGCTGCTGTTCGCGGCGGGCCGCGTCGGCGCCACCGACCGGCTCAACCTGGAGGCGGCCGGCATCGCCGTCGACCATCGCGGCCGCATCAAGGTCGACCCTGTCACCTTGCAGACCAGCGTGCCACATATCTATGCGGCCGGCGACGTGATCGGCTTTCCGAGCCTCGCCTCGACCTCGATGGAGCAGGGCCGCGTCGCCGCCTGCCACGCGCTCGGCATGGAGCCCTTGGCGCCGCCGGAATTCTTTCCCTACGGCATCTATTCGGTACCGGAGATCTCAACCGCGGGCCTGACGGAAGAAGAGGTGCGCACGCGCGGCATTCCCTACGAGGTCGGCATTGCCCGCTTCCGCGAGACCTCGCGCGGGCACATCATGGGGCTGAACAGCGGCATGATGAAGATGATCTTCTCCACCAAGACCCGCCGCCTGCTCGGCGTGCACATCCTCGGCGAAGGCGCCACCGAGCTGATCCATATCGGCCAGGCCGTGCTGAACCTCAAGGGCACGATCGACTATTTCATCCAGAACACGTTCAACTATCCGACGCTGGCGGAAGCGTACAAGATCGCCGGCCTCGATGCGTGGAACAGGATGATGCGGTGATCTTTCTTCGCCTCGCCCCGCTTGCGGGGAGAAGTCGGAATTCAAACGCAGTTTGAATTTCGGGTGAGGGGAGCTTCCGCGAGCCGTCTGTCCACTGGCGCGAATGCCCTCTCAACGCGTCATTGCGAGCGCAGCGAAGCAATCCAGCGTCTTTTCGCGGAGGGATTCTGGATTGCTTCGCTGCGCTCGCAATGACGCTGTGGGAGCCCCTCGACAGCCCAACGACCTGCGTCCCCGCGGAGACTCCCCCCTCACCCGACCCTCTCCCCGCAAGCGGGGCGAGGAAGAAGAAACACGCATGCCTTTCATTCCGCCGCGCGGGACATCGCGCGATTGCGTTCGTGGCATCGGGCACGTAGCCTGACACAACCAACGAACAAAAAAACTCAACCGGAGAGAACGCCATGGCGCGCCTGAAGTTTGGGGCTTTCCTTGCCCCGCATCACCCGATCGGGGAGCATCCGATGCTCCAGTTCCGGCGCGATCTCGACCTGGTCGAGCAGCTCGATGCGCTCGGCTATGACGAGTTCTGGTGCGGCGAGCACCATTCGTCCGGCTGGGAAATGATCGCCTCGCCCGAGATGTTCCTGGCCGCGGCCGGCGAGCGCACCAAGCGGATCAAGCTCGGCACCGGCGTGATCTCGCTGCCCTATCACCATCCCTTCAACGTCGCCCAGCGCATGGTGCAGCTCGACCACATGACCGGTGGCCGCGCCATCTTCGGCTCCGGCCCCGGCGCACTGGCCTCGGACGCACATACGCTCGGCATCGACCCGATGACGCAGCGCGACCGCCAGGACGAGGCGATCGCGGTGATCCGCCGCCTCTTCAACGGCGAGCGTGTCACCGCCAGGAGCGACTGGTTCACCATGAACGACGCCGCGCTGCAGCTCCTGCCGTTGCAGGAGGAGATGCCGTTCGTGGTGGCCTCGCAGATCTCGCCGTCAGGCATGACGCTGGCCGGCAAATACGGCATCGGCATCATCTCGCTGGGCTCGATGACGACGCAGGGATTGATGTCGCTGCAACAGCAATGGCAATTCGCCGAGGATGCCGCCAGGAAGCACGGCACGAAGGTCGACCGCGCCGACTGGCGCGTTCTGCTGACCTTCCACATCGCCGAGAGCCGCGAGCAGGCGCGGAGAGAAGCTGGCGCCGGGCTGATGCGCTGGCACAACGAATATAATGTCGGCACGCTGCAACGGCCGGGCCTGACCGCGTTCTCCTCGCCTGATGAAGCCGTGGACAAGACCGCCTTCGTCGACGGCGCCGCCTCCACCATCGGCACCCCCGACGATCTCGTCAAAACCATCAAGAACGTGATGGAAGTGTCCGGGGGCGTCGGCGCCATCATCGGCTTCGTGCACGACTGGGCCAATCCGGAAGCCACGCGCCGCAGCTGGGACATGGTGGCGCGCTATGTCGTGCCTGAAATCAACGGCTATATCGATGGCCTGCGCAAGTCGCAGAAATTCGTGATCGAGAACCGCGCGATCTTCGAGCGTGCCGGCCAGGCCGTGATGGCCAAGATCATGGAGAACGAGAAGGCCGCCGAGGCGCTGAAGGTGACCGGCCCCGGCCGCGTCGCGATTCCCGCCGTCAACGCGCCGGATTTGCAGAAGGAAGCGGCGAAGCGGTAGGGCGCTGAAGGCCAGTCTCCATTGTCGTCCCGGCGACGGCCGGGACCCATACGCCGCAGCAATAGCTTTGCGAAGACTCGGAGTTACCAGTTCGTCCTACAACCACGCCCTGGGGTTATGGGTCCCGGCTTTCGCCGGGACGACGATCTCGCTTGCGGTAATCCGCGCGCCAAACAACCGGCGCGTATCGTGCCAGTATTGTGCTATTATCCTCTGGGTCAGCCATCCGGAGCAATCGTCATGTCGATGCAGAATGTGGCCACGTCGGCGCTTGCGTACACCGCGCCCAAACGAAATGCGCTGACGCACATTCCCGGCGACGAAGGCTGGCCGATCATCGGCAAGACGTTTCAGGTGCTCGCCGATCCCAAGGGGCATATCGAGCGAAATGGCGCCAAATACGGTCCGGTCTACCGCACCCATATTTTCGGCGAGACCAACATCGTGCTGCTCGGCCCGGAGGCCAACGAGCTCGTGCTGTTCGACCAGCAAAAGCTGTTCTCGTCGACCCATGGCTGGAACAACGTGCTTGGGCTCTTGTTTCCGCGCGGCCTGATGCTGCTCGATTTCGACGAGCACAGGCTGCATCGCAAGGCGCTGTCGGTCGCGTTCAAGTCCGGACCGATGAAGTCCTATCTGAGCGATCTCGATCGCGGCATCTCCGCGCGCGTCGCGCAATGGAAGGCCGGGCCCGGCGAGATGCGGCTTTATCCGGCGATGAAGCAGCTCACGCTCGATCTCGCCGCGACGTCCTTTCTCGGCGCCGACATCGGACCCGAGGTCGACGAGATCAACCGCGCCTTCGTCGATATGGTGGCGGCTGCGGTCGCCCCGATCCGCCGTCCGCTGCCCGGCACGCAGATGGCGCGTGGCGTTGCGGGGCGCAAGCGCATCATCGCCTATTTCCGTGAGCAGATTCCGCTGCGCCGTGGCAATCACGGCGGCGATGACCTGTTCTCGCATCTCTGCCGCGCCACCCATGAGGATGGCGCGCTGTTGTCCGACCAGGACATCATCGACCATATGAGCTTCCTCATGATGGCGGCGCACGACACGCTGACCTCGTCGCTGACGTCCTTCATCGGCGAGCTCGCCGCCAACCCCGACTGGCAGAGCAGGCTGCGCAACGAAGTTCTCGCACTCGGGCTCGCGCCGGATGCGCCCAGCAGCTTCGACGCTCTCGAGAAGATGCCGCTGTCGGAAATGGCCTTCAAGGAAGCGCTGCGGATCAAGCCGCCGGTGCCCTCGATGCCGCGGCGTGCGATGCGCGATTTCAGCTTCAAGGGTTTTGCGATTCCCGGCGGCACCGCTGTCGGCGTCAATCCGCTCTACACGCACCACATGAAGGATATCTGGCCGGAGCCGGATCGCTTCGATCCCTTGCGCTTCACCGAGGAAGCCCAGCGCAATCGGCATCGCTTCGCCTGGATTCCATTCGGCGGCGGTGCCCATATGTGCCTCGGCCTGCACTTCGCCTACATGCAGGCGAAATGCTTTGCGCGGCACTTCCTGCAGAACATCGAGGTCTCGCTCGAGCCTGGCTACAAGCCGGAGTGGCAGATGTGGCCGATCCCGAAGCCGCGGGATGGGTTGAGGGTGCGGATGAAGGCGGTTTAGCCGCCGGTCTCGTGGGGTGGGCAAAGGCGCGCCGCGCCGTGCCCACCATCTTTCACTTGGGAGCAATTGGTGGGCACGGCGCGCGAAGGGCGCGCCTTTGCCCACCCTACGGCACTGCGCGAAGCGCGGTTCGCATGGCGTAACCCACCTCTTTCATCTCTGCGGAAATAGAAATGGTGGGTTACGCCAGCGACTGCGCTTTGCGCAGCCGCTGTCTAACCCACCCTACGGTATCTCACCTCGCCCTCCGGTATGCGGCCGCCCGCGATCACAATTTTGGCACCTTCGGCAACGAAGACTTCCACGGAATCCAGCCCGCTCGTCACTCCCCGCGATTCCCGCGACCTGGCCGTCAAGCCTGCCCTCGAATGTGCTTGTTTTCGAATGATTTTGATGCCTATGGCGGACACCTAACGATGACGCCACTGCGACATCGGGCGCCGCAACCGTCACTGTTCCTTCTGCCTGGCGACAAGGCAAGCTTTGCTTGCGCATCCGGGATGCGTAACATCGTGGCCTGCCTCTCGATTTTCGGACGAAGATCGCAACCGGGCTGCGCATGGGGAAGCTGATCGAGGAATTCCGCAAGGGCTGGCAGGGCGTTGCGACACCTCCGCTCGGCCTGAGCCTTGCGTTCGCGCTGGCCTGCCTGCTGCTTTCGACCCTGGCACGCTGGGGGCTCGCGCAAGTGCGCCCCGACGTCTACTTCACGCCATACTTCCCCGCCGTGTTCTTTGCGGCCGCCTTCGGAGGATTCCGGGTCGGCATCGTGACCGCGCTGGTCGGCGGCGTGCTCGGCTTCGTCCTGAATTTCGGCGATGCGTTTGCCGATCGTGCGCGTTTCGTGCTGCTGACGCTCTATTGGGGCGTCTGCGCGCTGACCATCTGGGGCGTCGAGCATTATCGGACGATGCTTGCCGAGCAGCGCCGGATCTCCAGGCGACTGATCGAAGAGGAAGAGTATCGCAAGCTCTTGGTCGACGAGCTGCAGCACCGGCTGAAGAACAAGCTGTCGACGGTGCACGCAGTGATGCACCAGGTGCTGCACGACCAGCCGGAGGTCTGGGCCCGTATCGACCCGCGGCTGCGCTCGCTGGCCGCGACCGACGATCTGATCTCGCGGATCGACAAGGGCGGTTGCGACATCCGCGATCTCCTGATCTCCGAGCTCGGCCCGTACGGCCATGTCCGCTTCACCCTCAATGGAGAGCGGTTGTTCCTGCCGCCGAAGCTCGCGGTGACACTGTCATTGATGTTTCACGAGCTCGCCACCAATGCCGGCAAATACGGCGCGTTCTCCTCACCACGCGGATTGTTGCAGGTGTCATGGACCGTCAATGACGACCGTCTGACCATCACCTGGGACGAAACCGAGGGCCCGACCGTTGGCGAAATCTCCACGCCCGGCTTCGGTACCAAGCTGTTGAAGTCGGCGCTGTCCGCCTTCGACGGCAAGAGCGAGATCTCGTATTTGAAGACCGGCCTGCATTGCATCATGCAATGCAGGATTCCCAGGAGCGAGTAGAGTTGGGTCACCTCTCCCCGACGGGGAGAGGTGAAGCGGATCCCGGAGCTGACATCAATTCAATCAATGCTCATAACGCGATGATACGCACGCAAACGAAAGCGAATCACACGCGTTTCGCTCGCGCTTTCGCAGATGCCGTTGACGTTCTGTTAATGACGATCGACGGCGCGCCCCGCGGCACCACGTTTCTCCCCGGAACACCCCCGTATTTCAGCGGACCCCTTAACCAAACCTAAGAGGGAACTGCGCATGATCGCGCCCATTGCAAAGGCGCGCTGAACAACAAGATTCATGAATTCTATGAACGACGATGCATATGACGGCGCGAGCGAAGCCGAGCTCGGATTTCTCAAGGAAATCGTTAGAATGCTGCCTGCCGGCCTCACCGTGCAGGACGCGCAGGGCAAGCTTCTGCTGGTTAACGATGTCGCCGCCGCCCAGCTCGGCATGGACGGCAGCCGTCCCTCGCCGGATCTCGCGCAGCGCCGCGAGGCCTGCGAGCGCGCGCTCAGGGCCGGACATCCTGTTGTCTCCGAAGAAGCGCTTCAAGACGGCGCCGCACGCCAGGTGTTGCTCACCACCCATCGACCGGTCCGCTTCGCCGGCCGCGAGCTCTTGATCTCGGCGTCCGCTGATATCACCGAGCAGAAGAATTTCGAAGACCAGCTGTTTCGCTCGGCCTATTTCGACGAGCTGACCGGACTGCCCTCGCGGCGCGTGATCGAACATCACGCCAACAGCCTGCTCTGGCGCGATCGCAGCGACGAGCGCTTCGCGCTGGCATTTCTCGATGTCGACAATTTCAAGCATATCAACGACTATTACGGCCACGCCGTCGGCGACGCGCTGCTGGTCGAGCTTTCGAAACGGCTGGCGCGAGACCTGCGCGAGTCCGACATGCTGGCTCGCATCTCCGGCGACGAATTCCTGCTGCTGCTCTCGCCCATCCGGAGCCAGGAGGAAGTCGCCGAATTCATGTCAACGACATTGCAGCGGCTGACGGCTCCGTTCTTCATCGACAATTCGGAAGTGTTCGCCTCGACCTCGGTCGGTGTCAGCCTGTATCCCGACCATGGAAGCAGCTTCGAAACGCTGCGCCAGAACGCCGACATCGCGATGTACCGCATCAAGAACAACGGCAAGGGATCCTGCGCCTTTTTCGATACCGGCATGGAGCGCGAGGCGCTGGCGCGGATGAAGATCGAGCAGTCGCTGCGGATGGCCATCCTCGAGAAGCGCTTCTGCTGCGCCTTCCAGTCCAAGGTCGACATCCGCACCCAGGCCGTGAAGGGCATCGAGGCCCTGGTGCGCCTGCGCGACGACGAGGGGGTCATCCAGGCACCGGGCTCGTTCATCAACCTGGCGGGCGAGCTCGGCCTGATCGATGAGCTCACTCATCTCGTGCTCGCCGAGATCGTCAAGTCGATCGACCTGATCAACGAGACCTTCGGTGCGGAAGCGACCATCAGCATCAACGTCGCCGCCAAGCAGGCCGGCAATCCAGACTTCATGCGCAGCTTTGCGCAGGCACTGGATGACACCGGCTTCCCGCAGCGGTTCATGATCGAGGTGACTGAAGACGCCTTTGTCGCCAAGAACCACTTCCAGGCCGAGATCCTGCCGATATTCCGCAAGCTCGGCGTCGGCATCTCCATCGACGATTTCGGCACCGGTTATTCCTCGCTGTCGGCCCTCGCCGACATCACCGCCGACGAGATCAAGATCGACCGCTCCTTCATCACCGACATCCATAAGCGGCCGCGCAGCCAGGGCATTCTGCGCGCGATCGAATCCTTGAGCGAAGCGCTCGGCATGACGGTCATTGCCGAAGGGATCGAATCCTATGAGGAGCTCGCCTATTTGCAGGCCGCGACCAAGATCCGCTACGCGCAGGGCTATTATTTCGCGCGGCCCATCTTCCTGGAGGAGCTGAAGCTCGCCAGCCCCGTCTCCAGCGAATCCCGCGCCAGCGTCTCCGCCCGCCCAATGCAGCAGAACCGCCAGGGCTATTCACGGGCGAGCCGGTATCGGCGGTAACTGACGCAGCGCAACAATCTCGGTGTCGTCGCCCGGCTTGACCGGGCGACCCAGTATTCCAGAGACGGTCGTTGTCGAATCGAGAGGCCGCGGCGTACTGGATGCCCCGGTCAAGCCGGGGCATGACAGTGTAGGGGAGGCCCGCCTCCAATCCATTTCTCCCTTTGAAATCGCTGCCCTTTTGGTAATACACAGGCAGGCCTCCCGAGGTACGCCATGTCCGGTCCCTCTTCCGTCGTCAGCGACCCCGCCTATATCCGCGCACGCGCCATGGAGACGCTGTTCGAGCGGCTGGAGCATCTGTGCGAGGGCGCCATCGCGATCGATCGCAGCGGGCGCGTGGTCTATGTCAACGAAAAATACGTCACCGCGATCGGCCTCTCGCATGAATCCGAGGCGCTCGGCCGCCCGATCGAAGAGGTGATCCCCAACAGCCTGTTGCGCAGGGTCGTGGAAACGGGCGAGCCGATCATCCTCGACATCATGGAGCTCGGCGGCCAGCAACTGGTCGTGACCCGGATGCCGATCGAGGACGAGAGAGGGAACATCATCGGTGCGATCGGCTTCGTGCTCTATGATCGCCTCGAAGGCCTGAAGCCGCTGCTCGGTCGCGTCGCCCAGCTCGAGAACGATTTGCGGCTGGCGCGACGGCAATTGTCGCACGCGCGCGCCGCGCGCTTCACCTTCGAGGACTATGTCGGCAGCACCGCAGGCATTGCGCAGGCCAAGACACTCGCAGCACGCGCCGCGCGCCAAAGCGTCACCGTCCTGCTCACGGGCGAGACCGGCACCGGCAAGGAGATGCTGGCGCAGGCGATCCACAATGCGTCCGCGCGCGCCGAGAAGCCTTTCGTGAGCGTCAACGTCGCGGCGATCCCGGACACGCTGATCGAATCGGAGTTCTTCGGTGCGGCGCCGGGCGCCTACACCGGTGCGGACCGCAAGGGCCGCGACGGAAAATTCCGGATCGCCGACGGCGGCACGCTGTTTCTCGACGAGATCGGCGAGATGCCGCTGCAATTGCAGGCCAAGCTGCTGCGCGTTCTGCAGGAGCGCGAGATCGAGCCGCTCGGCTCCGACAAGGTCACCAAGGTCGACGTACGGGTGATTGCCGCCACCAATGTCGACCTGCACAAGCGGGTCAGCGAGGGGACGTTCCGGGCCGATCTCTACTACCGGCTCAACGTGCTCTCGATCGTGCTGCCGCCGCTGCGTCATTGCCTGGACGACCTGCCGGAGATCTGCGGCCGGCTGCTCGAAGACATCAGCGCATCCGGCGACTATCTCAACGCCAGGATCACGCCGAGCGGTCTGACTGCGCTGGCGCGGTACGGCTGGCCCGGCAATGTCCGCGAGCTGCGCAACATCCTGGAACGCGCGCTGATCCTGAGCGATTCGGGACGCCTCACCAGCGACGATTTCGATCGCATTCTTCCCGTGAGCGCGGAGATGATACCGGCGGCACCGTCGCGGCCGACCGGTCTCGTCCTGCCCTATGCCGAGGCCGAAGCCGAGTTCGAGAAGCACACGCTCGAGCAGGCGCTTGCCGCGAGCAACGGCCAGATCTCGGAAGCCGCCAAGATGCTCCAGATCTCGCGCGCTACCTTCTACAAGAAGCTCGCCAAGTTCGGCCTCGCCTCGGGCGCCACACCCGTCTGAGTTTCGAGACACCGCGTGTCCGGAGTCTCGGATTCCTGACATGGCGCATTGTGCCTTGGCGGCGCCGCCCACGCTGAATCTGCTGGATTTTCCGCCCATTTGCGCAAACCTATGGCATCTGGCGCAGAGCTTGCTCTTCGCTTTGCACAATGACGCATGCTGCACATGCGCATTCGCAACCAGGGAGAATGCCAGATGAGTGGAGCGATCGCCGTCAATCAGCTTCAAGCACGACACCCGTCACACGTCACCGTCGCCACCGCCAGCCTGATCGGCACGGCGATCGAGTGGTACGACTTCTTCCTCTACGGCACCGCCGCTGCGCTGATCTTCAACAAGCTGTTCTTTCCGACTTTCGACCCGATGATCGGCACGCTGCTGGCGTTCGCGACCTATGCGCTCGGCTTCATCGCCCGTCCGCTCGGCGGGGTCGTGTTCGGTCATTACGGCGACAAGATCGGTCGCAAGACCATGCTCTATCTCACGCTGTTGATCATGGGCGCGGCGACGGCGGCGATCGGATTCCTGCCGACCTACGACACCGCCGGCATCTGGGCCGCGATCCTGCTCATCACCTGCCGCCTGGTCCAGGGCTTTGGCCTTGGCGGCGAATGGGGCGGCGCGGTGCTGATGGCGGTCGAGCACGCGCCAGCGGACAAGAAGGGCTTCTACGGCAGCTGGCCGCAGCTGGGCGCGCCGCTCGGCCTCGTGCTCGGCACGCTGGTCTTCTCGGTGGTCTCGGCGATGCTGACGGACGCGCAGCTGCTGGCCTGGGGCTGGCGCATCCCGTTCCTGTTCTCGATCGCACTGGTGCTGGTCGGCCTCTGGATCCGCTTCACCATCGCGGAATCGCCCGAATTCCAGAAGGTGAAGGACACCAAGCAGGAAGTGAAGATGCCGATCCTCGAGGCGATCAGGATGTATCCGAAGAACATCCTGCTGGCGATGGGCGCGCGCTTTGCTGAGAACGGCTTCTTCTACATCTACGCCACCTTCGTGCTCGCCTATGCGACGCAATCGCTCGGCATGCAAAAGCAGGACATGCTGAACGGGGTGCTGATCGCAGCCGCGATCGAGACCTTCACCATTCCGGCCTTCGGCGCGCTGTCCGACAAGGTCGGGCGCCGGCCGGTCTATATCTTCGGCGCGGTGTTCTCGGCGCTGATGTCGTTCCCGCTGTTCATGCTGCTGGCGACGAAGAATCCGCACCTCGCTTGGATCGCGATCGCGCTGGGGCTCGCCGTCGGGCACGCCGCGATGTACGGCCCGCAGGCGAGCTTCCTGTCGGAGCTGTTCGGCACCAAGGTGCGCTATAGCGGCGTCTCGCTCGGCTACAACCTCGCCTCGATCTTCGCCGGCGCGCTGTCGCCGCTGATCGCGACGGGGCTGATGACAGCCTATGCGCCCGCGACCTGGCCGATCTCGCTCTACATGATCGGGCTCGCGATCATCACGGTGGTCTCGGTCTATTTCGCCACCGAAACGCGCAAGGCCTGACAGCCCTGAATGAGCCGGCGCTCACGGCACGGGAGCGGCTCGCCGCTCCCGTGATACAGATCAAACAAAGCAAGACAAGCGGACCATAGGATCCGCAGAAAACATGTGAGGAAATGCGATGAGCCAGCACCCAGCCTTGGCTTACCTGCCCCATTCAGAGAAGGGCAAGATCGTCACGGCGGCTGAAGCCGTCATGCTGATTCGCGACGGCGACACGGTCGCCACCGGCGGCTTCGTCGGCATCGGCTTTGCCGAGGAGATCGCGATCGCGCTGGAGGAGCTCTATCTGGCGAACGAGGGCGATGCGCCCTACACGCAAGGCAAGCCGCGCAACCTCACGCTGGTCTATGCCGCGGGCCAGGGCGACGGCAAGCACCGCGGCCTCAACCATTTTGCCCATGAGGGCCTGGTCCGCCGCGTCATCGGCGGACACTGGGGCCTTGCACCGAAATTGCAGCAGCTCGCGATCGCGAACCAGATCGAAGCCTATAATCTGCCGCAGGGTGTGATCACGCATCTGTTCCGCGACATCGCCGCCCACCGTCCGGCTCACGTCACCCGCGTCGGCATCGGCACCTTCGTCGATCCGCGAAACGGCGGCGGCAAGCTGAATCCGCGCACCACCGAGGACATGGTGGAGCTGATCAATCTGCGCGGCGAAGAGTGCCTGCTGTATCGGACGTTCCCGATCAATGTCGGGATCATTCGTGCCACCACCGGCGATCCCGACGGCAACCTCACCATGGAGAAGGAAGCTCTGACGCTGGAAGCGCTGGCGATTGCCATGGCCGCGCACAATTCCGGCGGCATCGTCATCGCCCAGGTCGAGCGCGTCGCCGAGAGCGGCAGCCTCAATCCGCGCCAGGTCAAGATCCCCGGCGTGCTGGTCGATTGCGTCGTCGTGGCCAAGCCCGAGCATCACTGGCAGACCTTTGGCACGCCATATAATCCGGCCTATTCCAGCGAGATCAAGGTGCGGACGACATCGCTGCCCGAGATGCCCTTGAGCGAGCGCAAGATCATCGCCCGCCGCGCGGCCTTCGAGCTGAAGGCCAACAGCGTCGTCAATCTCGGCATCGGCATGCCCGAGGGCATCGCCTCCGTCGCCAATGAAGAGCGCATCATCGACCTGATCACGCTGACGGCGGAGCCCGGCGTGATCGGCGGCATCCCCGCAAGTGGCATCGATTTTGGCGCGGCGATCAATACCCAGGCGGTGATCGACCAGCCCTATCAGTTCGACTTCTATGACGGCGGCGGGCTGGACGCCGCCTTCCTCGGGCTTGCGCAGGTCGATCGTACCGGCAATCTCAATGTCAGCAAGTTCGGGCCGAAGCTGGCCGGCGCCGGCGGCTTCATCAACATCAGCCAGAATGCCAAGGAGGTCGTGTTCGTCGGCACCTTTGCCGCCGGCCGGCAACGCATCGCCGTCAACGACGGCAAGCTCGCCATCGTGGAGGAGGCGAAGTCGCGCAAGTTCGTCGACAAGGTCGAGCATGTGACCTTCAGCGGCCGCTTTGCCGCGGCGCGCGGGCAACCTGTGCTCTATGTCACCGAGCGCTGCGTCTTTGCGCTGCGGCCCGACGGGCTCGAGCTCACCGAGGTCGCGCCCGGCATCGACATCGACCGCGACATCCTGCGCCTGATGGATTTCAAGCCGCTGATCCCGCGCGAGCCGAGCCTGATGGATGCCCGCATCTTCCGCGACGGTCCCATGGATCTGCGCGAGCGGCTGCTGACCATTCCGCTCGAGCAGCGTTTTGCGCTGGACGAGCAGCAGAACCTGTTCTTCATCAACCTGGAGCGCTATCCCTTGCGCAGCAAGGCCGATATCGACGCGATCGCGCGCATCGTCGAGGCCAGGCTCGCCCCGCTCGGCCGCAAGGTTTACGCCATCGTCAATTATGACAACTTCTCGATCCTGCCCGAACTGCTGGACGATTACTCGGCCATGGTGCGCAGCCTGGTCGACCGCTTCTATACCGGCGTGTCGCGCTACACGACCTCCGGTTTCCTGCGCATCAAGCTCGGCGAAGCGCTGGAGCGGCGCGGTGTCGCGCCGCACATCTTCGAGAGCGCCGAAGAGGCGCGGTCGGACTGGCAGATCGAGGCCGGCGGCGCGCGGCGCGCGGCGCGGCTGGGTTAAAAAATGATGCAGAGCTTGCGAGCAGCCGCCTCAGCCGTAAGGTCGAATTGCAATGTCCGTCAGGCTGTGCAAATCGCTATTGCCCAACAAATCAAGTCAGGAGGGACCATCGTGCGTCGATCACTCATCATAACAACAACCGTTCTCGCCCTCGCTGCGGCGACTGCCGCGCACGCCGACGATCTCAAGGTCGCACTGATCTACGGCAAGACCGGCCCGCTTGAAGCCTATGCCAAGCAGACCGAGACCGGCCTGCAGATGGGTTTTGAATACGCCACCAAGGGCACCATGACGCTCGACGGCCGCAAGATCGTCATCGTCACCAAGGACGACCAGGGCAAGCCGGACCTTGCCAAGGCTGCGCTCGCGGAGGCCTATCAGGACGACAAGGCGGATATCGCCATCGGCACCACCTCCTCGGCCGCCGCGCTCGCCATTCTCCCCGTTGCGGAAGAGAACAAGAAGATCCTGATCGTCGAGCCGGCGGTCGCGGACCAGATTACCGGCGAGAAATGGAATCGCTACATCTTCCGGACCGCGCGCAATTCATCGCAGGACGCGATCTCGAACGCGGTCGCCATCGGCAAGCAGGGCGTGACAGTGGCCACGCTGGCGCAGGACTACGCCTTCGGCCGCGACGGCGTCGCCGCCTTCAAGGAGGCCCTCGCCAAGACCGGCGCGACGCTCGCCGCGGAAGAGTACGCCCCGACCAGCACCACCGACTTCACCGCGGTCGGCCAGCGCCTGTTCGATGCCCTGAAGGACAAGCCGGGCCGCAAGGTGATCTGGGTGATCTGGGCCGGCGCCGGCAATCCGCTGGCAAAACTCCAGGACATGGATCCGAAGCGCTACGGCATCGAACTCTCGACCGGCGGCAATATCCTGCCCGCGCTCGCCGCCTACAAGAGCCTGCCCGGCATGGAAGGCGCGACCTATTATTACTACGACATCCCGAAGAATCCGGTGAATGACTGGCTCGTTGCCGAGCACCAGAAGCGCTTCAACGCCCCGCCGGATTTCTTCACCGCGGGCGGCTTTGCCGCCGCCATGTCCGTCGTGGCCGCCGTCACCAAGGCGAAGTCGACCGACACCGAGAAGCTGATCGCGGCGATGGAAGGCATGGAGTTCGACACGCCGAAGGGCAAGATGGTGTTCCGCAAGGAGGACCATCAGGCGCTGCAGAGCATGTATCACTTCAAGGTCAAGGTCGATCCGAACGTCGCCTGGGCCGTGCTCGAGCCGGTGCGCGAGCTGAAGATCGAGGACATGGACGTTCCGATCAAGAACAAGCGGTGAGTTTTCTTCCTTCACCTCTCCCGCGCGCGGGAGAGGCCGGGAGAGGGCTCTAACCTCTTGGGGGTTCTCGCCCAGAGGAGATACCCTCTCCCCGACCCTCCCCCGCAAGCGGGGGAGGGAGCGCAGCGAGATCGTGGAATTATTGCTCTCTCATCATTTGCCAGGCCAATGCCCCTCTCCCTCGAAACCCGTGATCTCACCATCCGCTTCGGCGGGCATGTCGCGGTCAACAACGTCAGCTGTACGTTCCGCCCGGGCGAGCTCACGGCCATTGTCGGGCCGAACGGCGCCGGCAAGACCACCTATTTCAATCTGATCTCGGGCCAGCTGCGCGCATCCAGCGGCAGCATCCTGTTCGACGGCGCCGACATCACTCAGCATTCCGCGCCGCTGCGCACCCGCGCAGGTCTCGGTCGGGCGTTTCAGCTCACAAACCTCTTTCCGAATCTGACCGTGGAAGAGAACGTCCGCCTCGCGGTGCAGGCGGCGAGCGGCACCCATTACGACATGCTGCGGCCCTGGATGATCCGCCGCGATTTGATCGCCCGCGCGGATGCCATCCTCGACCAGGTCGCGCTCGGCACCCGCCGCAGCGTCGCCGCGACCGCGCTGTCGCATGGCGACCAGCGCAAGCTCGAAGTTGCGCTGATGATCGCGCTGGAACCAAAAGTATTCATGTTCGACGAGCCGACCGCCGGCATGAGCATCGACGAGGTGCCTGTCGTGCTGAACCTGATCGCTCAGCTCAAGCAGGACAAGAGCAAGATCATCCTCCTCGTCGAGCACAAGATGGACGTGGTGCGCTCGCTCGCCGACCGCATCATCGTGCTGCATAACGGCCAGCTCGTCGCCGACGGCGTGCCTGCCGAGGTGATCGCCTCGCCGATCGTGCAGGAAGCCTATCTCGGCGTAGCCCCCAGGAAGGTTGCAGGGGGCGCCGCATGACCGACCTGCTCAAACTGTCCGGCGTACATACCCATATCGGCCGCTACCATATTCTCCAGGGCATCGATCTCGCTGTCCCGCAGGGGCAGGTCACGATGCTGCTCGGCCGCAACGGCGCCGGCAAGACCACGACGCTGCGCACCATCATGGGCCTGTGGCAGGCCTCCTCAGGCGAGATTACGCTCGGCGGGATGCGCATCGAGAGCCTCGCCACGCCCGACATTGCGCGGCTGGGCGTCGGCTACGTGCCCGAGAGCATGGCCGTGTTCTCCGATCTCACGGTGAAGGAAAATCTCGTTCTCGCGGCGCGCGATGCGGCGATGGACGACAGACAGCTGGAATGGATCTTTGGCTTCTTCCCGGCGCTGCGCCGGTTCTGGCTGTCGCGCGCCGGAAGTCTCTCCGGCGGGCAGAAGCAGATGCTGTCGATTGCGCGCGCCATCATCGAGCCGCGCAAGCTGCTGCTGATCGATGAGCCGACCAAGGGTCTGGCACCGGCGATCGTGATGGCGCTGATCGAGTGCCTGAAGGAGATCAAGCGCAAGGGCGCGACCATTCTCCTGGTCGAACAGAATTTCTTTGCAGCGCGCGAGCTCGGCGACAGCGTGCTGGTGATGGACAACGGCACCATCGTCCATCGCGGCGAGATGGCGGCGCTGGCCGCCGACGTGCCGCTGCAGGAACGGTTGCTCGGCCTGAGCCTGGAGGCGCATCAGTGACTGAACTCGCTGCATCAGATCCGCTGCCGAAGCCGAAGCGCGACCTCGCGCCGATCCTGCTGCCGGTCGCACTCGCGCTAGCCATGATCCCGCTGGTCGGCTCGCCCTCGACCTGGCTGACGCTGACGGCGGCGAGCCTCGCCATGGGCATGATGATCTTCATCATGGCCTCGGGGCTGACGCTGGTGTTCGGGCTGATGGACGTGCTCAATTTCGGCCACGGCGCCTTCATCGCGGTCGGCGCCTATGTTGCAACGCTGGTCTTTGCGCCATTTGCGGCCTCGGTGCAGGCGGATTCGCTCTGGCTGAACCTCGCCGTGCTGGCGCCGGCGGCGCTGCTGTCGATGGCGGTATCAGGCGCGCTCGGCCTCGTCGTCGAACGCGTGCTGATCCTGCCCGTCTATGGCCAGCACCTGAAGCAGATCCTGATGACAACAGGCGGGCTGATCGTTGCCGAGCAGACGCTGTATGCGCTGTGGGGGCCGCAGATCATTCCGATGCCGCTGCCGGCCTCGCTGCGGGGCTCCTTCATCCTTGGTGACGTCGCGATCGCGAAATACCGCGTGCTGGCCATGCTGATTGGCCTGGCCGTCTTCGTCGCCATCCAGCTGGTGCTCAACCGCACCAAGCTTGGCCTGTTGATCCGCGCCGGCGTCGAGAATCGCGAGATGGTCGAGGCGCTCGGCTATCGCATCCGCCGGCTGTTCCTGGGCGTGTTCATGACGGGGTCGGCGCTGGCGGGCCTCGGCGGCGTGATGTGGGCGCTCTATCGCGAGCAGGTCCATGCCTCCATGAGCGACGAGCTCACCGTCCTGATTTTCGTCGTCGTCATCATCGGCGGCCTCGGCTCGATCGGCGGCTGCTTCATCGGCGCGATCCTGGTGGCCATGGTCGCCAATTACGGCGGCTTCCTGGTGCCTAAACTCGCCCTCGTCTCCAACATCCTGCTGATGGTCGCCGTTCTGATGTGGCGCCCGCGCGGCCTCTATGCGGTGACCAGCCGATGATGCTTCTCTCAGGCGATCCGCCGCGCAGCCGCGTGCTCACGCTCATTCTCGTCGTCATCATCCTGGCGCTGGCGGCAACGCCGTTTCTGTTTCCGGGAGCAAAGGCGCTGAACGTCGCGGCCAAGATCTGCGTCTTTGCCGCGCTGGTCGCGTCCTATGACCTGCTGCTCGGCTACACCGGCACGGTGTCGTTCGCGCACACCATGTTCTACGGCATCGGCAGCTACGCGATCGCGATCGCGCTGTATGGCATGGGCGCGAACTGGGCCGCGGTCGCCACCGGCATTGTCATCGGCCTGCCGCTGGCCGCGCTGCTTGCGCTTGCGATCGGGCTGTTCTCGTTGCGGGTGGCCGCGATCTTCTTTGCGATGATCACGCTCGCCGTCGCCTCCGCTTTCCAGGTCCTGGCCTCGCAATTGTCATGGCTCACCGGCGGTGAGGACGGGCGCAGCTTCCAGCTGCCGGAGCTGCTGCGCCCCGGCACGGTGCTGATCTCCAAGAACCTGTTCGGCTTCGAGGTCAACGGCCGCATCCTGACCTTCTATCTGGTGTTCGCGATCTCGGCCCTGATGATCCTGGCCCTGCTGCGCGTGGTGAACTCCCCGTTCGGCCGCGTGCTGCAGGCGATCCGCGAGAACCGCTTTCGCGCCGAGGCGCTCGGCTTCCGCACCGTGTTCCATCTGACCTATGCCAACTGCCTCGCGGCCCTGGTCGCCGCCAGCGCCGGCATCCTGAACGCGCTGTGGCTGCGTTATGCCGGGCCGGACACCTCGCTCAGTTTCTCCATCATGCTGGACATTCTCCTGATGGTGGTGATCGGCGGCATGGGCACGATCTACGGCGCGATCATCGGCGCCACCATCTTCATTCTTGCCCAGAATTATCTGCAATCGCTCATGGGCGTCGCCTCCAAAGCCGCGAGCGAAGCCGGCCTGCCATTGCTGCCGGGGCTGCTGCATCCCGACCGCTGGTTGCTCTGGCTCGGGTTGCTCTTCATTGCCAGCGTGTATTTCTTCCCGACCGGCGTGGTCGGGCGGCTCCGTCACAGCCGTGGCGACAAGAGTGCTGGCAGGTCGCATTAGGCTTCGATTAACGATGCGGCGCAGCGTCCCTCGCAGGCGTTGCGCGACCGCGACGCAATGCCAAGCGGTTCCCGCTTTGCTTTATATCCCTAGAAGTCCCGCAACCGATTTAAGCCATGAGTAACCGGCTTTCCTAAGCATTGCGCCATCTGTCGGTAGTATTTCTGTTCCTGCAGGGGGTGGGATGCGCCAGGTTTTTCAACAGATGGCAGCTGCTATGGTCCGGGCCGCGAAGGGCGGCTGGGACGCCGCCATGCGTCGTGGGCCGGTGCTGTGGCTGACCCTCTCGGGCATGTTGCTGGTCGTCGGCATTTTCGGCGCAACAGCCATGGCGGTCGGCGAGTTTCGCGAGCGCACGCTGGCCAACCGCGAGCGCGAGCTGGAAAACACCGCTCAGCTGATTGCACGTCACTTCGATCAGCAGTTTGAAGATTCGGACGTCGTCGCAGCCGATTTGATCAGGCAGATGAATCTGCCCGAGATCACCTCGCCGCAGATGTTCCGCGAGCGCATGTCCGGCCCCGAAGCGAACAGGATGCTGAGAGGCAAGATCAGCCCCGTCTCCTATCTCGGCGACATCGCCATCTACGACGCCGACGGTGAGATCATCGCCTGGTCACGCGCGGAACCGCTGCCCAAGATCAACATCTCCTCGCGCGCTTATTTCCAGACCTTCAAGACCAACCCGATGTCGGAGCCGGTGCTGCTGGAATCCGTGCGCAGCTTTCTCATCGGCAAATGGACCACGATCGTCGCGCGCCGGCTGAGCCTGCCGGACGGCACCTTCGTCGGCGCGATGGTCCGGCGGATCGATCCCGACAGCTATCAGCGTTACTTCGCTTCGGTCGCGCTCGCCGAAGGCGCCGCCATCACGTTGTTCGACCGCGAAGGTGTCATGCTGGCGCGCTACCCGCACGTCGAATCGATGATCGGCACCAGCTACAAGGGCGGACCGCTGATGCAGACGGTTTTGGCCCGCGGCGGTCAGCACACGCTTCGTGTCAAGAGCCCGGTCGACGGCACGGAGAAGCTCGGCTCGGCGGTTGCGCTGACCCATTTCCCGCTGGTCATCGTGGCGACCAACACCACGTCGGCCGCACTGGCCGACTGGCGGCAACAAACCGGCTTCATGGTCACCACCGCGACGGTGTCGGCGGCGGTGATCGCGCTGATTCTCTTCCTGATCATCCGCCAGATCGTCAGGCAGAACCACGAGGCGCAGCAGCGGCTGGAGGCGGAACGGCTGCGGCTGGACACCGCCCTCAACAACATGTCCCAGGGGCTGATCCTGTACGACGCCGACGGCTATATCGTCACCTGTAATCGCCGCTACGCCGACATGTTCGGCCTCTCCCACGACATCATCAAGCCTGGCTGTCATATCCACGAGGCGATGCATCATCGCAAGGAGCGCAACGCGTTCAGCGGCAACGTCGAAGAGTTTTGTGCCGACGTCATGCGGGGCGTCGCCGACGGCAAGGTCGCCGCCAAGCTGCATCAATTGCCCAACGGGCGCACTTTCCAGGTCATCAACACGCCGCTCGCGCAAGGCGGATGGGTCGCCACGGTCGAGGAGATCACCGAGCGGCGCAATCTGGAGCAGGAGCGCGACCGCAACTACACGTTCCTCCGCGAGATCATCGACCACATTCCCTCGCAGATCACGGTGAAGGACGCTCACACGCGGCGCTACCTTCTGGTCAACCGGATTGCCGAGGACATTTTTGGGGAAGGCGGCAAGACCATCGTCGGCAAGACCGCGGCCGATATCCTGCCGGAAGCGGACGCCGACATCGTCACGCGCGACGATGATGCGGTGCTGCAATCGCCGGACCGGCTGCTGCAGAAAGAGCAGAGCTGGAAGACCCCGACCGAAGGCCAGCGCCATACCATTTCAAAGCGCATCGGCATCTGCGACAAGGCCGGCGACCCTCGCTACATCATCAATGTCATCGAGGACGTCACCGAGCAGCGCAACACCGCCGAGAAGATCGCGCATATGGCGCACTACGATGCGCTGACCGACCTGCCCAACCGCGTGCTGTTCCGCGAGCAGATCGAGCGCGAGTTGGAGAAGGTCGCCGGCGGCGCCCGGTTTGCGCTGCTCTATATCGATGTCGACGAATTCAAGGGCATCAACGATTCGCTCGGCCATCATGTCGGCGACGAGCTCTTGATGGCGATCGCCGGCCGCATCCGCGCCTGCCTAAAGCCGGGCGATCTGATCGCGCGGCTCGGCGGCGACGAGTTCGCGGTGATCCAGACCGGAATCGAATCATCCACCGACGTCCTGGCCTTCGTGAGCCAGATCCAGGAAGCGATCCGCCGTCCCTATCACTGCCTCGGCCACCAGCTCTCCACCGACGCCAGCATCGGCATCGCGCTTGCGCCGCAGGACGGGGCCGACCTCGATCAGCTCATCAAGAGTGCCGACCTCGCCATGTACGGCGCCAAGGCGGAGGGGCGGCGCACCTACCGCTTCTTCGTGCCGGAGATGGACGCGAGCGCCAAGGCGCGCCTCTCGCTGGAGCAGGATCTGCGCCAGGCGCTGGTCAATGGCGGCTTCGAGATCCACTACCAGCCGCTGGTCAATCTGCATTCGGGCGAGGTCTCCGGCTGCGAGGCGCTGCTGCGCTGGCGCCATCCCGAACGCGGCATGGTTTCGCCAGCCGAATTCATTCCGATCGCCGAGGACACCGGCCTGATCAACCATCTCGGCGACTGGGTGCTGCGCACGGCCTGCAACGAGGCCGCGACCTGGCCCGCCCATGTCCGCCTCGCGGTCAACGTCTCTCCCGTGCAGCTCAAATGTGGCACGCTGGCGCTCCGGATCGCCGGCGCTCTCGATGCGGCAGGGCTTGATCCGCGGCGGCTCGAGCTCGAGATCACCGAAGCCGTGCTGATCCGCGACGACGAGGCGGCGCTCCAGATCCTGCACCAGCTCCGCTCGATCGGCGTGCGCATCGCGCTCGACGATTTCGGCACGGGTTATTCGTCGCTGAGCTATTTGAAGCGGTTCCCGTTCGACAAGATCAAGATCGACCGCTGCTTCGTCGCCGACATCGCTGACGCCGACGGCGCGCCCGTGATCGTGCAGGCGGTGGTGAACATCGCCTCCGCCAGCAACATGACCACGGTTGCCGAAGGCGTCGAGACCGAGGCCCAGCGCGAGATGCTGCGTGCTCTCGGCTGCACCGAGATGCAGGGCTATTTGTTCAGCAGACCGAGACCGGCCGCCGAGGTGCGTGAGCTGTTCGGCCCAGGCGGTGCCATTCCCGTGGCAGCGGTGGCCTGAGATGGCAAAGCTCGGCAGGACGCCCGCGAAGACTGTCGATGTCGCCGATTCCTACGCGGTGCGGCTGATGCAGCATCTGGTGGTGCCGACCTTCGTGATCGATCCGAAGCGGTGCGTGGTGATCTGGAACAAGGCCTGCGAACGGCTGACGGGCGTTGCCGCCTCCGAGGTGATCGGCACCAACAAGCATTGGCAGGCGTTCTACGAGACCAAGCGCCCCTGCCTTGCCGATCTGGTCGCGCTCGACCAGCCCGAGCAGCTGCCGGAGCTCTATTCGGAATATGCCGCGCGCGGCCATAACGGGCTCGGCTTCTCCGCGGAAAACTGGTGTGTGATGCCGAAGCTCGGCAACCAGCTCTATCTTGCGATCGACGCCGGCCCCATCCACGACGAGGCCGGCAATCTGATTGCCGTGGTGGAGACACTGCGCGACCTCACCGACCAGAAGCGTGCCGAAACGGCGCTGAAGGAGCTTGCCACCAAGGACGGGCTGACTGGCCTGTCGAACCGCCGCGCATTCGACCAGATGCTGACGAGCGAATGGGCCCGCGCGCAGCGGACGCAGCAGCCGTTAGCGCTGCTGTTCGTCGACGTCGATCATTTCAAGCTGTTCAATGACGAGCACGGCCACCAGAGCGGCGACGAGTGCCTGCGCGCGGTCGCCCGCGTGGTCAGGCGCTACGCCTTGCGTCCGCTCGACCTCGCCAGCCGCTATGGCGGCGAGGAATTTGCTCTGATCCTGCCCGAGATGGGCTGCGACGATGCCTGCACCATCGCCGAGGAGATCCGCCGCGCCGTGATGGCCTTGCAGATCGCCCATGGCGCGCGTGGAGCCGGCGACCGCGTGACCCTCAGTGTCGGCGTCGCCTGTCACGTTCCCGGCGAGGCCGATGGCACCCCCAATAACCTGCTGAACGCGGCCGATCAGGCGCTCTATGCCGCCAAGCGGCTCGGCCGCAACCGCGTGGTCTGCTCCGATCGGGTGCTGGCCGAATTTACCGGCCTTGGCCGGGAAAACGAGCCGGTTAGCGGTCAAGTTCCTGCCGTCGCTCCACGCAAATCGGCCTAAAGCGCTGATATTGCCGCGGCGAGACCGTTGCCCGCCCCTCGCCATTAGGCTAAATGAGGCCTTGTTGCGCCCGTAGCTCAGCTGGATAGAGCGTTGCCCTCCGAAGGCAAAGGTCACACGTTCGAATCGTGTCGGGCGCGCCATCTCGAAATACGCTGTCACCACCGAAGGCCGACGTTTCCTGTACCCGACCCATTGGGTTTCGTTACAGGCCGCCATCGCGATTCCGAAGACGTGCAATGGAATTGAGTTCACTGTTACCGTAATTCCGAGGTGGCTTACGACAAGGCTGATGGCGGGCCGGCCCTCCGTACTTGACCGCGCGATGTTGTCCGAGCTGTACGGCAAG
The DNA here is from genome assembly GCF_028128665.1 of Bradyrhizobium sp. CCBAU 45384. Lineage (NCBI taxonomy): Bacteria > Pseudomonadati > Pseudomonadota > Alphaproteobacteria > Hyphomicrobiales > Nitrobacteraceae > Bradyrhizobium > Bradyrhizobium sp. CCBAU 45384. Next base: position 84,562 of record NZ_LBIZ01000095.1, read on the forward strand.
CTGAAGATCATGGCTTGGAGGCGGCTGCAAGCGCGCCGATCTTGTCGAGGACGGCAAGCGCCGCTTCGAGCGTGCGGCGCTCCTCGGCTGTCGCATGATCGCGTAAAGTTTGGGCGATCCATTCGGAGCGCGCTCGGCGGTCGGCACGCAGCGTGGCGCGACCCTGCGCGGTGAGCATTACGACTTGGGTGCGGCGGTCGCTGCCGTCCGAGGTCTTCTCGACCAACCCGTCCTCCTGGAGCTGGACGACGACCAGCCGCATGCTCTGATGCTTGACGTTGCGTCGTTCAGCGAGCGCCGCCGTGCTCATCGCTCCTTCCCGATCGAGAAGCCCCAGTGTCTCCGAGCGAGCGGTCCTTGGAGTTTCGGCCAGTGAGCGCGTGGTGCGGACGAAATCGCTGACGGACTGCCGCACGCGTTCCGCAAGGGTGAGAAGCGCCTCGTGATCGGATGGGGTCTTCGTCTGTCGACGCTTCACGTTCTCAGCCCCGCCAGAACGGCGGGTAGGCTGTTGATACCCCAATGCTCGACATAACGCTGGTCGCGGACACGCACGATGTCGATCACGTCGATCGAAACGACCCGGCCTGTCGGCGCGATGCCCATGAGCGGCCCGGTGTGGACGCCACTGATCGTTTTGCGGGTCGTCACCTTGTCACCTTGCGCGATCTGGTCGTGGATGGTCACGGTCAGGTCCGATAGCGCGGGGCGGAGCACGGACTGGAACGTAGCCCACATGCTTTCCGCATCATGGGGAGCGCCGGCGGGCGCGGTCCGGTTGACAAAATCGGGCGCCATCAGATCCTCGAACGCATCGCGTCTGCCGTTCTGGATGACCTCGATATTGAAGCGACGGACGACGTCCTGGTTCTCGGGCATGTTCTACCTGTAAGGGGTTCATCGTGCGCTCGACACTATACAGTGAAACTGTATATATCAAGAGGTGGGCACGCTGAGGCTGGGGCATCAGAGGGGAATGGCGAAGGAATAGTCCCATCTTCACCGGCGATGGCGCGCCATTCCGGCGGCGCGGGGGCGCCATCAGCCACCTTGAAACGGCCTGATATTCTCACGTAGAATGTTCCGGAGGGGACAAGCAGACTCCCCGTGAGACTTCGGTCCAAGCTCTGCGCAGCACGCAATTCGTGGAGCTTGCGCATGATCGAACGTCAATCACCTCCCCTGCATTCCGTGACCATTCTTTCGCGGGGCGACGCCACGGCCCGCCGGGATACGACCGCTCAGAACAGCCGCTTCGCCGACGTCTTCGAAGCGCTCGCCGCTGTTGGCATCGAAGGGCGCCCCGCGATCTACGACGAGAGCTTCGCCGAGCAAGTCCGCGAACAATTGCTCGCGGTCGACGGCGTGCTCGTCTGGGTCAACCCGATCCAGGACGGTCGAGACCGTGCCGGTCTCGACGCGTTGCTGCGCGACGTCGCCGCCAAAGGCGTGTGGGTGAGCGCGCACCCCGATGTCATCCTCAAGATGGGCACCAAAGAGGTACTCTATCGGACCCGCTCGATGGGATGGGGAAGCGACACGGCGCTGTATCAGAGCGCCGCGGCAATGCGCGCCGCGCTGCCGGGCAGGCTCGCGAGCGGCCCCCGCGTGATCAAGCGCAACCGGGGCAATGGCGGCCAAGGCGTCTGGAAGGTCGAGAAGCTCCCGACCTCCTCCATGATAAGAGTGCTGGACGCGACCAAGGATGTCCCCGAGGAGCTGACGCTGGATGATTTTGTCCGTCGCTGCGCGGAGTATTTCGAGAACGGCAGCGTGATCGACCAACCCTTCCAGCCTCGCCTGAGCGAGGGCGTGGTGCGTTGCTACATGGCAGGCGATCGCTGCGCCGGCTTCGGCCACCACAAGGTCAAAGCCCTGGTCGATACGCCGGCCGCGCGTTCCGGGGCCGGACCGCGGCTCTATACATCCAACGCAGACCCGCGCTTCCAGCGGCTGCGCCGGTTGATGGAAGACGAATGGACGCCACAGTTGACGTCGTTGATGGATATCGCGAGAGATGACCTGCCCGCGATCTGGGACGCCGACTTCATGCTCGGCCCGGTCGAGGCCGATGGGAGCGACGGCTACGTGCTCGGCGAGATCAATGTCAGCTCGGTGCACCCCTACCCGAACGAGGCGCCGGTGCACATCGCCAGATGGGTTGCCGACCGGCTACAGCGCAAGCTTTGACGCATGCTGACAGTCAGTGGGCTCAAGCGCCTGCACATCTCCGTGTCATTCGACCTGCAGGACGGCGAATGCGTCGCCCTGCAGGGGCCCTCCGGCGTCGGGAAGACCGTGTTGCTTCGCGCCATCGCGGACCTCGATCCCAACGAAGGAACGGTCAGGCTCGATGGCGCGCTCAGAGAACAGATGCCTGCCCCGGCGTGGCGAAAACGGGTGACCTACCTGGCCACCGAGCCTGGTTGGTGGTCCGAGACCGTGCAGGAACACTTCACGGCCTGGAATGATGCCCTGTCGCTGGTCAAATGCCTGGGACTGCCGGAGGACTGCGGACCGTGGCCGGTGCAAAGACTTTCGACCGGCGAGCGTCAGCGATTGGGGCTTGTGCGTGCGCTGATGCTGCGCTCGCGGGTGCTTCTGCTGGACGAGCCGACCTCGGCGCTCGACACGGCATCCACCGCGGCCGTGGAATCCTTGATCGCCGCACGCATCGCGGATGGAACGAGCGTCGTTTGGAGCACCCACGACGATGCCCAGGCCCGCCGTGTGAGCTCAAGGATATTTGCCATGAGGCCCGGCGGCCACATCGAGGAAAGCCGGCCATGACCTACATTCAGCTTTCGTATGGAGATCTCGCCCTCCCCGCTCTGCTTGTCGTCATGGATGGCGTTCTCTCGATTGTTCTCCGCCTCAAGCTTGAAAGACAACTTGCCATCGCGACGGTGCGCATGGTGGTTCAGCTCGTCCTTGTCGGATATTTGCTGACCTTCCTGTTCGCCGCAGTGTCGCCGCTCTGGACCGCCGTCGCCGCCTGCGTCATGGTCCTGTTCGCCTCTCGGGAGATCGTCGCGCGGCAGAAGCGGCGGCTGCCGCGCATCTGGAGCTATGGCCTCGGCGGGGGATGCATGCTGCTCGCCGCCGGTACGGTCACGATATTCGCGCTCCTGACGGAGCTACGCCCCGATCCATGGTATCACCCGCGCTATGCGTTGCCCTTGCTGGGCATGATCCTCGGCAACACCATGACCGGGATAAGCCTCGGCCTGGACGTGCTGACGAATAGCCTGGTGCGCGAACGCGCCGCCGTGGAAGCGTGTCTCGCACTCGGTGGCACCCGGTATCAGGCGCTGCTGCCGGTCATACGGGACGCGTTAAGAAGCGGCTTCATGCCGATCATGAACAGCATGGCGGCGATCGGCCTGGTTTCATTGCCGGGAATGATGACTGGCCAGATTCTTGCGGGTGTCGACCCGGTCGATGCGGTCAAATATCAACTGTTGATCATGTTCCTGATCGCCGGCGGCACCGGGCTCGGAACGCTTGCTGCCGTCCTGGGTGGTGCACACCTGCTGACCGATCATCGACACCGGCTGCGTCTCGATCGAATGACCCTGGACAATTTCAGTTGAAGGCTCACGCGTTTCATTGCGATGTCGCGGCGCCGGCTTCCGCCCTCGATCGCGCTGAGACGGCAACAATCCATTGCTCGAATGCGCCGAGCAGCCGATCGTTTCGGCGAACGGATCGAACAAGGAGATAGTAGCCCTCATCAAGCGTGATCGGTGGCGCGAGGAGCTGTAGGCGCCGGCTCGAAAGGTGCTCGTCGACATAGGCCATGTCGATCATCGCGATGCCCCCGCCGGCAAGCGCCGCCTCGAGCGCTTGCGCGCGTGACTCGACAACCATGCCGCCGTCATCAGGCCTTCCAGCGCGCCGGGATGCCGTCCACCAACGCGACCAGTCCCGAAAGCGGGAACGGGCACGGATGATGGAGCTTCCTTCAAGGTTCTGATCGGCGCCCGGCGCGGCCACGGGCGCGAGGGTCTCGCGAAACAGCAAGGTCGCGGTCAGCCCGGGCCAGTTTCCCAATCCATGCCTGATAGCGCAGTCGAAATCCTCGGCCTCGAGGTCAATAGCCCGACGCGTCGTCGTGAGTGCAACCTCGATGTCTGGATGCAGGGCTCGGAATTCCGGCAACCGCGGCAGCAGCCAGTGCGACGCCAGGGTCGCGACCGTGCTGATGCGCAATTGGGAGCGTCGCCGGCGGATCGGTTCGACAGCGGCCTCGATGCGGTCGAGGGCGTCGCCCATCACCGCGATAAGTGCCTCGCCATCATCGGTCAGCACGACACTGCGCCCTTGCTTCTGCATGAGGATAACGCCGAGCTGGCGCTCGAGATCTGCGACCCGGTGGGACAGCGCCGAGCGGCTGACGCCGAGAATATCAGCCGCTGCCGTGAGGCTGCCGGTCTGCGACAGCAGGGAAAGCGCCTGCAAACCTCTGAGCGACGGAAGCATGACCGGGCGAACCGACTGGTGATGACAGGTGAGATTATCTCACGCTTCGATCCCACGGGAAACTGCTACCGACAAGACGGGAGGACCGCCCAATGCCGAATCTGTTCCAACAGCTTGCTGCCTATAATTCCTGGGCCAATGCCCGACTCTACGAAGCGGCGCTTGCGCTGCCGGAGGAGCTTTATCGCGCCGACACGGGCGTGTTCTTCCGCAGCCTGCATGGGACGCTGAACCACCTTCTCTTGACGGACAGGCTTTGGCTGACCCGGCTCACCGGTGTGGGCCAGCAGCCAAAGCGACTCGACGAGATCCTCTACAGGGATCGCCGGGAGTTGACGCTGGCGCGCCTTGCCGAGGACGCGCGCCTCATCGCGGTGGTCAGCGGTTACGACGAGGAGGCTCTGGCGCGGCCGCACGCTTATCAGACGACGTCGGGCAAGCCGCAGGAACAGCCGCTATCGGACATCCTGCTGCATCTTTTCAATCATCAGACGCACCACCGCGGCCAGGCTCATGCATGCTTGTCGATCTTGACCAGGCAGGAGCCGCCCTCGCTCGATCTGCTCATGATGCAGCGGGGGCTTCCGCCGCCTGATCTCGCGGAGCGTTTGGGCTCGTCCACGCCGGCGTGATCGTGCAAATCGGGCCGTTGCGATTTCACCTTGCCTGCTCAAATTGCCCTGATAGCGTCGGGTGCGCCAGTGGCCGACAAGGCCGCAGCTCTCAATACCGCCCTTTTGGCGTGACGTCTTTACGGCCGGTTAATTGCGTCGCTTCAATCCGACATTGGCGGCATCAGGCATTCCATATTCGCGCGGTGCCAGTAAGTGTTACTTAAACAGCCAGCCTTCAGAGTTCCCCTGCCGGGAGACAGGCGAGGCCTTTCGATCCGCCTTGTTCCGGCACGCAATACCTGAACTGACGGGAATTGCCTGTGCCGTGGTTAACGGCGATTAGGATGAAGGGTCATGCTGCGCGCCTCGCTTTGTCGCTTTGTCAGAGATCGCAAGGCCAACGTTGCCGTCATATTCGCGATCCTGCTGTTCCCGACCGTCTATCTGCTGGGCATGACGCTCGACTACACGCAGGCCCAGCGCCGGCAATCGCAGCTGGACGCCGCAGCCGATGCCGCCGCGATCGCGGCCGTGACCCCGTCGATGATGGCCCAGAGCACGACCGTCGCCCAGACCACCGCCACGAATATCTTCAACGCGACGGCAAACGCGATCGCCGGCGGCCTATCGGGGAATCCCGTGCTGACGGTCAATGTCGGCAATGTCGGCCTGGTGCGCACCGCGACCGTCACTTACACCGCAAACTCCAGCAACGCCTTCCCGAGCCTGCTCGGCACCTCCGTGTGGCCGATCAAGGGCTCCGCGACGGCCAGCGCTTCGGGCGCGCCCAACATCAACTTCTATCTGCTGCTGGACGATTCGCCGTCGATGGGCATCGCGGCTACGTCGACCGATATTACCAACATGATCAATGCGACCGCGAGCCAGCCTTCCGGCTCGAGGAACTGCGCCTTCGCCTGTCACGAATCGCATCCCGAGAAGGACTCGGGCGCGAGCACCTCGACCAAGGACAACCTCACCATTGCACGCAACAACAACATCACGCTGCGTATCGACCTGGTGGCCCAGGCAACTGCGAGCCTGATGAGCACGGCGCAACAGACCGAAGCGCAGCAGAACAACACTTACAAGGCCGCGATCTACACGTTCGACTACGGCTTCAACACGATCTATGCGCCGTCGGGACTGCCGTCCGCCGACCTGTCGACGGCCGCGAGCCAGGCTGCCAATAATATTTCGCTTGTCACCGTCGATCACCAGAACTGCGTGGCCTCGGGATGTCCCATCGGCACCGACTATGGCACGGACATCGAGAATGCGCTGACGAGCGTCAACGCTCTCATGCCCGCTCCCGGCGGAGGCAGCAATCAAACCGGGGATACGCCTCAGGAAGTGGTGTTCCTCGTCACCGACGGGGTCGACGACAAGATCGTATCGATGAGCTCGTCCTGCAGCGGAACGCCGATTGCCACCGGCTCCAAATATCGGTGTCAGCAACCGATCAACACCTCGATCTGCACGACGATCAAGAACCGGGGAATTCGTATCGCGGTGCTCTATACCGAGTACCTGCCGCTCACAAGCAACGGCTGGTACAATTCCTATATCGCGCCGTTCAACAATCCGTCGTCGTCGACCGGACAGATCGCTCAAAACGCAAAATCCTGCGCCTCGCCCGGCCTGTTCTACGACGTGCAATCGGGCGGCGACATCACCGCGGCACTCCGGCAACTGTTCCTGTTGGTCGTGGAAACGGCCCCTCACCTGACCAACTGAGCGAGTGTCATGCCCAAGTTGCGAGCGGTAGCCGGACAGCGACGCCTTCGCCAGACGTTCGCAGCGTTCCGCAACGACGAGAACGGCGCAAACGCGGTCGAATTCGCCCTCGTCGCGCCGATATTCATCGCGTTGCTGGTCGGAATCATCCAGATCTTCCTGGTTTTCTTCGGCCAGCAATTGCTCCAGCAGGTCGTGCAGCAGTCCGCCCGGCAGATCATGACGGGTCAGGTGCAGGGGGCCGGGATGACGCAGACCCAGTTTTCAACCCTGGTCTGCTCGCAGGTCCGCATCATCTTCAGCTGCAACAATCTGATGATCAGCGTCCAGTCGGCGAGCAGCTGGTCGGCGTTGAGCGCGGCTGCACCGACATTGACGTTCAATGCCGACGGCACTGTCTCCAACAACTGGCCCTACAATCCGGGCGGCCCGTCCGACAAGGTCGTCCTGGAGGTGATCTACCAATGGCCGGTTTTCGGGGGACCGCTCGGCTTTACCCTGGCAAACCTGCCGAACGGCAATCGCCAGATCACGGCGTCCGCTGCTTTCCAGAATGAGCCCTATCAATGACCCGCTTGCCCGTGCGCCTGAGGCGGTTCCGAGCCAGCGAAGATGCCGTGGCGGCCATCGAGTTTGCCATCGTGCTGCCGTTCATGCTGCTGCTGTGCATGGGCGGCGTCGAACTCGGCAACGCCCTTTCGATCAACGTCAAGGTCACGGCCACGGTACATACCATTGCCGACATTCTGTCGCAGAACAAGTGTGTGACCACGAGCGATGTCACCGGCATTCTCAACGCATCATCGAAAGTCCTCTCCCCGTATGACGTCACCAAAGCGGTCGTGACCGTCTCGGAGGTGCAGCCGACCGGCGACAACGTTACGGCCAAGGTGATCTGGAGCCAGTCGCTCAACGGCGCCGCAAGGACGGCCGGCTCCACCGTCACCCTGCCGACCTCCCTGACGGGGGTGCCGACCACCAGCGGGCTCATCCTCGGTGAGGCAACCTATGCCTATACCCCGAATCTCGGCTACACCATCAGCGGCACCGTCACGCTCCGCGACAGCTACTATCTGTACCCGCGCCAGACCAACTTTGTCCCGACCATCACGAGCGGGTCGACGCCGCCCGTCCCGACGACGTCCTGTCCGACGTCGTGATGACGGCGACCGGATCTGATTTGCGCGACGGATCATACGCCCGATCCAACCACCCTTCGGCACCGCGGAAGGGTGGTCGCTTGTGCGCTCCCGTCAGTGCCTCACGTGCTCGAACACCACGATCACGCCGGTCGGCTCGGGCTCGTGTGCCATCAGGCGCGTCAGATCCGCATCGCTCCAGTCGGCGAGGCTGACGACTTCACCCGTCTGTCGTTCCGCACTGAGCGAGGGCGTCGGCTCGAGGACCTTCAAGCCCGTCTCGTCGACGAAGAAGGTGTGCTCGCCGAACATGCTGTTGAGCTGGGGCATGGCGGGATGCTCGTCGGGCAGCACCTGGGCGCCGAGCTGGTTGATGGTCTGCTTCACCTGTTCGGATGTGAGCTTCATGAGCTGCTCCGTTCTGTCGTTCGAGTTTCGTGGCTTGAGCCAGGTTTGGCCGGAGCGAGCGTGTTCCCTGCGCCGTGTTGCCTGGTTCAAAGTCCCGAACGGGTGCTGCGCACAAATGTTCCTGCGAAATGCATTTCGTGATCGCGCGCGGCATCTGCCGCGCCGACGGCGCGAGATTGCCACACCATGTCCACGATCCGGTCACCGAAGCTGCGGCCTGCTGTTTGTCGCGGGCTAATGCTCGCTCCTGTTTTCACCGACCGAGAGCGCGCAGATGCGCGACAGATAGGTGTAGGGCAGCCCCGTCTCCTCGGCCCAGGCATTGAACTGCGCCTGCACCTTGGCAAGATCGCCCTTGGACTTGACCTCTTCGGCGATGTCGAGACCGGCACCGCGCAGGCAGGCAACGACGTCCTTTGAGGTGACAAAGCCGTCCCAGCCGACGAAGCGCAGCAGCATCTGGCCGGTATTGCCGCCGAGCCTGGAGCCGCGCTTGGCCAGGAGATCGAGCAGGCCGATCTCGTTGGACGGCGGCCATTTCGCCAGAAACTTGCCGAAGCTGCCGTGCTCCCTCGCGATCTCCTGCACGAACACGGCGTTGTCGCGTACCGACATGATCTTGGCGCCATTGCGCACGATCCGCGCTTCGCGCAGCAGGCCGTCCCAATAGTCTTCCGGCTGGAAGCTGAGCTTGGCTGGCTTGAAGCGCAGGAAGGCGTCTTCGAAACCGTCCCACTTCGCCTCGATCACGCTCCAGGCAAACCCGGCGCAAAACACGCTTCGTCATCTCCGCGAGGATGCGGTCGTCGCCGAGCTTTGCCAGACGCTTCAAGTCCGGCTTGTCAGGCATCAGCTTGTCGAGCGCCTTGGGTCCCCCCTTGCGCTTCTCGGCGCGGGCACGAATGGTCTTGAAGGACGTCATGCGATCACCGGCATTGAAACCGCCACGTCAGCAGAATTCGGTGATACGGTCCAGCCCTGCGACACGATCGGCACTTGTGCGCCGCCGGCCGCCGCAGCATGCTGCGCTTTGCCGGATTGGCGGCAGCGATGCTGGTCTGCTTCTTGCTTTATAAGATTTTGGAATTCCCAGATATTTTCATTCTCTCGCGGACGGATTCTCTATGCGCTGCCTGGTCGTGGCCGATCTGCACTACTCGCTGCCGCAGCTCGACTGGCTGGTCAGCGCCGCGCCGCAATTCGACCTGGTGATCTTCGCCGGCGATGCGCTGGACATCGGCTCGATGGTGGATTTCCGCGCACAGATCGTGGTGGTGAAAAAGTACCTCGCGCTGATCGCGGCGCAGACCAAGGTCATTCTCTGCTCCGGCAATCACGACCTCGACGAGCGCAATGCGGAAGGCGAGAAGATCTCGCGCTGGATCTCGGAGGTGCGGGCAACAGGCATCGCCTGCGACGGGGACAATCTGATCATCGGCAACACTCTGTTCACGGTGTGCCCATGGTGGGACGGACCGCTGGTCAAGCAGCGCATCGCCAATCAGCTGCGTGATGCCTCGCTCGACCATCCGCAGCGATGGATCTGGGCGCATCATGCGCCGCCGGCTAATTCGCCGACGAGCTGGGGCGGCAAGCGCTTCTTCGGCGATGTCGAGCTGGTGCAGTGGATCATGCAGTATCAGCCGTCGATGGTCATCTCCGGCCATGTGCATCAATCGCCGTTCATCAAGGACGGCTCGTGGTACGACCGGCTTGGCCAGACCTGGGTGTTCAACGCCGGCCTGCAGCCGGGACGCCCGCCGACGCACATCGTGCTGGATCTCGATGCGAACAAGGCGTTCTGGCTGGCAGCGGGCGAAGCGCAGTGGATCGATCTCGGCGCACCACTGAAGCGGCCCGCGTCTTATATCGACGAACCGCCGGACTGGCTCACGTCCTTGGATCGGATTGCCGATCCGAGCCTGGCGAGACCTCGAGCGGCGGCAGGTTGATCATGCTCTGGAGCACCTCACCGACCATCGCGAGATGCGTGCCGTGGCCGGCATATTGCCGCTTGAGATCGGCGAGATAGGTGTTGGCGACATTGAGCCGCTGCGCCAGCATGCGCGCGAGCAGCAGCGCGATTTCCGGCTCCTGCTTGAGCAGCGAGGCGGCATCCTCGAACTCGTAAACCACCGTGTCGGCACAGGCCCGCACCGTCGCCGTATGCGGCACTCCCAGCAACACCGACATCTCGCCGAGCACCGCACCGGGCTCGGCAATGGAGGCGACCACCATCTCGCCCTTGAGCACCTCGAGCTTGCCCTGTATCAGCACGTAGAGATGTCCGGAGGCGCCGCCTTCCGTCAAAAGGTGCGTGCCGGCCGCAACCTGCCGCTCCGTTCCGCCGGTGCAATAGTCCAGAACCGCGCGCATCGCCGAAAGCTCCCGTCAGGAGAAATAGTAGAGCACGATCCGTGGCACCCCGCAAATCAACCACCTGTTCGTGCGGCTGAAAAAAACAGGCAGCTCCGTAGCCCTGTCACGCCCGCGAGAGTGAGGGCACCTCCTCCGGCATGATGGCCTGGAGACCGCCGAATCGGCGTTCGCGGCCGTGGAAGGAAGCCAGCGCCGCGGCGAGATCGCCTGCGTCGAATTCGGGCCACATCCGCTCGGTGAAATGCAGCTCGGCATAGGCGCCCTCCCAGAGCAGGAAGTCGGACAACCGCTTTTCGCCTGAGGTGCGGATGATGAGATCGACGTCGCGCAAGCCGGCCTCGCCGGTGACGAGTTGCGAGAAGGCTTCGCGGGTCAGGCTGGTCAGCGCGGCCGCCTTGGCCGCAGCATTGAGGATGGCGTCGCGTGCGGAATAGTCGACGGCAATGCGCAAGTGAAGCGTGCTGCCGTTTGCGGTGGCCTCCTCCGCGCGCGCGATGGCGGCTGCGATCCCGTCCGGCAGGCGATCGCGACGGCCGATGACGTTGAGCCGCACGCCATTTTTGACCAGGCTCTGCACTTCATTGGCGAGATAGAAGCGCAGCAAGGTCATCAACGCGGCAACCTCGGCCTTGGGCCTGCGCCAATTGTCGGTCGAGAACGCATAGAGCGTCAGCGTGCCGATGCCCTGCTTGGGCGCGGCCTCGACGATGCGGCGGATGGTCTCGACGCCGGCCTCGTGACCGCGGACACGCGACAGGCCGCGCCCGGTCGCCCATCGCCCGTTGCCGTCCATGATGATGCCGACATGGAGCTTTTCGTTGTGGGACGTGACGTCACTTTGCATCGCAAAGTCTCCGGTCAAAAAGGGGGGCGATCAGATCGGAAGGATCCCGAGACGGCCAAGCGGCGGCGCCTCGCGGCCGGCGGCCTTGGCGGCGTCGCGCACGAGACGTTCGAGCACGGCGAGATAGTCGAGGAAGCGCCGGCGGCCGCTCCTGGTCAGGCGGCAGGTCGTGTGCGGGCGATTGCCTTCGTAACCTTTGGTCACCTCGACAAGGCCGGCCTCTTGGAGGACGGCAAGGTGCCGGCTGAGATTGCCGTCGGTGAGGCCGCAGAGCTGCTTGAGATCAGCGAAAGCAAGTCCCTTCGGATGCGCCATCAGCGACGTCAGCAGTCCGAGCCTTGCCTTCTCGTGGATTACACGGTCGAGCCCTTCATAGGAAAAAGGTGCGCTGTCAGTCTTCGACATCATTGTCTCCGGACGCGAAATACAGAATGGCCGCCATCACCGACTGGCCGATCACGAAAGGCAGCCCCATCGTCCATGGCGACAGCATGTGGGTCCGGCTCGCCAGCACCACCACGGCGAAGCCGGAGATGAAGTACCAGGCCCCGGCGAACGCCACGCTGCGCGGCAGCGAGCGGACGGACGCGAAAATGCCGAGCGACACCAGAATCTGCCACAGTCCCGGCAGCAGCCACAGCGCCTCGGAAGCGAACCTCCACATCACCACTGCAAGCAGGACGCCGGCGACGCCCGCGGGCAGGAACTGCTCGATCGCCTGATGAATCATCGCGTCGGCGAGGCCGGAATGATGGCGACGCGAACGCGCACGCATCTCGATCCAGATGATCAGGCCCGACAGGGTCGCCGCGACGAACCAACCGAGAAAGAAGCCGAGCGGCTCGCCGGTGGGGTCGCCGAGCAGCCAGAATTGCAGGATGGCGGTGACAAGCGCGACCGCGCCGGTCGCGGCCATCGTTGCCGGGCCGTAACCGCGGAACGCCGTGCCGACCGCAATCTGGCTGCGGATCGCCACGATGTCGGCCAGCGCCCTGTCGAGATCGCGCATCGGCAATGCCAAAGCTCCGCTCCACCCACGCCCACGGACCGGCTTGTCCGGTCACTTTGTACTGCAAAGTATACCGCGCTACAAAGTAAACGCAAGCCGGGAAATCGCCTGCCAGGGACGAGCGCCGCGCGGACAACTACCGGTTGCACACCGGCCACCAGCCCGACTAAGATGCGGCCAAGGTTGCCCTTGGGGGAAGTCATGCGGTCAAGGTCGTTCGTCGCTGCAGCTCTGCTGCAGGTGTGTCTTGTTGGGACAGCGCATGCGAAAGGACCATTCGGCACCGTCAATGTCGGCGGCTGGGTCGGCGGCGCCTTCAGCAACGACGAGACGGGCGCATTCTCCCATTGCGCGGCGACGGCGCCTTATGCGAACGGCGTCATCCTCGTCGTGAGCCAGAATGCCGCCGGCATATGGTCGCTCGCCTTTGCGAGTCCCAACTATCACTTCAACAAGAGCGAGAACGCCGCAATCGACGTGACCTTTGACGGGCAGGAGCAAGCCAGGCTGTACGCCACGGCGTACCGGCCCGACATGCTCACGGCCGTCATGCCGCTCAATGTCGTGCGTACGTTTCAGAAGGCAAGCCTGATGGTCGCGACGGCCGGCCCCGCTGTCCTGAACTTCGACCTGAGATCGACCGGACCAGTGATCGCCGCGTTGGCCAATTGCGTGACCAAAGTGAAGGCCGACGGGCTCGACAAGGCCGGCGATTTCACCAAGGGCGCGGCGAAGCCGGCCGCCACGGCAGACAAGCAAGGCGCGCCGCCGGCAAGCAAGCCCGGCAAAGGTGCCAAGAGTGGCTTCGGCACCGGTTTTGTGGTCAGCGCTGCCGGACACATCGTCACCAACAACCACGTGATCGAGGGCTGCAGCGAGCTCAAGGGCAATCTCACTGGCGAAGCCGCGATGGTGCTGCGTGTCGTGTCTGCTGATGCGAACAACGATCTGGCCCTTTTGCAGACACCGTCGACGGCGTCGTTCAAGGAGTTTGCCCGGATCCGTGACCGCCCGATCCGGTCAGGCGATTCCGTCGTCGCGATCGGCTTTCCATTTCACGGATTGCTGACCTCGGACTTCACCGTGACGACCGGCATTGTGAGTTCGCTCAGCGGCATGCGCAACGATTCGCGTTTCCTGCAAATCAGTGCGCCCGTGCAGCCCGGCAACAGCGGAGGTCCACTGTTCGACACGACCGGTCAGCTTGTCGGCGTCGTCACCGGGAAGCTCGATGGGTTGCGAGTCGCCGCAGCCACCGGCAGCATTCCCGAAAACATCAACTTCGCGATCAAGACCGGCGCGCTGCGCGACTTCCTCGACAATTCGGTGGTGCCGTATCAGACCGCCGAACCGAAGGGCGAGCTCAAGACCCCCGAGATCGCCGGCAACGCGCGGGCCTACACGATGTTGATCTCGTGCAAGGGCACGGAGCAGGCCGACGCGAAGAAATAGCAAATCGACTCAGCTCGATCCCGTCATCCTGAGGTGCGAGCCGCGCGGCGCAACGCGCCATGCGGGGAGCCTCGAAGGATGAACGGCCGAGATGCAGCCGGGGCCGTCGCCCTTCGAGACTCGCCGAAGGCGAGCACCTCAGGGTGACGGGGATAACTCTTGGCAAACGAGCGCGAAGCGCCGCCCCCTCACCCGTGGCAGCACGCGCCCTTCGCCTCCGGCTCGTACTGGTCGCGCAAACGGACCCAGTCCATCGGATAGGGCAGGCCCTCCTCGTGACGGCCAAGCGGGGTGAGGTCGAGATATTGATAGGCCGCGTTCATCATGTCGAGGCCGCGGGCGAAACAGGAATAGGTATGAAAGATCTCGCCGGCCTCGTTGCGGAAGAACACGCTGATGCCAGGTAGCTCCGGGCCATAGAACGGCGTGGTGCCGAAATTGTACTTTGGCACACCTCTGTCGATCTCTTCACGCGTGAACGAGACTTCGTAATCGTGGTTGAAGTCGCTATTGCCAGACGATACCCAGTCGAATGTCCAGCCCATGCGCTTCTTGAACGCTTCGAGCTTTGCGCTGGGTGCCAGTGAGATCGCGACCATCGTGGTGTCGCGCGCCGCCAGATGCGGCACCATGCGCTCGAAGCCGTCGGCCCAGAACGAACAACTCTTGCAGGCAGCCTCCCAATCCGGCGCGAACATCACGTGCTGGACCACGAGCTGCGGGCGCCCCTTGAACAGATCGCCAAGCGTTACCTTGCCGTTCGGCCCGTCGAATATGTAGGTCTTGTCGACCTTCACCCAGGGCAAGGCCCGACGCTCCTCGGCCAGACGCTCGCGCGCCCTCGACAATTCCTTTTCATGCGCCAGATGCGCTTTACGGGCTGCGACCCATTGCTCGCGGGAGACGATCTGATGTTGCTGCATGGTATCCTCCTTTGACAGAGATCAGGCGACGAAGCTGTCGAGCTTGTCGAAGAACGAATTCCAGCCACGCTGATGGTTATCGCGCGCGGTCTCGTCGAAGAACTGGGCATGATGGAAGATCATCAGCGTGCCGGCGCTGTCAGGCTTCAACGTGATCGTCACCAGCGATTCGCGCTCCGGCGTCGAGTGCCAGGCCCAGGTGAAAACCAGCCGCTCGTTCGGCACCACCTCCCGGTAGATGCCGCCGGCCTCGAAATATTCGCCGTCGTCGCGGGTGAATGAGATGCGGTAGCGCCCACCGGTGCGCACGTCGAGTTCCGCATTCAAGGTCGCGGGCTTCATGTTCGGCGGCCCGAACCATTGCACTAGCTGCGGTGCTTGCGTCCAGGCGGCGAAGACCTTTTCCGGCCGCGCGCGGAGCCGGCGCGTGAGCGTGAGGCTTGGACCTTCGTTTGCGCGTTCGGCGGCGCCGGCGACTGCGTTGACCATGGTTTGTCCTCCACAAAGGCGGCAAGGCGGTCGAAGCTCTCGGACCAGAATTGTGCGTAGCGATTGAGCCAGTTCATCGCCTGCTCCATCGGCTGCGCGGTGAGCCGGCAGGACACCGTACGCCCGGTCTTCTCGCGCACGATCAGGCCCGCATCGTCAAGCACGTCGAGATGCTTCATGATTGCCGGCAGCGAGATCGGGAACGGTGCGGCGAGCTCGCTCACCGATAGGCCATCCTTTTCGCCGAGACGCGCCAGCAGCGCGCGCCGTGTCGGATCGGACAGTGCCGCAAAGGTGCGATCGAGCGTCTCGTCAAGATACTTAACCATAAGGTTTAGTATAGGCGCAAACGGCGGCTCGTCAAGCTGGAACCACGCAAGAAAAAAGCCCCGCGTTTCGGCGGGGCTTCATGCGCACGCAATTACGCGATCACTATTCGACCTTGAGGCCGGCGAACTCGACGACCTTCTTCCACTTGGCGGTCTCGGCCTCGATCTCCTTGCCGAACGCCTCCGGCGTCTCCACCAGCGGATCGCCGCCGAGTTCGACCAGGCGCTTGGTCATCTCGGGCTCCTTCATGATCGTGTTGATCTCGTTGTTGAGCCTGGCGATCAGGTCCTTGGGCATGTTCTTCGGCGCACCCATGCCGAACAGTGCGCTCGCCTCGTAATCCTTCACGGTCTCGCCGATCGCGGGCACATCAGGTAGTTGCGGCGAGCGCTGCGCCGTGGTGACGCCGAGCGCACGCAAGCTTCCGGAACGGATGTGCTGGATGATCGAGGGCATGTTGTCGAAGATCACCTGCACCTGGCCGCCGAGCATGTCGGTGATCGCGGGCGCGGCGCCGCGATAGGGCACGTGCTGCATCTTGCAGCCGGTCATGGCCATGAACATCTCGCCGGACAGATGCACCGAGGTGCCGTTGCCGGAGGAAGCCATGTTCACCTTGCCGGGATTGGCCTTCACATAGTCGATGAACTCGGCGACGGTTTTGGCCGGCACGTCCTTGTTGACGGTCATCACGTTCGGCACGCGCTGGAACGCGGCGATCGGCGCGATGTCACGAATGAAGTTGAACTTGAGATTGGCGTAGAGCGTCGCGTTGATGTAGTTCGCCGGATTGACCAGCAGCACGGTGTAGCCGTCGGGCTCGGCATTCACGACGGATTCGGTCCCGATATTGTTGCCGGCGCCCGGCTTGTTCTCGACCACGAATTGCTGGCCGAGCCGTTCTGACAGCCGCTGCCCGATCAGCCGCGCCAGAATGTCGGTGGCGCCTCCGGGCGGATAACCCACCACGAACTTCACCGGCCGGGACGGATAATCCGCCGCAAGAGCCTTCGACAGCGGGCTGGCTGCAAGCGGAGTCGCGGCGAGCAGGCCCAGCGCGGTACGGCGAGTGATCATTTCGAGGGTTCTCCCAGTGTTGTTCTTGAAGGCCTGACGTCTTGAAGACGGCGGCGGCGGCGTTGTAACAAAGCTCATCTGCTGCGGAAAGTACGCAAGGTCCTCGGCGACGAAAGGATAAGGCATGCCGGTGCTGTCCGATGGCAGGAAGACGCAATCATAAAGAGGCAGCCGCCATCAAGATGCAGGCTGCACGGGAGGTTTCATGGCTATCCAACAAACCGCGGCCGGTATCGTGACCCCGTTCGACGGGCTCGATGTGCCCTGGCTGCTGAGGATGCGCGCCGAGGTGCGCCGGGATCATCCGTTCCTGATCTGGGCGCCGTTCGATGCGCCGGCGCGGCATTGGAGCTATGGCGAGTTTCACGAGCGGGTCGGCGCGCTCGCGGCCGGGCTTGCCAAGCGCGGCGTGAAGCCGGGCGAGTATGTGCTCATTCACCTGGACAATTGCATCGAGGCGCTGCTGGCCTGGTTTGCCTGCGTCGAACTCGGGGCCATTGCGGTCACCACCAACACCCGCTCGGCGCCGGCGGAGATGGAATATTTCGCCGATCATTGCGGCGCGGTCGCTGCGATCACGCAACCGGCTTATGCGGAGATGGTCGCGCAGAATTGCCGCAACGTCAGCTGGATGGCGGTGACGTCGCACGATGCGGGCGCGGCGCCTGCACAGGCCGTTTCACGCAGCGACGGTTTTGAGGCGCTGTTTTCCGACAGCGCCGATCGGCCGAAGCGCGCGACCGATCCGCTGGCGCCGTGCAGTGTGCAGTACACCTCGGGCACGACATCGCGGCCGAAGGCCGTGCTGTGGACCCACGCCAATGCGCTGTGGGGTGCCAAGATCAATGCGGCGCATGAGGACCTTCACGCCAGCGACGTGCACCAGACCTATCTGCCGCTATTCCACACCAATGCGCTGGCCTATTCCATGCTGGCGACGTTGTGGGTCGGGGCGACCTGCGTGATCCAACCGCGCTTCTCCGCGAGCCGGTTCTGGAACGTTGCGCGCGAGCATGGTTCGACCTGGACCTCGACCATTCCCTTCTGCATGAAGGCGCTGCTCGAGCAGGAGATTCCGCGCGACCATAGATTCCGCCTATGGGGCACGGCGGTGAACGAGCCACCGGCCTTTGCCGCGTTCGGCGTCAAGATCATCGGCTGGTGGGGCATGACCGAGACCATCACCCACGGCATCATCGGCGAGGTCGACCAGCCCAACATTCCGATGTCGATCGGCCGCGCCGCGCCCGAATATCAGATCCGCATCACCGACGACGACGGACGGCCGACCGAAGTCGGCGACACCGGTAACCTCGCAATCAAGGGCATCCCCGGCCTGTCGCTGTTCGCCGAATATCTGCACAACGAGAAGGCGACGCGCGAGAGCTTTGACAAGCACGGCTTCTTCCTCACCGGCGATCGCGTCACGCGGCTGGTGAACGGCTTCATCAGGTTCGGCGACCGCGCCAAGGACATGCTGAAAGTCGGCGGCGAGAACGTCGCGGCCTCCGAGATCGAGCAGGTCATCGCAATTGTATCAGGCGTGCGCGAGGCCGCGGTGGTGGCGAAGAAGCATCCGATGCTGGACGAGGTGCCAGTCGTCTTCATCATCCCGCATGGCGGCGTCGCGGCTGCGCCGCCGGATCTGCAGGACCGCGTGATGGCCGCCTGCCGCAACAGCCTTGCCGACTTCAAGGTGCCGCGCGAGATCAGGCTCGTCGACGACATGCCGCGCTCGACCCTGGAGAAGGTGGCGAAGGCGGAGCTGAGGAAGCTGGTGGAGTGAGGTCGTAGGT
>NZ_LBIZ01000096.1:0-115391 GCF_028128665.1 Bradyrhizobium sp. CCBAU 45384
GACTTCGTGCCTTGGCGCTTTTTGGACGCCGGTCAGTTCGGCGTGCGGAGCCTCTTTGTCGCCGGCGTCCAAAAACCTGCACACAACCCGACATCCGCGCGCATCCTATTCGATCACCTCGTCGGCGCTGGCGAGCAATGCCGGTGGTATGGTGAGGCCGAGTGCCTTCGCGGTTTTGAGGTTGATTGCGAGTATAAGTTTCGTTGGCTGTTGGATAGGAATGTCGGCCGGTGCCACTCCGTTGAGAGCCTGGCCAACATCATCTGCCCAGAGACCGAAATAATAGGGCCAATCTGGCGCATAGGCCAAAAATACCGGCTCATTTTCGACGAGGTCCGTCCACCAAGTAATGGTGGGCAGGCCATATTTCATTGCCAGATGCGGCGAAGCTCGGCATGCTGTTCGGCTCGCTAATCTCGGTTACCTTAGGGCTTGGATGGGACGCCGAATACGCTCAACGACAGCGAAAGCCAACGGATGAAAACCCGGGCAGAGCCAATGAGCCATGACACGCCCTAGTTGGCCACCACGGGTCAATTGATCTGGTCACTAGCCCCGGCATCCTGGTGGCGGGCGGTTTCGCCTGTGCGATCGTAGCGCTCTGGTCCACTAGCTGGGCCGAGCTGAATGATCCCACCCGTAAATTTCCCAAGTGCTCGCAATCGGACGACCAGTTAAATGGGACCAGCTTGGGGGGCGTTATTGAAAACACCGAAGCCAAAGCAATGGGCCGATCGCGAGATCCAGCAATTGATCAAGTTGGCTCGGGCAAGAGTAGGCGCATCGAAGATAGCGGCCGAGCTGGGCCGCCACGCCGGATCAGTGAGGCGAATGGCGCGGACGATGCGAATACTTTTGAAGAAGTAGCCGCTACGACGGTCGCGCTGCACGTTGAGGCTCGGCGAAAAGTTGTCTCGGCAATCAATGCGGGCCTATAGGCCAAACCCGCGCCCAATCTCGCGCGCGAGCCTGAGCGCAGCGTCAGTATGGCGACCATAGAAGCACACCTGATCGAAAGAGAATGTTCTGCCCAATAGCGCAATAGCAATGCCTCAAAACTTGGTTGTGGACCGTGGGTGAGGCGTGTGTCTCTGACTGATTGATCATCCATCATGCTACCTTGCGTTACCCGCTTTCGGGCGAGTTTTCTTTTGCATCGCGGCTCAATGCGACGCGCAAAGGGGACAAGTGCCGTCTGCGACTTCACTGAGCTGCCGTCCAATCTCTTCCCTAAGGACTTTCGGCTCCCAATTCGCACCATCGCTCTTGACGACCTTCTTGGCGCGCTCGAAGGCATGGCTCTCGGCTGCATCATCACCGATGCGGATGGTGACCTCGGAATGGAAAGGACAGAGTGCGACTGCACGAGTGGTCTCTAGTGCATAGCGCACGGTCGCGCTGAGATCGTCGGCGTAATCTTTGGTGAACATGTCGAGCCTCCTGTCGCACTTGCATGGCGGGACCTTGCAAGCCATGGCGACGGGGATAAGCAGTAAGGCGAGGCCCGGTGTGCCTAGGAGCCCGGACCTCATAACCTCAGCAGCCCGACAAGAGGTTGTTCGGCTACGTGAGCAGCCTAGCCAGAGTAAACGAACTCGTTTTGATATTGCGCAAAGTCGCCTCGGACCAGCCGGCCACTCGCGGGGCTGGAGCCGAATTGGCCGGCGGTCCGATGGGCCGGCGCACACGGCAGAACGTACGCCGTGCATCACTAGGCTAACCCCAATCAGGCCCCCCCTCTGTTCACTTGTGAACCAAACTCGTTCTTTGTAATGTTCCTATAAGAGAACATTGGGGCCGCAGATGAAGGACATGCAGGCTCAGCTAGAGAAGCTACAGCGGGGCGCCGCCGAGTGCGCCCTTATCCGCGACCTAGCGACCGATCCGAAGAAGCGTGAGTTATTCACCAGATTGGCTGAGCATCTTACCGTGCTCGCGTCGGAGGTTGAGCGGGCGATCAGTGAGAGCGTCGAAAGCGAAATCACTCCTGATCTGCCGCCAAGATGGTAGCCCTGGCCGCCCGCTTTTGACGGCGCGCCAAGCTCATCTCGCAATCGGGCCCGCGAATGGCTATTTTCCCACATGCGTTCATTTGACTATTGCCTTCGGACCAAGGGCTCAACTGTGCCAGCCGGGCGCGGTGACGACCTCCGCATGCTAACCCTGTCGATGCGAAAGACGAACCTGGAGCGTCGGCTGGCGCGACGCCCCGAGGGCGTCTTCATCAATCCCTTTGAACGTGGCGAGCTTCGGCCTGATCTATTCCGCGCCGCCTGCAACATGGGTCTTGAAGGATTGGTGTCGAAGCGACACCACCGGCCTATCAGGGCGGTCGGAGCAAGTACTGGATCAAGGTGAAAAACCGTCTGCGATGGAACGCGAGCTGTTGAACTAGCCGAAAGCGATGGCTTGCCCTCGCCGTAAGGGGGTCCGCTACTGGAACAGCTTACCTAAAGGTCATCCAGTGAGCTAGGCCGTGACCCTAATGCATGAACATAGTAAGTTGATTGCAAGTCCGAAAGGTAAGCACTCCGATTTCCGCATCCATCGGCATTGAGGCGGTCGATCGGAAATGCGCGATCGTATCGGACGGGCTTGCAAGGGGTTCGTGCCCCCGGTTTGTTGCGAGTGAAGTGAGAAGTAAGCCAAGGAGGAAGGAAATGAAGCATTCAATCGCACCATTTGCTGTTGCTTCTGGCCTTGCTGTCCTAGCAGCAGCACAAATCCTGCCGGCACTGCACGCCGCCGAGATGCAAATGAAGCCTCCGGTCAACGTGGAAGACATCAAGTGGGGTCCCGCTCCACCGACCATCCCGCCCGGCGCGCAGTTCGCCGTCATCGCTGGTGATCCCAGCAAGGAGGGGCTGTTCACGATGCGGCTCAAGATGCCGGCCAACTACAAAGTCCCGGCTCATAACCACCCCACCGACGAGTTCGTGACGGTGATCTCGGGTGACTTCCGAGCAGGTCTCGGCGACAAGCTCGACATGGACAAGGGGCAGTCCCTCAAGGCCGGAGCTTTCGTCGAAATGCCAGCAGGCATGAACCACTATGCCTGGACCACTGAGGAGACCGTGGTACAGATCGCCGGACCCGGGCCGTTCGCTATCAACTATGTCAACCCGGCCGATGACCCGAGCAAACAGGCCGCGAAATAGCGCCTGAACGCGTCAAGCAAAGGCCCCGACGATGTTGCACGTCGGGGCCCTTCAAGATCATGAGGCCGGGTACGTCCGCCGTGCGCTCTGATCGTTGATGTTGTCGATTACTGCATCCGATCTGGTGCAGACTGTGACGAGGCTATGGCATTGGCGTGATCACATTCCGCTCGAAAACGCTCAGCCACCAACTCGCGCTTGCGCCAGTTCTCGCGCCGCCTATGCTCGACCGCCAGCGCCTTCTGCGCCTCGAACTCCCCGATGATCTTGTCGATCTCGGCGCCGTCGAGCGTGCGCTTGATCCTCAGCAGAATGGACAACGCCATCAGGAGATCGCCGTAGGGCATCAACAGATCACGTGCGGCGACATCGCAGTGCTCCAAGAAGCTCTCGATGCCTTCCTCGGTTTTGCAGAACAACAGGGCCAACTTACGCGCCTGCCTGAGATCATCGACCGGCGATTGAGGATCGCCGTCGCCCAGCAGCATTGATTCGGCGGCTTGGCCATCAGCTCAACGCATTGGCTATAAACGCTCGCAAGCACGTGAGCGACCGAGCTGTGATCATCACCGCTAGGGCGGTCGCAAGCTCAGCGTGGTCGTCCTCGGCCGAAATACGTTCACTCATCGACCGGGGGGATGCGAGTTTCGTCCTCTGGATCGCAAATCCAGCCATCGAGACGCGCGACGATTTCGTACGGCTGCCAGCCGGGAGGCGCGGACTTCACGGATCAAGCGGCTGCAAATTCGCCGCGACCACCACCGGGTCCGGTGCCACGTTTGTCGCGGTACTCTCGGCTTTCGGCACCGCTAGCTCCGGGAGCGGCAACGTTGCCGGTGCTGTACGCCCAATCACAGCGTCAGCGTGGGCGCGCAGCATCGTCCAGACCGCGGACCTCCCAGAGCCATGGAACAGCTCGCGTCGTGTACTCGGACAGTCGACGAGCCGCCGCGTCGAACTCCACGCTGGCCTCGATCATCTTACGCACCACAAGCGCGATCTCAGCCGCCGTCTGAGCACGCAGCTTGGTATCCGCGATCTCGGCCTTGGTGCGCTCAAGGGCTTCCAGCCGCTGGTCGACTTCGGTGAGAGCGGCCTTCAGCGTGGAGCTGCGATCCAGTGCGGCGCGCAACGCCGCTTCCGCACGGTCAAGCTCTGCGTCGTCGCCGGTCAGTGCGGCTTGCTTCGCAGCAGCCGCATGACGCGTGATCGCTTGCTCGAACTCGACGATCTGAGCCCGACAGGCGCTCGCGGGTCTTGGTGGCCGCGTCGATGTCGCGCTGCACCGTCTTTTCGGGGTTGGATGGTTTGAATAGTGCCATTGCTTGCGAAGCCTCCTGTTTCAGGAGAAGTCTATGGCAAGCCTTAGGTGCGTCGCACGACAATCTCGTCGGCCCGGGCGAGCAACGTTGTCGGCAGCGTGATACCAAGCGCCTTCGCAGTCTTGATGTTATACATGTCAGGAAAGCTCGGACCGTAGGCCATCAGTCCGCCGTCATTCGCGAATGCTCCGCCTCCCGGACGGAAGGCAAGAGCTGTTGAGAGGCGACAGCAATAAGGCGTTTGCGATTGAAGTTGAAGAAGGCCGACGCCATCGTTGCCAATCCGCCTACATCCTCGGATTTTGCTTGCGCAACCGCTGCCGCAAGCTTCTCGATGTCCGTCGTCTCTATGATCGAGAGCATGCGACAGATCGGGCCAGCCGGCTCGTCGTCGGCGCTGACGTCGCGATCGCGTTGTGGCGGATGACGCCCGGCGAGGGGTGGATTGCGGCGCTCTCAGGCAATCGCGTGGTGCTGCCGATCACGCGGTTTGTCTACGACCGTTTTGCCGACCTGCTGTTTGCTTGGAATAGATGGTGCGGGCGCTGGTGAGCGCCCGGCTGGAGCATGGCGGCTTTGGATTGAGCTGATTGGCCGCGGACTCTGACACCTCTCCCCAGCGGGGAGAGGTCGATTTGCTCCTGGCGATGCGAAGCATCGTCAAGAGCAGATCGGGTGAGGGGGTGCAGCACACGGTGAGACCGAACCCTCACCCGGCGCGCGGGACGATGCTTCGCATCGCCCGGGACGCGCCGACCTCTCCCAAGGGAAAGGTGAACCCACTTGCCGCACCAGTTCGGTCAATCTCATCGAGCCGTGGCTACCTACTTCTTCTTCGCCCCAACCCGCTCGATCCGCTCGATCTCCAGCGCCGGCCGTCCGCTCTTTTCCGCGATCTCGCGGTCCTGCTCCCTGATGAAGTTGCGCGCGGGTTCGTCGCCGTCGAGGCCGCCGAGCAGCTCGCTGGGGACGCGGCGGTTGGAGCGTTGCGAGCCGTCTTCGTAGACGACGTTGAAGAAGGCGAACTCGCCTTTCGGGTTGGTTCCGGGTTTCTTGGCCATGGCGGCTTGTCGTCGATCAGGGCGCCGCAGTCAAATGACTTCGCGCGGGAAGTCGACGTTCTTCGCGACCCGAATACCGGCGGAGCTCATGGATAGGGCTTGTCGTCGGCCAGCAGCGTCCTGATATCTGCGCGCGGCCCATCACCTCAATAAGCGGCGGGCCGATAAGCCCGCCGCTTATCTTGGGGTCCTCAGCGTCGGCCCGGGGCTGGCAGGGCGACAACCTGAGATAGAAAGCTATCGCTTGTGCGCCATGATGGCAAGGCAAATCGTGATGGCGACGATGTCGCAGCCAGCGCATCAGAATGCGGAAGATGTCACAAGCGGGTTCCCGTGATCCCGAGAGCAGATGCTTGGATATTTGAAATAATTCGTTCATCCTGCTGCGCTCTCGCAATGCAGCGAGAACGGGTGCGGTGACCGGGATTAAGCCCAGCGATCATGCTGCGGCGGGATGTGGTGCCCGGGACTCATGCGTCGTCGGGGATGATGGTGGATCGCACGACGCATCGCAGGATCGTTGCGAGGGCAGGCGCCTACGCCCGGAGTCTGCGATGCTGACACCATACTCCTGTTTTGCCCGACGGGTCAAACCGAAATTCGGAAAAAGAGCATCCTGTTGTGGCCCGGCTCCTACTGTGCATGGGGTTGTTTTGCGGTTTCTGTTTCGGCGCAGCTGGTCGCGCGCCCTGCAGGCTCTCACGCCGCCGGCGCGATGTGGTCGTCCGCCTTGGTCTGCTGCATCTGCTGACGCGCCATCATGTCCTGCCAGAGCGTTGCGATGCTGGCCTGCGTCTGCGGCGCGATCAGGCAATGGCCTTCATTGTCGAAGCCGCAGAACCGCGCGGACGGGTCCTTCCTGACCACGGTCAGCGCCTGGTTGATCATTTCGAGGCAGGTCATGACCTGCTCGATCTGTTGCAGCCGGGTGTGGTGCAGGATGTCCATGAGGCGGAACGTCATCACCGCGGGCTGTCCGTAATTGATGCCGGGCCGGCCGAATTCGAACAGCACGTTCACCGCCGGGAAGGTGCCGCGGATGTGGTCGAGCACGCCGGCAACGTCGTCCACACTGCAGGCGACGAGATGGGCGGCTTGAGCCGGGATGGCCGCAGGCGCCCGCGGTGTCAGGCCGAGCGAAGTGATGACCTCCTGCTCGATCCATTGCCGCACCGGCGCAGGTGCATTGCGGATCTGGTCGGTGGTCAGGGTGATTCCGGTCATGGGCTGATCTCCTCGGCAGGCGCTCCGTTTGCTCGAATTTATGAACAGGAGCGTGAGGCACGTTGATGCGGATCAAACCTGCTGCTTTGACCGTGCCCGCGTTCCCGGGCATGATCGCCTTCTGTTTCGCGCCACGCCATGAGGAATCTTTCGAATGTTGAGACCGCTTCTCGCCGCCGCCGTCATGGTTTGTCTCGCCGGCGGGTCGGCGAAGGCCGCGCGCTGCGGCGGCGACTTCAACAGCTTCATCGCCAGCATGGCTGCGGAAGCGCAAGGAGCCGGCGTCTCGGCCGCCGTGACCAGTGCGGCATTCGGCGGCATCACCCAGGATGGCGCCGTGCTCGCCTTCGACCGGCGCCAGCGCTACACCTTCAACAAGAGCTTCGAGCAGTATGTCTCGACCCGCGTCGGCCCCGGCCGCATCAATGGCGGACGCGCGCTCTTGCAGCGCCATGCCGCGCTGCTCTCGCGCATCGAGCAGCAGTTCGGCGTGCCCAGGCAGATCCTGGTTGCGATCTGGGGGCTGGAGAGCGATTTCGGCAAGGGCGACATGGGCAAGCTGCCTGTGATCCGCACGCTGGCGACGCTCGCGCATGATTGCCGCCGCACCGAGCTGTTCCAGGGCGAGCTGCTCGCTGCGCTCAAGATCGTGCAACGGGGCGACCTGCCCTTGCGCGACCTCATCGGCGCCTATGCCGGCGAGATCGGCCAGACCCAGTTCCTGCCGTCGTCCTACATCAAATACGGCGTCGATTTCGACGGCGACGGCCATGTCGACCTCCGCCACAGCGTCGCCGACGTGCTGGCCTCGACCGCGAACCTGTTGCACTCGAACGGCTTCAAGATGGGCCAGCCCTATGGCGAGGGCTCGGCCAATTTCGAGGCCATGCGCGAGTGGAACAGGGCGGTGGTCTACCGCAAGACGATCGGGTATTTTGCCGACCGGCTGGTGGGGCAGTAGCCCCATACGCGCGCTCGTAGCTCTCGTAGGGTGGGCAAAGGCGCAAAGCGCCGTGCCCACCATTCCCATCCGTCGCCGGAAAGTCGTGGGCACGCTTCGCTTTGCCCACCCTGCGGCAGCGGAGAATGAGGCGATGCCATCGCGTCCCTGACCTACTTCCCCAGCTTCTCCAGCCGCCGCTGTAACGGCGCCCAATACGTGCCCGGGCGAAAGCGCTGCAGGATGTCCATGAACCTCGCATCGTTGCCGATCAGGATGCGCGGCTCATTGCGTTCGATGCCCCTGATGATGCGCAGCGCCGCGTCTTTCGGCGTCGTCTTTGCCGCACGCTCGAACCGGTCGATCGCCTCGGCGCGGCGCGCATTGTCGGTGACGCCGACCCCGGTGCGCGAGGAGCGCGCGATGGAGGTGGCGACGCCGCCGGGATGCACCACCGAGAGCCGCACCGGGCTGCGAGCGACCGCGAGCTCATGCCGCACGCTCTCGGAAAAGCCGCGTACCGCGAACTTGGCCGCCGCATAGGCTGATTGCCCCGGCGGCGCGATGATGCCGAAGATCGAGGAGATGTTGACGACATGCGCCTCCGCTTGCGTTTTCAGATGCGGCAGGAAGGCGCGGGTGCCGTGCACCACGCCCCAGAAATTGATGTCGAACAGCCAGTCCATCTGCGCCTGGTCGATCTCCTCGAATGTCCCCATCAGCGCCACGCCGGCATTGTTGATGACGATGTTGAGCGCGGGATGCGTAGCGATGGCCTCGGCTGCGAATTGCGCGATGTCATCGGGCTCGCTGACATCGACGCGATGCACGCTGATCTTGCGCTGTGCGCCGATCTCGGCGGCCAGCGATTTCAGCCCGGCCTCGTCGCGATCGGCGATCGCGAGGTCGCAGCCGCGGTGAGCGAATTCGATGGCGAGCGCGCGGCCGATGCCGCTGGCCGCCCCCGTGATAGCCGCCGCGCCGCGAATCGTTGTCATGATGGCCCCCCGTCAAGCCCCGCATGCGGGAACAAGGATTTACATTTTTTCAGTTTGGAACCGAACCGTTGTCCCGCTCCATCTTTAACATGCGTTACTTGAACGGAGGCAAGCATTGGGAGCCGCCGATGGGACAATCAGAACCATTTCGTGCCACCGCCCTCGTCGTTGAAGACGACCTCATGCAGCGGGAGATGCTCTGCCTCCTGCTTGAGGAGAGCGGCTACCAGGTCATCCAGTGCGAAAGCGCGGAGGCCGCCGAGCGTGTGCTGGACAAGAACGCCGGCGCGCTCTGCCTGATGCTGACCGACGTGCAGCTGGCCGGTCGCATGAACGGCGTCGAGCTGGCGCATGTCGCCAAGGACCGCAATCCGAAGCTCGACGTCGTCGTCACCTCCGGCCGCCCCCTGGTGCAGGCGTTGCCCGCCGGTGCAAAATTCTGGGCCAAGCCCTGGGCGCCGCTGGACGTGTTGCGCGAAGCCGAGCTCGCCCAGCTGAACTGAGGCGCGCCCGGCGCGGCAGCGCTGACCGTGTCGTGACTTCCCGGCAAGCGGGAGGGGTGGTAGGGACGAGGCATGTCCTGGTCCTTCCTGCTCACCTCGCTCATCGTCGTCGCTTCGCCCGGCACCGGCGTGCTCTACACCCTGGCTGCGGCACTGACGCGCGGCTCGCGCGCCAGTGTGGCGGCGGCGTTCGGCTGCACGCTCGGGATCGTGCCGCACATGTGTGCTGCGATGCTCGGGCTTGCCGCCGTGCTCCATACCAGCGCGCTCGCCTTTGCCGCACTGAAATGGTGCGGCGTAGCCTATCTGCTCTACATGTCCTGGCAGGCGCTGCGGGAGACGGGGGCGCTTGCGGTCGACGGCGAGATCAAGGAGCGCTCGGGCGGCCGGGTCATCGTCACCGGCTTCCTGATCAACATCCTCAACCCCAAGCTCTCGATCTTCTTCCTCGCCTTCCTGCCGCAGTTCATCGCGGTGGACGAAGCGCATGTGCTGGCGCGGATGCTGGAATTGAGCGGCGCGTTCATGGCGATGACCTTTGTGGTGTTCGTCATCTACGGCCTCTGCGCCGCCTCCGTGCGCGAGCGCGTCATCTCCCGTCCCGGCGTGATGGCCTGGTTGCGCCGCTCCTTTGCGGCGGGCTTCGCCTTGCTGGGTGCCAAGCTGGCCTTCGCCGAGCGGTAGTCAATAAAAAAGCGGGCCTCGCGCCCGCCGTCTTCAAACTCTCTTAGCCTTGTCGCCTGTAGCTTTGCCGACGCCCGGGCGGAGCATGCTCCACCCGGGCAAAGAACATCCGCGCTACTTCTTCTTCGCGGCCTTCTTGGCCTTTTTCTTCGTCGCCTTCTTCGCCTTCTTCGCTTTCTTAGCCATAGGATCCTCTTAAGGGTTAATGGTGAAACGCGACACGAGGATCGCTCGGCGGAGGGCCAGCCTCGCAACATCCTCGTTGACGAACTCAGCAGATTCGCGCGTCTATGCCCCGCGCTGTCACATCTGCGTCATCACGTTATCCACAGCTCAGATGCGTTTTCAGGTGATTTTGGCCCGCGAATCCGCTTCGCGGTCGGCGTCGACGCGATCGCGCCTCGACCCCGGCGACGTGCCTAACGATCGATAACCGAGACGCTGCGTTCATGAATCCAAAACCAAGGGCGCGCTTTCGACAATCGCAGTGAGGTTCCGTTAAGTGCAACCAGCGCATGATCCTCCGCAAGAACGCGGGGGCGGGTCATGGACGAACTTCTGCTGGAGACAGGGGGCGGCACGCTGCGCGTATCGCGGCCGCCGTGCTGAACGTACCGACGCTCTGGATGGTCTTCGTCGTCAACTTCTCGGCGCTCGGTCTGATCTGGGCCTATGTGACGCGCTCTTATCCGAAATTCGAAGCTGCACGGTTCTGGATGGCGTCGGCTTTCGTCGGCGCAGCCGGCGCGAGCACGGCATTGACCGGCCTGTTCGTCAATTCCGTGGTGCCGCTGCTGTTCGGGGCTGCCGGCATCATTGCCGCGAGCTGTTTTGCGGCTGCGGGCATTCAGCGTTTCTACGATCGGCCGGCGTCCTGGCGCCTTATGACCGCGACCGCGATCGCAAGTCTCGCCGGTGTCATGTTCTTTAAGTTCGGCTTCGACCAGATGCAGCTGCGAATGCTCTGCTACACCATCGGCCAGGGCTGGCCGCTGGTGTTGTCGTTGCGCCTGCTGCTGTCGCCGCCGGAGGGCCGCGCCAGCCCCGGCGCGCGGCTTGCCGGCATCGTCATCCTCACCATGATCGCGGTGTTCGTGGCCCGTACGGTCGGCAACGCGCTTGGCGGCGATTTCTCGGCAGTCGCGCGCGGTCAGAACCATGCCGTCATGGTGCTGGTGCTGCTCTTCCTGTCGATGACGCTCAATTTCGGCTTCCTGCTGATGGCGATGGATCGCCTCCGCAACGAGGTCGCCGACCTTGCGCTGCTCGACGATCTCACCGGCGTCGCCAATCGCCGCCATCTGTTGCAGCGCCTGTCCGAGGAATGCGCCCGTTCGGAGCGCAGCGGTGAGCCGTTCTCGCTGCTGGTGATCGATCTCGACGGCTTCAAGTCCATCAACGACACCTATGGCCACGCCGCGGGCGACGCCTGCCTCCGGCACTTCACCCTGATGGCGCAGACGCGCCTCCGGCCCGGCGACATGCTCGCCCGGACCGGCGGCGACGAGTTCTGCGTCGTGCTGCCGTCCTCGTCGTTGCGCGAGGGTGCGCTGATCGCCCGCCGCATCCTCGAGGTCTGCCGCCAGGACGCCGCCGGTTGCTCGGGCAACGACATACCGATCGCGATCTCGATCGGCGTTGCGGAATGGGATCGCGGCGTCGGCCAGTTCCCGGACAGGCTGATCGCCCACGCCGACCATGCCCTCTATGCCGCCAAGAAGAACGGCAAGAACGATTTTGCGATCTACGATCAGGCCCCGCCGCTCTCGCCCGAGCCGGTCGAACCCGCGCGCAAATTCGCGTAAATCTGCTACGCTGGGGTCCGTTGTTGGATCCTGTGATGATATCTCGCCTCCTTGCGGCGGTTCTCGCCACCCTCCTGATCGTCCCTGCCGCTGCCATGGATGCCGAGCTCGCAAAGCTCGCGCGCAGCAGCGGCACGCCCGATATTCCCGGGCTGAAGATCGTCTGGCTGGCGCCGTGGGGCGATGTCGCGAACGCCCATCCCTGGCGCAACATCATCGTGCACCAGACCGAAGGTCCATCAGGCTCGGCACGTGGCGGCGCGCAGGAGCAGTTCAAGAATCCCACCCGGCGTGGCGTGATGGTCTGGGTCGAGACCGACGGCACGGTCTATTGGTCGGTCGCGGACAATCTGGTGCCGACCCATACCGACGGCGCCAACCGCAACGACAACAAATACATCAACAACAGCACGACCTATCATCAGGTCGTGCGCGACAATTCGATCGGCGTCGAGTTCGCCGGCAACTATCCCGATGTCGCGATCGGTCCGACCGAAGCGCAGGTCGCGGCCTGGAAGATCCTGGTCCAGGTCCTGCGCGCGCGCTACGGCATCCCGCTCGATCACGTCTATGCCCACAACTGGATCGACTTCAAGGACGCCCGCTATTGCGAAGGCTGCTGGCTCGCGACGCTGGCAAGGATTTGGGGGGAGTAGCGCTGTCATTCTGCGGCGCGACGAAGTCGCGAACTATGATGCGCAATAGCGCATCTGAGAATCCATTGATCCACTAACTCCGTCGCCTGATGGATTCCAGGCTCGCGCTGCGCGCGCCCCGGAATGACATTCACACCGGCTGTGCCATCCAGCCGAACAGGCGCCGGATCAATCCCGGCTGCTCAGGCAATTCCGGCGGGCCGTCCGCGGCCAGCACGCGTTTGAGGAAGTAATCCAGGAACACCATGTCGTTAGGCTCGGTGACGGTGAATTCCTCCTCGCCGAAATAGACGCTGTAATTGAAGAAGAACGGGCGCATCAACGGAATCGTCGCGGTCGAGGCATAGTCCTTGGAGATCACGAACTCTGCCGGATCGAAGCCGTGGTCGCGCATGGCCTGCTCGACCAGCGGCAGCTTGCGCATGAACTGGGCGGAGAAGCCGCCGACGGTGGATTGCAGGATGATCGACACAATGCGTGTCCGTTCTCTGGATAGGGTCCGACAATCTTTGGTCGGTCGAGCCGTCACCTGCGTTCAACAGCCTCGCCGGCACAACGGGCGACCATACTGCGGCTCACACAACAAAAAGCCGGCGTTACCGCCGGCTTTTCGTCAATCTCGATCCGCCAATTCCTGGCGCAGGAAATGCCGCGCTTAGTGCGCGGCTTCCAGCGCGGCCTGCTCCTGCCTTGCGATCGTGCCCTTGACCGCGGACTGCACCTTCTCGAAGGCGCGGACCTCGATCTGGCGGACGCGCTCGCGCGACACGCCGAACTCGGCGGCAAGGTCTTCCAGCGTCATCGGCTCATCGGCGAGGCGGCGGGCCTCGAAGATGCGGCGTTCGCGCGGGTTGAGCACGCCCATGGCGCCATTCAGCGCGTCACGGCGATGGTCATATTCCTCGTGCTCCGCCATCATGGCTTCCTGGTTGGGCGTATTGTCGACCAGCCAGTCCTGCCATTCGCCGGCTTCGCCGTCGTCCCGGATCGGCGCGTTGAGCGACGCGTCGCCACCGAGGCGGCGGTTCATGTCGATCACGTCCTGATCGGTGACGCCGAGGCGCTTGGCAATGACCTTCACCTGGTCGGGGCGGAGATCGCCCTCGTCCAGCGCGTTGATCTTGCTCTTCGCCTTGCGCAGGTTGAAGAACAGCTTCTTCTGGTTCGCGGTGGTGCCCATCTTCACGAGCGACCAGGAACGCAGGATGTACTCTTGAATCGACGCCTTGATCCACCACATCGCGTAGGTGGCGAGACGGAAGCCCTTTTCGGGCTCGAAGCGCTTGACCGCCTGCATCAGGCCGACATTGCCTTCCGAGACGACCTCGGAGATCGGCAAGCCGTAGCCGCGATAGCCCATGGCGATCTTGGCGACGAGCCGGAGATGGCTGGTGACGAGTTGATGTGCCGCGTCGCGATCGTCATGCTCGCGCCAACGCTTGGCGAGCATGTATTCCTGCTGGGGCTCCAGCATCGGGAACTTGCGGATCTCGGCGAGGTAGCGAGAGAGGCCGGATTCTCCATTGAGGACCGGCAAAGCAGCGGTACGGGCCATTATGAAGCCCTCCAAAGGTTCAGGCCCCCGATAGCGGCGGGCCAGGCAGACGACCGCTTGGTTAAAGCCGGTCGTACCTGCGATGTTCCACGTTGGTCACTTCCAACGCAGGCGCAATATACCCCATCGGGGGTCAAAAAGGGAAGGATTGCTGACGTCACGTCCCCGTGTGGCAGCTATAACTTTTTGTAATGTAACGCTTTTCTTAAAGCCCCTGCGTCATAGCGCCGCTTTCAGAGCGCTTTCAAGGAGAAGCAAATCCTCTGGTAGAGCTGCCTCCCAGTGAAGAAGTTCTCCGGTTCTGGGGTGCTCTAGTACCAGCAGATAGGCATGCAGAGCCTGCCGCCCAAGCGCCGTCAAAGCGGCTTGCGACTCGGGTCCGAGCTGGTTGGCCTTGGTCTTGAAATGCGGGCCATAGACCGCGTCCCCCATCAGGGGGTGACCGATATGGGCGAGGTGGACGCGGATCTGGTGGGTGCGTCCGGTCTCGAGCTCGCAGGCCAGCAGCGCTGCGACCGGCTTGCCGTCGCGGCCGTTAAAACTCTCCAGCAACTCCCAATGCGTCACCGCCTCGCGGCCGCCGTGGCGCACCGCCATCTTTTCCCGGGCATGCGGATGGCGGTCGATCGGCGCATCGACGGTGCCGCGATGCCGGCCCGGCAGCCCCCAGGCGAACGCCATGTAGCCGCGCCGCATCGCACCCGTCCGGCCGTGATCGGCGAATTGGGCGGTGAGCGAGGCGTGTGCGAGGTCGTTCTTGGCAACCACCATCAATCCCGTCGTGTCCTTGTCCAGTCGGTGCACGATGCCGGGCCGGCGCACTCCGCCAATGCCCGACAGCGAGCTGCCGCAATGGGCGATGAGGGCGTTCACCAAGGTGCCGGTCTCGTGCCCGGCAGCGGGATGCACAACCAGGCCTTTGGGCTTGTTGATAACGACGAGGTCGTCGTCCTCGAACACGATATCCAGAGCGATATCCTCGCCCTTGGGCTCGGGCGGGGCTGCCTCCGGCACGTCGATTCTGATCGTATCGCCTGAGGCGACGTGATAAGCGGGGTCGCGGATCTCGGCGTCCTTGAGGCTCACCGCGCCCGCCAGAATCAGGGCTTTCAGCCTTGATCGCGACAGCTCCGGCAGGCGCGCCGCCAGCACGCGGTCGAGCCGGGCCGAGCCCTCGTCGCCTTCGACCACGACTTCCAATCTCTGCGCTGAACCCAGGCTTTCCATGACGACGTCTGATACCGTTGTTCCCGAACCGACCCCCGAGCAGGCCGCGCTGTTCGCGCGGGTGCGACGGATGATGCTGATCGCGGGGTTGACCACGGCGCTGGCCGTCTGCGCCGTCCTGATCGCGGTGGGCTACCGCCTTTTCAAGTCGGAGGGAAGGGCGCCCGAGCCCACGGGCGACGTCATCGCGACCCTGCCGAAAGGCGCCAAAATCGTCTCCACGGGCGTTGCCGGCGACCGCCTCGTGGTGACCCTGGATATCGGCGGCGTCACCGAGATCCGCACCTTCGATGCTCACACGCTCAAGCCGGCCGGAAAGCTGAAATTTGCCAACGAGCCGTGAGGGCGGCCCGGATAGGCGCCCCAACCCCCGCTATCGTCCTGGCGAAGGCCAGGACCCATAGCCACCGAATTCGGTTGCGTGAACGAGATCGGCACTCCGATGTGCCTTAACCACGACCATTCGGAGTAATGGGTCGTGACTTTCGCCGGGACGAGGCTGCGGAGACGTTCGAAACCCGTCAATCCCACCTTGCCGTCGGCAAAATTCGCGGCTATGTCCTCTCCCTCACGCTCCCTTCGTCTAGCGGTTAGGACGCGGCCCTCTCAAGGCTGAAACAGGGGTTCGATTCCCCTAGGGAGCGCCAGTTTCAAGGCCGCGCCTCACGCGTGGCTCAGCCGGACCGAAGCCACTGCTCGGCGGTCAGGGCCTTCAGCTGCTCGAAATATCTGACATTCGGATCCTCGCCGGCTCCTGTTCCGGGCTTCGCGCCACGCTCTTCGAACTTGCGGACCAGGTCGTTCATGTGTCCGGCAAGGACAGAGCCGACCGCATGAATGGTCTCGTGGCGATCGAGCCCCTCGTCCATCAGTCGTTCCACCGTGCTTCGCACCGGCAGTTCGGGATCGGCAATCTGGCTCTCGACCACGGCATGGAGGGTCGCGTGCAGTTCTGGCCGCGGAAGGCGGATTCCGGCGCGGCGATGGTAATCCGTCACGAGATCGATCCGTTCTTCCTCACCAATGCAAGCCATTGCTCGGGGGGCCGGAGAACGCGAGTGATCGCATCCAGCCCTGCGCGATGGGCCAATGCGTAGCCGTTCACCATGGCCCAGAGCTCGCCAACGTCTGGCGCGACGCGCGCGCGAAGCGCGGCACCGAGATCAGCCAAGGCGTCGATCTGGCGATCTTTCGTTTGGCCCAATCGACCGGCGACCTTCGCGAAGTAATTTCAGTCTCTCAAACCAATTCAAACCAGAAGTCTCCGCAATGCAAAGCAGCGCATTGGTAGATCGTCGTCACAACCGTCGTGCCGGATGTGCCTGCCAACGATTATGCGATGGCCTGCATCATCAACCAGAGATTAACATGATGCACTATGGCGAGATCGGCTGTGGAAGCCGTGAGCTGTCTAACGACAAATTCCCGATTGGATCGCGCATTCCGCAACAGCCGAAGACTTCGTTCGGGTCCCGCCGCCGCAACCGGCGAGATTGGCCAGCTTATGGGTCTTGATGTGGGGGCGAACGGCCAGACCTGCCCGGTCGAATGACCTTGTGCGCGTGCGATGTTCCGCAGCACGACGCGAAATCGATCACCTACCGCCGAGGTCCAGCTTCCAAGTGCTCCAAAAGCAGTTGACAAAGATCAGGGCATGTCCACTGATAAGGTAGTCCGCTGTAGCGTTTGTATGTCTACTATAATGGACACAGGGGTAGAGCATGGCAATGAATCCGAAGGCAGTGGTGCTGGGGCTCATGGCGACCGCGTCCGTCGCCCTTCTTCCGAACGGCGCGATGGCGGCCAAGCTCGACGACGTGCTGGCACGCGGCAAGCTCGTGGTGGGCACCGGCTCGACCAACCCGCCTTGGCACTTCAAGGACGCGTCCGACACGCTTCAGGGCTTCGATGTCGACATGGCCAAGATCATCGCCAAGGCACTGTTCGGCGACGCGAAGAAGGTCGAGTTCGTCAACCAGTCGTCTGACGCGCGCATCCCCAACATCACCACCGGCAAGGTCGATATAACCTGCCAATTCATGACCGTGACCGGCGAGCGCGCCCAGCAGGTCAACTTCACGATCCCGTATTACCGTGAGGGCGTTGGCCTGATGCTGAAGGAAGGCGGCCAGTACGCCGACTACGCCGCACTGAAGGCGGCCGGCTCGTCCGCGACCATCGCCGTTCTCCAGAACGTCTATGCCAAGGAACTCGTCCACAAGGCGCTTCCCAAGGCGAGCGTCGACCAATACGAGTCCCAGGACCTGCTCTACCAGGCGCTTCAGTCGGGCCGCGCGGATGCCGCCGCCACCGACCAGTCGTCCATCGCTTGGTACGTCACACAGAACCCCGGCCAGTACAAGGACGCCGGTTACGGTTGGAGCCCGCAGACCTATGCCTGCGCCGTTGCCAAAGGCGATCAGGACTGGCTCAACTTCGTCAACACTGCCCTGCACGAAGCGATGACGGGCGTCGAGTTCGACACCTACGCCGCCTCCTTCAAGAAGTGGTTCGGCAAGGATCTGCCGCCCCCGGCGATCGGCTTCCCGGTCGAGTTCAAGTAACCGGCTGAGCCGGCGGTCCAGGCTCCGCGCCCGCACCGCTCCACGCCCAAGCGAGTGATCCCGATGGGATACACCCTGAACTTCGACGCCGTCTGGCGCAACTTCGACAACCTGCTCTGGGGTCTGGGCCTCAGCCTCACCCTGGCCTTTGTGGCGATCGGGATCGGCTGCGCCCTCGGCCTGATTCTCGCCTTCGGGCGGATCAGCCGATCCCGGCTCCTGTCGGTGCCCTCGGGTGCCTACGTCACACTGTTCCGCAACCTGCCCCTTCTCGTTATCGTCCTGTTCTCCTTCTTCGCGTTGCCGCAGCTTGGGCTGCGTCTGTCGAAGGCGAACTCGTTCGTGCTGGCGCTGGCCCTGTATTCGGCGGCCTATCTGGCCGAGGTGTTCCGCGGCGGCCTTCTGGGCCTGCCCAAAGGCCTGCGCGAGGCGGGCCTCGCCATCGGCCTGACGGAAGGGCAGATCCGCCGGCGGCTCGTCCTGCCCGTGATGTTCCGAGCCGTCCTGCCGGCGCTGGGGAGCACCTTCATCGGCCTGTTCAAGGACACTTCGCTCGCCGCCGCGATCGCGGTGCCCGAGCTGACCTTCGAGGCGCGCAAGATCAACGTCGAGACCTTCCGCGTGATTGAGACGTGGATCGTGGCGAGCGGGCTCTACATCGCGACCTGCGCGATCCTTGCCGCCCTTCTGCGCCGCCTCGAAGCGCGACTCGCCGTTTCGAGGTAAGGCCCCGTGACCCCACCTCTCTCTTTCTTCGAGATCGTCTGGCTCGCGCGCTGGCCGTTGCTCTACGGCCTCGGCACCACGGTCGCGATCTCCGCCCTCGCCATTCTGGGCGGCACGGTGCTCGGCACCGGCCTCGGCCTCGCTCTAACCTACGGCAACCGCGCCATGCGGGGAATCGCCCGCGTCTACACCGACGTGATCCGCGGCACGCCGGTCCTCGTCCTGGTGCTGGCGAGCTTCTACATTCTCGGCACTGTCGGCCTCGATCTGTCCGCCTTCCAAGCTGGCGTCCTTGCGCTCACCCTGTTTTGCGCTTCGCATGTCGGCGAGATCACACGCGGGGCGCTGCAAACCCTGCACAAAGGACAAACGGAGGCCGCCAAGGCGATCGGCCTGACGTTCGGGCAAACCTTTCGCTACGTACTCGGTCCCCAAGCGCTGCGTCTGGCTCTCCCGCCGCTCATCAACACAGCGGCTGAGATGGTG
The DNA here is from genome assembly GCF_028128665.1 of Bradyrhizobium sp. CCBAU 45384. Taxonomy (NCBI): domain Bacteria; kingdom Pseudomonadati; phylum Pseudomonadota; class Alphaproteobacteria; order Hyphomicrobiales; family Nitrobacteraceae; genus Bradyrhizobium; species Bradyrhizobium sp. CCBAU 45384. The sequence continues at coordinate 18,910 of NZ_LBIZ01000096.1, forward strand.
AAGGCCTCGACGCTTCTCTCGGTCATCGGTGTTGCCGAGCTTCTCCTGCGCACGCAGGAGGTCATCAGCCGCGCCTTCCACAGCCTCGAATTCTATCTCCTCGCCGGCCTCCTATACTTCCTCGTCAACTTCGCCATCGAGCGCCTCGGCCGGTACGTCGAGCGCCGCGTGAGCCTCGCGTGAAAGGCGCTTTAATGACCGCGAACCTTCTGGAAATCCGGGACCTACGAAAAAGCTACGGTCCGGTCGAGGTGCTCAAGGGCGTCGACTGCGACGTGCGGGCGGGCGAGGTGATCTCGATCATCGGCTCGTCGGGCTCCGGCAAGACCACGATTCTGCGCTGTGTCAACATGCTGGAGGAGTTCGAGGGCGGCACGATCCGCATTGACGGCGAGGAGATCGGCTATTCCACCGCCGGCGGCCAGCGCAAGCGCAAGGCCGAGAAGGAGATCGCCCGCCAGCGCGCGCTCACCGGCATGGCCTTCCAGCAGTTCAACCTGTTCCCGCACATGACGGCGCTGGAGAACGTCACGCTCGGCCTGACGCTCGTGCGCAGGATGGGCCGCGAGGAGGCGCGCGCCCTCGGCGAAACTTGGCTCGACCGCGTCGGTCTCCTCCAGCGCAAGGACTACTACCCCGCCAAGCTCTCCGGCGGCCAGCAGCAGCGGGTGGCCATCGCGCGCGCCATAGCCATGAGCCCGCGCCTGATGCTGTTCGATGAGGTGACCTCGGCGCTCGACCCCGAACTCGTGGCGGAGGTCCTGCAGGTGGTGCGCTCGCTCGCCGACGATGGCATGACCATGCTTCTGGTCACCCACGAGATGCGTTTCGCCTACGAGGTATCGAGCCGCGTCATCTTCATGAACGGCGGACGCATCGGCGAGGAGGGGAACCCGCGCGAGATGTTCGCCGCCCCGAAGACCGAGCGCCTTGCCGCATTTCTCCAATCTTCCCGCTTCAACTGACAAGACAGGATACATACAGCACGACCCGCAAGCGCCATGGAGCCGGCGAGAGCGGCGAACGGAAAATCATCTCGCAAGGTCGAGGGGCACCTAATCGTGGGAGCGGCAGCGCTGGCAGCGCACTCGGCCTGTTCGACCTAGTTATTGGTCGGTGTTCATAAAGATGATTGGATTCATTTCAACAACGAGTTCGGTTCTGCTCTGAAGGCGCACCATTCGCACCCATCGCAGTGTTAAGATCCCCGTTCGTCCGCGCCGGTTTCCGACGAGCTCTGGTTGATTTCACACCCGCCGGTCATTGACTTGCCACACCGAATCCCGAGGCGCAGATTGCGCTTCGCGGTTTCCGTCAATGCTTCGGGGGGAATGGTACTTGGACAAGGGCGAAAATGATCGCAATGGTCGCTACGCCATTAAGCCCGTCGCCGCGAAGGCGGATTTGCAGGCCATCGGATCGCCGCTCGCAGCTGACTTGCTCGGCTCCCGCACTGCAGAGATATTCGACAGTTGCGCAGCGGTATCGGTTTCCGCCTGCTGGCGGCCGTTCTGCTGTTCAGCTCGCTCGTCACGCTGACGCTGACTGCGCTTCAACTTTATCTCGACCATGATCATGAGGTCGGCGTCATCGAGACGCGTCTCGACGAGATCGGCCCGAGCTACCTTGCGAGCCTCAGCGACAGCCTTTGGGCGCTCGACCAGAACCAGCTCAAGCTTGCAGCTCAATGGCATTCGGCGCCTGCCCGGTATCCGCGCGGTCGAGATTCGCGAAGTCATCGATGGTCCGAATCCGATTCACATCTCCGTCGGCAACCGCAGTGCGCGCGCCAGCATCGCCCGCGAATATCCGCTCGACTACATCGTTCGCGGCACCAAGCGTCCGATCGGGATCCTTTCTGTCGAAGCGACACTCACCGAGGTCTACCGCCATCTGCACAAGACCCAAGCCGACTCGCGCCGCGCCTCGCTGCCGTTCTGAAACAGATGAAGGCGGAGGGCCTGCTGGAACGATACAGGCAGGAAGCGCGCGAGAAGTGATGGTGGTGTCATTTGCGCCCAAGAGTAGCGGCCTGACACCCCTGGCTGCGGCGGCCGGACCTCCGGTCCGGGCATGATGCATCGGCTTCCGTGGAGGTGGTGGCTGGCTTGGAAATCTGTCTCTATAGACATGATCTCGCCTCCGAAGCTGCTGCCGGGCCTTTGGGGGCTTTGGAAATGGCTTGGCGGAGTGGCGATATGAGCGGTTTGGTGATCTCGGGCGGCCGGGTGGTGGATCCTGCGAGCGGAATGGATGCCATCGGCGACGTGGCCGTGGTCGACGGCAAGATCGCCGCGGTCGGCGCCTCGCTCGGCGGCGCCGAGCGGGTGATCGATGCGACCGGCCTCGTGGTCGCGCCCGGCTTCATCGATCTGCACGCCCATGGCCAGTCGATTCCCGCCGACCGCATGCAGGCGTTCGACGGCGTCACGACGACGCTGGATCTCGAGGCCGGCGTGCTGCCGGTCGGCTCCTGGTACGAGCGTCAGGCGCGGAAGGGTCGCGTGCTGAACTACGGCGCGGCCACCAACTGGGCCTTTGCGCGCATCGGCGCGATGACCGGCTCCAATGCGGAGAGCTCGCTGGAGGCGTTCGGCAATGCCATGCGCGACCGACGCTGGATGGATAACGTGGCGAGCGATGCCGAGGTGACGGGTATCCTCGATCGACTTGCGCGCGGCCTCAACGAAGGCGGTATCGGCATCGGCATCCTGAACGCCTACGCCCCGGGCGCCGGCGTGCAGGAGCTGACCGCGGTGTGCCAGCTCGCCGCCGAGCAGAACGTGCCGACCTTCACCCATGTCGCCTACATGTCGCGCATCGACCCTGAAAGTGCGGCAGAAGCCTATATCCGCCTGATCGGCTATGCCGGCGCCACCGGCGCGCACATGCACATCTGCCATTTCAATTCGTCGAGCAAGACCGACGTCGAACGCTGCCGCGTGCTGATCGAGAAGGCGCAGGCGCAAGGCCTGCCCATCACGGTCGAGGCCTATCCTTACGGCACCGGCTCGACGGTACTGGCCGCGGCCTTCTTCAGCGATCCCGAGTTCGTCGAGCGCAACGGCACCGGCTATGATTCCGTGCAGCGCGTGACCGACGGCTACCGCTTCCACGACCGCGAGGAGCTCTTGAAGGCGCAGGCGGAGGAGCCGTCCTCGCTGGTGCTCTGGCACATCCTCGACACCGAGCACAATGCGCATCATCGCGATCTGCTCGACATGTCGGTGCTCTATCCCGGCGGCGCGATCGCCTCCGACGCGATGCCGTGGACGACGTCGGACGGCAAGACCTACACCGGCGACGCCTGGCCGCTGCCTGACGATGCCACCTCGCATCCGCGCTCGGCCGGCTGCTTCACGAAATTCATCCGCGAATGGGTGCGCGAGCGCAAGACCGTGTCGCTGCTCGAAGGCGTGCGCAAATGCGCGCTGATCCCCGCCGAGATCCTGTCGCAGAGCACGCCCGCGATGCGCGCCAAGGGCCGGCTCGCCAGGGACGCCGACGCCGACATCGTCGTGTTCGACTACGAGAAGCTGTCGGACCGTGCGACTTTCACCGCGATGAATCGTCCGGCGGAAGGCGTGCGGCATCTCGTCGTCAGCGGTCAGCCGTTGATCACTGACGGCGTGCTGGATGTGGCGGCACGGCCCGGAAAGCCCATCCGCCGTCCCGTCATTGCGAGCTGATCCATGCCGGTCCCCATTCTGCTGGTGACGGGCTTTCTGGGGGCGGGCAAGACCACGGTCGTCAATCGTCTGCTGGCTCACGCGGAGGGACGGCGCATCGCCGCCGTCGTCAACGATTTCGGCGCGATCAATATCGATGCGGAGTTGATCGCAGGCGCAAGCGATGGCGTCGTCAGTCTCGCCAATGGCTGCATCTGCTGCTCGCTCGAAGGTGATCTGCTCCGCACACTCTCCACCTTGCTGCGGCGTGATCCCAGGCCGGAATACATCGTCATCGAGACCAGCGGCGTCGCCGATCCCGCCGACATCGTGCGCAATTTGATGGATCCGGTGATCCTGCGCGAGGCGCCGCTGGAAACGGTGCTGTGTGTGATCGACGCGGCAACGCTGGCGGCGGCGCTGGACGATGCGCTGCAGCGCTCGCAGCTGCGCGTCGCCGATATCGTGGCGTTGAGCAAGCTGGATCTGGCCGGCGAAGGCGCAGGCGCGCGGATGCGCGAGGCGATCCGCGCCCAACGCGTGCCCGCCGTCGTGGTCGATGCCAGGCACGGCGAGATTCCATCCGCCTTGCTGTTTCCCGCCAGCGATCGCGCGCCCGCGCCGCGCGAGCCGGGGCCGAAACGTCCGGCCGAAGAACGCTTCGAGACGCTGAGCTGGACCTCTGACCATCAGCTCTCGCTGCCGCGCCTGCAGCAGGTGATCGGCAAGCTGGCACCGAAACTGGCGCGCGCCAAAGGCCTGTTCGAAACCGTCGAGCAGCCCGGCCGCCAGATGGTGTTCCAGTTCGCCGGCGGCCGCGCAACGCTTGCGCCGGGTGACGCGCCCGCACCAGGCATGCCCCGCGCGCGCATCGTCTTCATCGCCGAGCTCGGCGTGCTCTCCAAGGCCGAGCTCGACGCGCTGATGGAGGGGTGCATTGCTTCGCCTTGAGGTGAGGCGATAAAATCACTTCTCCAGTGTGAGCCGCCGCCTGTCTTGCCCCGTGATTGAGGCCATCATGTCCCTGAAGAACTCATCCGTCCCCACCGATGCAGACTCACGCCGTGCTGCCAAGCCGGCCATCGTCTATCCGGCGGGGTCGATGCCCGGGCCTGACATGACCACGCTCGAATCGGCGCGGCAGACGATGGTCAAGACGCACGAGCTCATCGTGCCGCCGCGCGATGCGCGCGCCTTTCGCGTGGCGCGCGGCCAGTTTGTCCGCATCGTCAGCATCGAAGGCCCGCAGGTCGGCGACCTCAATCTCTGGAACGAAGCTGATCTCTCCGAGCGCTTCTTCAGCGGCAAGACGCGGGCGCTTCACGGTACGCATGTCGGCCTCGGTAACAGGCTCTGGAGCACGATGCCTTATCTGCGGCCGATGGCGACCATCAGTCACGATACGCTGGGCTGGTATGGTTTCGACGCCGACGGCGCCGGCATCCATGATGTGATCGGCACGCGCTGCGATCCCTACACCAATCTCCTGCTGAATGGCACGAGTTACGATTTCTGCTGCCACTCCAACCTGTCGCGCGCGCTCGCCGCCGAATTGAAGCTCGATCCCGCCGCGGTGGAGCATCATGTCCACGATGTGCTGAACGTCTTCATGTGCACCGGCTTCACAAAGGACACGCACCAATATTTCATGAAGGCAAGTCCGGTCCGTCCCGGCGACTTCATCGAGTTGTTTGCCGAGATCGACCTGCTCGGCGCGTTGTCGGCCTGTCCCGGCGGGGACTGCAGCGCAACCCATTCCAGCGATGCCGCAGCCTGTCATCCGCTCAAGATCGAAATCTTCGAGCCGGATCGCTCGACATTGAAAGGCTGGTCCTGGCCGGCGCCGAGCGCGTATCACCGTCACCACGGCGCGCCTGCGGGAAGCTGAGCCTTAGTGCTCGACCGGCAATCCATCTCCGTGCACATACCATTCCGCACGCGAGGCCAGTGGAGATGTGGTGACAGGTCCTCAGCGGTCACGCAAACTGAGCAACGCCGTGTCCGACCGACCAGTTCTCCGCGGGGGCATCGAGCACGTTGATGAACACGTCCTCGGGGCGGATGCCGGGGTTGTCGCCGAGCAGCTCGGCGATCCGGCGGTACAGCGCCTTCTTCTGCTGAGGGGTGCGCGAGGCGAACACGGTGATCTGGATCAGCACGGCGTCGTCGCTGCGGTTGACGCCGTAGGCGTTGCCGCAGCGGAAGTTTACCGGTGATAGCTCGCTGATGGTCATGAACTCGTCGCCCTCAGGCACGTTCAGCGCTTCGTGCATGGCGCGATAGAGACCGTCGAGGATTGCCTGCCGGTAGGCGTCGGGCTTTCCGGCCCGCATCGAGATGTGAAGCAGAGGCATCGGCTGGTCCCTTTACGTGCGACGCCGACCGGCCCGGTGTATGCACGCACCGGTCGTTCGGCCTCTTGGCGAAACGGGCTATCAATCCCGCCTGGTTTTTGACACGATGTCTAGAAATCACATTCTTGACGCTGTGTCAAATACTCGGAGTGTCCATTGAGGCCGCGCGAATTCGATCATGACGAGGTCCTGCGCATCGCGTTCGATCAGTTCTGGCGCAAAGGCGTGCGCGGTGCCTCACTGTCGGACATCGCGCGCGCTTCAGGCGTTCAGCGCGGCAGCCTCTACAACGCCTTCGGCAGCAAGGAGGCGCTGTTCCTCCAGGCCTATGAGCGTTACGCCGGCGACTACCTGCTCGCCCTGCAAAAGACGCTTGCCACCGGCTCATTGCGCAAACGACTGATGTCGTTTTTCGACCTCACCATCACCAATTTCCGCTCCGGCTCGCCGCCGCGCGGCTGTCCGACCACGCGCGGGCTGATGGAGCTTGGTGCGGCCGAAGGTGAAGGTCTTGACGAGGACGCGCGGGAGGCCTTTGCGAACCTGATATCGCGCATCGCCGCACTGGTTCAGGACGCATTGCAAGCAGCCGCCGCGCGCGGCGAGTTCAGCGGCGACCCGGCCGCCGCTGCGCTGCACATCATCACGGTGACGCGCGGCCTCGCCGTGCTCGAACGCGCCTTCGATGACGAGCCCCAGTTGCGCAAGATCGCCGCCCACACCATCGACCTCGTGCTCGGCAAGGGCGGCCGCTAGGCGTAACCAACAGCATTGATCTGGTTTCGGTGCCAGCGATTCGCAGAAGATCCGCCTCGGGAACCCGAATGCTTAAAGCTTTGCTAAGGGGGAGCGGGATAATCTGGCATATCTCCCCGCCAAATCTTGCGAGCACCGATGATTTTCTCACGCATCAGTTTCAAGCTGGTCCTCATTGTCGGCATCAGCCTCGTCGGCATGATCGTGCTGGCGCCGATCGCGCTGTCGACCCTGCGCAGCCAGATGATTGCCGACCGCCAGGCCAAGACCCAGCACATGGTCGATGTCGGCTACGGCATCCTCGCGCATTACCAGAAGCTCGAGAGCGACGGAAAGCTCACGCGCGAGCAGGCGCAGGCCGGCGCCATGGCGGAGATCAAGAGCCTTCGGTACGACAAGGTCGAGTATTTCTGGATCAACGACATGGCCCCGAAGATGATCATGCATCCGATCAAGCCCGAGCTTGACGGCAAGGATCTCGCCGCAATGAAGGATCCGTCCGGCAACGCGCTGTTCGTCGGCTTCGTTGACGTCGTCAAGAAACAGGGCGCGGGCTTCTACAGCTATCTTTGGCCGAAGCCCGGCTTCGAGCAGCCGGTCGCGAAGATCTCCTTTGTGAAGGGCTTTACGCCCTGGGGCTGGATCATCGGCACCGGCATCTATCTCGACGACGTCGACGTCGTCTTCCGCCAGGATGCGACGACGTTTGGTCTGGTGTGCCTCGCGGTGTTCGTGCTCGTGCTCGGCGCTTCCTTCGTGATCGGCCGCAGCGTGACCCGGCCGCTGGCGAAAATTACTGACCTCACCGAACGCCTCGCAGCCGGCGACAGCGCGTTCGAGGTGCCCTACACCAATCGCGCCGACGAAGTCGGCGGCCTCGCCAAGGCGCTGGCCGTGTTCAAGGACAATGCGTCGGCCGTGAGCCGTATGCATGCCGAGCAGCAGGAAGCCAAGCAGAAGGCCGACGACGAGAAGCGCAAGACCATGGCCGATCTCGCCGGCAAGTTCGAGGCGAGCGTCCACGCCGTGGTCCGCGACGTCTTCAACGAGGCGCGCGCGATGCAGCAGGCCGCGCAATGCATGTCGGAGACCGCCGACAAGGCGACCGAGCGCGCCAGCTTCGTCGCCACCGCCTGCCAGCAGGCCTCGCACAATGTGCAGACGGTTGCGTCCGCCGCCGGGCAGCTGTCGGCCTCGATCACCGACATCAGCCAGCGCGTCGCGCAGGCGGCGACCGTCGCCGACAAGGCGGCTGCCGACGGCCAGCGTACCAACGACACCGTGCAGGGGCTCGCGCAGGCCGCCCACAAGATCGGTGAGGTCATCGATCTCATCAACCAGATCGCCTCGCAGACCAACCTGCTCGCGCTCAATGCGACGATCGAAGCTGCGCGCGCCGGCGAGGCCGGCAAAGGCTTTGCAGTGGTCGCGAGCGAAGTGAAGTCGCTGGCGAGCCAGACCGCGAAGGCCACCGACGAGATCGGCGCGCAGATCACCGCGATCCAGGCCGAGACCAACCAGGTCGTCGGCAACATCGAGAGCATCCGCGCCACCATCATGGAGGTCAACGAGATCTCCTCGTCGATCGCGGCAGCGGTCGAGGAGCAGGGCGCGGCGACGCAGGCCATTGCCCACAGCGTGCAGGAGGCAGCGTCCGGCACCGACCAGGTCTCGCAGAACATCTCCCGCGTCACCGATGCGACGGCCGAGACCGGTCAGGCCGCAGGCTGCGTGCTGCAATCGAGCGGACGGCTCACCGAGAAACTGCAATCGCTGGAGAACGAGGTCAGCGCCTTCGTTTCCGGCGTGCGGGCGGCCTGACGCGCGCATCTGCTCGGCGTTTTTCCGCGTCACGGCATCGCCCGTGATGCGGATGAACTGTTTGTCTTGACATGACGTTCGCCGTGCTCGACGTGTAATCACGTCGATCGAAGGCACATCTGTGCCAGAAAAGAAAAAGCATCGGGAAAGACGTCATGAGTGCAGGCCTCAACGAAAAGGACTACCTCGCCACCTTGCACGGGCTGTGGGAGAAGGCCTGGCCCAAGGGCCTGCCGCGTTCGCCGAACTATCTGCATGGCGAAGTTCCCCTGACGGAATATCTGCGCGCCTGGGCGAAGCAGAGCCCGACGCGCCCGGCGGTGATCTTCTACGGTCACGTCACGACCTATGCCGATCTCGACCAGCAGAGCGAGCGCTTTGCGGCGCTGCTGCAGGCCAAGGGTGTGCGCAAGGGCGACCGCGTCGCGGTGTTCCTGCCGAACTGCCCGCAATTCCACATCGTGTTCTTCGGCATTTTGAAGCTCGGCGCGGTCCACGTTCCCGTGAGCCCGCTGTCGCGTGCGTTCGAGCTGTCCTACGAGCTCAACGACACTCAGGCGGAAGTGATTGTGGCGCTGGATCAGTTGATGCCCGTCGTCGAGCAGGTGAGGGGCGAGGTGAAGCTGCGCGAGATTATCGTCACCAGCTTTGCCGATGTCGTGCCGGCAACGCCGGCCTTTCCGACGCCGGAGTCGATCCGCACGCCGCGCATGGCGGTCGCAGGCGCGACCGACCTGCTGCCGGCGCTTGCCGCGCTGCCCGCACCGGCGCCGCTGCCGCCGCCCGGCCTCGATGAGGTCGCGGCGCTCAACTACACCGGCGGCACCACCGGCATGCCCAAGGGCTGCGTCCATACCCACCGCGACATGGTCTATACGGCCGCCGCCAACTATGGCGTCTCGATGCAATCAGATGAGAGCAGCGTCTCCCTGTCGTTCTTTCCGGAGTTCTGGATCGCCGGCGAAAACGCCGGCCTGATCTTCCCGCTGTTCGCCGGAGGGACGCTGGTGTTGCTGGCCCGCTGGGACGCCGTCGGCGCGATGGCCGCGATCGACAAGTACAAGGTCACGATCACGGCGATGCCGGTCGATTGCGCCGTCGAGCTGATGGACCATCCGCGCTGGAGCGAGTTCGATCTGTCATCGCTGCAGCAGGTTCGCGTCGTCTCCTTCGTCAAGAAGCTCAATGCCGATTATCGCAAGCGCTGGAAGGACCTCACCGGCACCATCCTGATGGAGGCGGCCTGGGGCATGACCGAGACCCACACCTCCAACACCTTCACCGCGGGCTTCCAGGACGACGATTTCGACCTCAACAACCAGCCGATCTTCGTCGGCCTGCCGGTCCCCGGCGCCGAGTTCAAGATCACCGATTTCGAGACTGGCGCATTGCTGCCGCTCGGCGCCGAAGGCGAGATCCGGGTGCGGACGCCGTCACTGCTCAAGAGCTACTGGAATAAGCCGGAGGCCACCGCGGAGTCGCTGATCGATGGCTGGCTCCGCACCGGTGACATCGGCGCGATCGACAAGGACGGTTTTCTGCACTTCCTCGGCCGCCGCAAGGAGATGCTGAAGGTCAAGGGCATGAGCGTGTTTCCGCCGGAGATCGAGGCGCTGCTCGGCCAGCACCCGAAGGTGCTGGGCTCGGGCGTGGTCGGGCGCGACGATCCTGACAAGGGGCAAGTGCCGGTAGCCTATATCCAGCTCAAGCCGGAGGCATCAGGCACCATCTCCGCCGAGGACATTCGCGCCTGGTGCGCCGAGCGCATGGCCGTCTACAAGGTGCCGGAGATACGTATCATCGAGGCATTGCCGTTGACCGCGACGGGGAAGGTGAAGAAGCAGGACCTCAACCCGAACCAGCCTGCCGCAGTCTGAGCGAGAGAGACGATGTCGTTCAAGAAGCTCCTGATCGCCAATCGCGGCGAGATCGCCATCCGCGTCGCGCGCGCCGCGGCTGATGCCGGGATCGCCACGGTCGCGATCCATCCCGCTGACGATTCGCTCTCGCTGCATGTGCGCGTCGCGGACGAGGCGGTCGAAATCCCCGGCCGCGGCGCAAGGGCCTATCTCGACATCGAGGCGGTGGTCAAGGCGGCGAAGAGCGCGGGCTGCGATGCCGTGCATCCCGGCTATGGTTTTCTCAGCGAGAACGCGGCATTCGCAAAAGCCTGCACTGACGCGGGCATCGCCTTCGTTGGACCAAAGCCGGCCGCACTGGAGCTGTTCGGCGACAAGGTCGCGGCGCGACAATTGGCAAAGCGCTGCGGCGTGCCCGTCATCGCGGGCACCAGCGGTCCCTCGAGCCTGGAGGAGATTTCGGCGTTCTTCACCTCGCTCGGCAGCAATGCGGCGATCGTGATCAAGGCGATGGCGGGCGGCGGTGGCCGCGGCATGCGCGTCGTCGAGAACGCCGCCGATCTCGCCGAGGCTTATGCGCGCTGCCAGTCCGAGGCCAAGGCGGCGTTCGGCTTCGACGGCGTCTATGCCGAGAAGTTGATCCGGCAGGCACGCCACATCGAGGTGCAGATCATCGGCGACCGTCACGGTGCGATCTCGCATCTCTGGGAGCGCGAATGCACCATCCAGCGCCGGCACCAGAAGCTGATCGAGGTGGCGCCGAGCCCGTCACTGAGTGACAGCTTGCGCGGCCGTATCATCGAGGCCGCGAAGCAGCTTGCGGCTGCGGCATCGTATGACAATCTCGGCACCTTCGAATTCCTCATCGACGGCACCGCCGAGGACAGCTTTGCCTTTATCGAGGCCAATCCGCGGCTCCAGGTCGAGCACACTGTCACCGAAGAAGTGCTCGGCCTCGACCTCGTCCGTGCCCAGCTCGCGATTGCCGCGGGCTCGTCGCTGGCAACGCTCGGTCTCGCGCAAGGTGCGATTCCCAAGCCGCGCGGCTATGCGATGCAGCTGCGCGTCAACATGGAGACGCTGGACGAGACGGGCGCGACGCATCCGACCGGCGGCGTGCTCGCCGTGTTCGAGCCGCCGTCAGGCCCCGGCGTCCGCGTCGATAGCTTTGGCTATGCCGGCTACAAGACCAGCGCGGCCTTCGATTCCCTGCTTGCAAAAGTCATCGTGCATACGCCGGGCGAGTCCTGGCACGACGTGGTCGCAAAGGCCTCGCGCGCACTGCGCGAGTTCCGGATCGAGGGCGTCGTCACCAACATCGCCTTTCTCCAGGCGGTGCTGGCGCATCCTGATTTCCGGACCAACCGCATCGCGACCGATTTCATCGATCGCAACATCGCCAAGCTGGTCGAGGCGGCCGATGGCGCCGCCAAGCCGCTCTATTTTGCCGCAACCGAGCACGGCGGTGCACACGCCGCCGGGGCGCACGTGGCACGAGTGGTGCCCGAGGGCGCGGTCATGGTGGCCGCACCGCTGCAGGGAACCATCGTTACCATTCAGGTCAGGGAGGGCGAGATCGTGCGCCCCGGCCAGCAGCTCGCCGTGATCGAATCCATGAAGATGGAGCATCTCGTCATGGCCGAGCAGGGTGGCCGCGTCATGAAGCTCGCGGCCGGCGACGGCGTCACGCTGCTGCATGGCGAGCCGATCCTTTATCTGGAGCCGCTCGACGTGGCGGCCGATCACGCGGCTGTCGAGACCGACATCGATCTCGACCACATCCGCCCTGATCTCGCCGAGCTGATTGCGCGCCACGCCAACACGCTCGATGAAAACCGCCCGGCCGCGGTCGAGCGCCGCCGCAACACCAACCAGCGCACCGCGCGCGAGAACGTCGCGCAGCTGGTCGATGACGGCTCGTTCATGGAGTATGGCAGCCTCGCCATCGCGGCGCAGCGGCGCCGGCGCAAGCTCGACGATCTCATCAAGAACACGCCGGCCGATGGCCTCATCATGGGCCTCGCCACCGTCAACGCCGAGAAGTTCGGACCCGAGGGGGCGCGCTGCATCGTCCTGGCCTATGACTATACCGTGCTCGCGGGCACGCAGGGCCACATGAACCACAAGAAGATCGACCGCATGCTGACGCTTGCGGAAGACTGGCGCGTGCCTCTGGTGTTCTATGCCGAAGGCGGCGGCGGCCGGCCGGGCGACACCGACCGGCTCGGCATGACCGGCCTCGATGGTCCGTCCTTCGTGCAGTTCGCAAGGCTCTCCGGGCTCGTGCCAGTCATCGGAATCGTCTCCGGCTATTGCTTCGCCGGCAACGCCGCGATGCTCGGCTGCTGCGACGTCATCATCGCCACCAGGAACGCCTCGATCGGCATGGGCGGCCCTGCGATGATCGAGGGCGGCGGGCTCGGCGTCTATCACCCGGCCGAGGTCGGCCCCGTCTCGTTCCAGTCCCCGAACGGCGTCATCGACATTCTCGTCGAGGACGAGGAGCAGGCGACCTCGGTCGCGCAGAAATACCTGTCCTACTTTCAGGGCGCAGTGAAGGATTGGGAAGCGGCCGACCAGCGCCTGCTCCGCCGCGCCATCCCCGAGAACCGTCTGCGCGTCTACGACATCCGCAGCGTGATCGATCTCGTCGCCGACAAGGACAGCGTGCTGGAGCTGCGGCGCGACTACGGCGTCGGCATGATCACGGCTCTGATCCGCATCGAAGGAAAACCGTTCGGCCTGATCGCCAACAATCCGCGCCATCTCGGCGGCGCCATCGATGCCGATGCCGGCGACAAGGCGGCGCGCTTCCTCCAGCTCTGCGATGCCTTTGATCTGCCTGTCGTCTCGCTCTGCGACACGCCCGGCTTCATGGTCGGCCCGGAAGCGGAGAAGACCGCGATCGTCCGCCACGTCTCGCGCATGTTCGTCACGGGCGCGAGCCTCACGGTGCCGCTGTTCGGGATCGTGCTGCGCAAGGGCTATGGTCTCGGGGCGCAGTCGATGATCGGCGGCGGCTTCCACGCCTCCTTCTTCACCGCGGCCTGGCCGACCGGCGAGTTCGGCGGCATGGGCCTGGAGGGCTATGTCCGCCTCGGCTTCCGCAAGGAGATGGAGGCGATCGCCGATCCCGGGGAGCGCGAGACTTACTACCGCAACAAGGTCGCCGAGCTCTATGCCAACGGCAAGGCGGTCTCGATCGCCTCGGTGTTCGAGATCGACAACGTCATCGATCCCGCCGAAACGCGCCGCTGGATCATGGCGGGGCTGCGGTCCGTGCCGAAGCCGCCGGCGCGGACGGAGAAGAAGCGGCCGTGCATCGACACGTGGTGAGGGCGGTGCAGCAATAGCAACGCAACGTCATTCCGGGGCGCGCGTTAGCGCGAACCCGGAATCTCGAGATTCCGGGTTCGGCTCTTCGAGCCGCCCCGGAATGACTGCGAAACCGGTTCCCGATTGACATCCCCGCCTGTGGTGCCAGACTTTGCACAATAATACAGGGTGGAGACGCCGCGATGGCCAGCCTTTCGGCCTCGAACCATGTCGCCCGTGTCTTGTCCGTGGCCAATCAATTGGCCGACGTCGATGCCTCCTCGCGCATCGAAATTTCCTGGCGACGCTGCCTGATCAGCCACAAGCTCGATCCCGCCCGCCTGGGCCCGCCGCAGACGCTCACCGAAGCCGAGATCCGTCACGTCGCCGAGCCGATGGAGGAGACCATCCGGTTGCTGACGCCCGAGCTCGACGATCTAGCCCGCGTGCTGCGCGACGCCGGCTATTGCGTCAATCTGGCCGATGCCAACGCGACCATGCTGTTCAGCCGCCTGCCTGGAGAGGCCGACGCGCGGATGTTCATGGACTGGAAGATCTATACCGGCTCGAACTTCGCCGAGACCTTCGAGGGCACCAACGGCCTCGGCACCTGCCTCGCCGAGCAGAAGCCGATCCTGGTGCATCGCGACGAGCATTTTCGCGCGCAGTGGCACATGTTCTCCTGCGCCGTTGCGCCGCTGTTCGACCAGGCCGGGCACCTCGCCGGCGCTGTCAACATCACCTCCTGCCGCGAGGATCTCGAGCGCGCCGCGCATCAGCTCGCGCTCGCGGTGACCATGGAAGCGACCCGGCGGATGGAAGGCGCGATCTTCCGCGATCATTTCCGCAATGCCTGGATCGCGACCGTGCCCGGCGATGGCGGCAGCGGCCTGCTCGCCTACGACGATGACCGCCGCATCGTCGGCGCCTGCCGCTCGGCGCGCGCCTTGCTGGGTCTCACCGACGGCCTGATTGCCTCAGGCATCGATCTGGCGCGCTACATCAAGCACGATCATACGCGCAACGCGGACGAGATCGTCGAGCTGCGCCGCGCTGATGGCCGGCCGCTGGGCCAGAGCCATGTCTCCCCGCCGCTGCGCGCAAGATCTGCCCCGCTGCGTCACGATGCACCCGTCGATCGCTTCGACGCGCTGCATCGGCTGGCCGGGCGTGATCCCAGGATGGTCAAGAGCGTGAAGCGCCTGAAGAGCATCGGCGATCATAATCTGCCGGTGCTGCTGCATGGCGAGACCGGCGTCGGCAAGGACGTGTTCGCGCGCGCCATTCACGCCGCCAGCAACCGAGCGCGCAACAATTACATAGCGCTGAACTGCGCGGCGATGCCGGAGAGCCTGATCGACGCCGAGCTGTTCGGCTACGAGGCCGGCGCCTTCACGGGCGCGCGGCGCGACGGCTCGAAGGGCCTGATCGTGCAGGCCGATGGCGGCACGCTGTTCCTGGACGAGATCGGCGACATGCCAATCGCGTTGCAGACGCGGCTCTTGCGCGTGCTGGAGAACCGCGAGGTCTGGCCCCTCGGCGCGCTCAAGCCTGTCGCCGTCGATATCCGCCTGATCAGCGCCACCCATCGCGATCTCGGCCGCATGGCGGAGGAGGGGGCTTTCCGTGCCGACCTCTATTTCCGCCTGCGCGGCATGGAGGTGCACCTGCCAGCCTTGCGCGACCGCGCCGACCGCGACGACATCATCCGCCAGATCGCGCGCGAGGAAGCGCCGAACTGCCGCCTCTCGCCTGAAGCTTGGGCGCGGCTCTCGGCCTATCCCTACCCCGGCAACATGCGCCAGCTCCGCCACGTGCTGCGCCTCGCCGGCTGCACGGCGGAGGACGGCGTCATCACCGATGCCGATCTCGACCTGCCGCCGTTCGGCGGGAGAACTGCGGAGAGCGATCTCGCAACGGCCGAGCGCGCCACGATCGTCGAGGCCCTCCGCAAGCACGCCGGCCGCGTCACCGAAGCCGCCCGCGCGCTAAAGCTCAGCCGCGCGACGCTGTACCGGAAGATCAAGCAGCTGAAGATCGAGACCGCGCGGTAGTGTCCAACCGCATGCAGCGAGACGAGTGAGGGATATCTCTCCGCTGGCTCGGAATCGTAGGGTGGGCAAAGGCGCACTTGCGCCGTGCCCACCATCTCTCGCCGAATGTTGCAGGACGTGGGCACGCTTCGCTTTGCCCACCCTACGATACCGTACTCGCGGCGAGAAGCGCTGCCCTTATGAAAATCCGTCCAGGCTCGGAATCGTAGGGTGGGCAAAGGCGCACTTGCGCCGTGCCCACCATCTCTCACCGAGTGTTGCAGGACGTGGGCACGCTTCGCTTTTCCGACCCTACGATACCGTACTTCGCGGCGAGAGGCGCCCCCCTCACGAAAAATCCGTCCAGCTCAGATGCCGTGAGTCGAAGTCGCCGACTGAAACGGTCTCGCGGATTTCCTGCGGCGTGTGGAAACTGCTGCGCAGGTAAACCAGCGGCGCGGCCGCGGCCGAATGCGTCGCGCTGCGTACCTCGCCGATGAAGATCGAGTGCGTCTTGGTCTCGAACTCCTGCGCCAGCACGCAATCGAACGCCGCGACAGCGTCCGTCAAAACCGGCGCGCCTGTAGCACCGCGCGTCCATCGGCCGAAGGCAAAGCGGTCATCGCCATTGACGCCCTTCTGGCCGCTGAAGGTCAGCGCCAGCAACGCGTGATCCTCATGCAGGAAGTTGATCGCGAACGCGCCCTCCTCGCGGATGCGGGCGTGCGCGCTGGCGTTGCGGTTGACACAGACGATCAGCGACGGCGGATCGTCCGACAGCGAGGTTGCCGACGTCACCGTCAATCCGGTGCGCTTGCCGTGCTCGGCGCCGACAGTGACCAGCGCAACCGCGCCGGCGCATTGGCGCATCGCCTGCTTGAACTCCTTTGCGTCGACGCTCACGCGACAATCTCCAAAACAGAGGCGGGTGCGGCAGGTTCACGCCGCACCCGCGATGCGTCAAGCTGCCTTCTTCGCGGAGCCGAGATGCGTCAGGCGCGGCATCACCTCGTTCTTCAGCAGCGCGAGCGAGCGGTGCCAGGCTTCCGGCTTGTGCTTGTAGTCGAAGCCGAACACCAGCAGCACGCCGAAGCCGCCGACCTCGTCGTAGATCTTTTCGATCTTCTCGGCGACGGTCGAAGGCGAGCCGACGACCCAGTTCCGCTTGGCGCAATATTCGACCGTGACGTCGCTGTCGGGCACGTCAGGGGCGTGCTTGAGATAGTCCTTGAAGCCGAAATGGCCGAGCAACGGCAGGAAGTACTCGCTCATCATCCGGCCCATCATGTCGCCGGTCGAGAGCTTCCAGGCCTCTTCATCCGTGTCGGCCACGAACACCTCGCGCACCAGGCGCCAGTCCTGCCGGTTCGGCTTGCGGCCGGTTTTCGCGGCGCCAATCTCGACCGAGTCCCAATGGCTGGAGACATAGGCCGGGTTGAGGTTGAGGCTCATCGGGATGAAGCCGCGCTCGCCCGCGAGCTTTAACGTGTCCGAATTCTTCGACAGCCCGGCGACGCCGATCGGCGGATGCGGCGCCTGCAACGGCTTGATGTGAGGCTTGAGGAAATCGAACATCGTGTCCGGCTTGGTCACCGTCCAGAATTTTCCTTTGTGGGTGAACGGCGCGGGCTCGGTCCAGAGTTTCAAGATGATCTCCAGCGCCTCGCGCGTCATGTCGCGGTTCTGCCCGCTCATGCCGTCGACGTTGAACATCGCCCAGTCGCTCGGCAGCCCCGAAGCTGCGACACCGAAATTCAGCCGGCCCTCGGAGAGATGGTCCAGCATGGCGACGCGGTTGGCGAGCTCGGCCGGGTGGTGATAGGGCAGCAGGAAGCCGCCCGGTCCGATCCGCATACGCTTGGTCTGCATCAGGGCCTGCGCGATCAAGAGGTCCGGCGTGGGATTGGGTTCCCAGGGCGCGGTGTGGTGCTCGCCGACCCAGGCCTCCTGATAGCCGAGCTCGTCGAGCCAGCGCATGACCTGCAGGTCCCAGTCATGTCCTTCCTTCAACCCGCACTCCGGCGGATGCGAAGGCATCGTGAAATAGCCGATCTCCATGGGTTTCCTCATCTGATGTTGACGCGTCTTGCTGCGCGTTCGCTGGCGTGAACAGGAACAGCTTCAGCAAGCGGTGTGCCAGCGCGCCCCATGCCCGACCTTGCGAGAAAACGCTGGTTTAGGGCCGCAATTGCCGATATTCCCGGGACAGATTTGCCGGGATGCCGTCGCGTTGTCGTGAGACGGCGTCTCAGCCGTGAGACGAGGATACGTTTCGAAATGACCGAACCCGCTTATGTCGCGGTGGACTGGGGCACCAGCAGCTTCCGGCTCTGGCTGGTCGATCGCGCCGGACGCGTGCTCGCCGAGCGCCGCAGCGACGAGGGCATGCTGGCGGCGGCCAAGGCCGGCTTCCCCGGCGTGCTGCAAGCGCATCTTGCTGCCGTGAGCGCGCCCGATCATCTGCCGGTCCTGGTTTGCGGCATGGCCGGCGCCAAGACCGGCTGGGTCGAGGCCGGCTATGTCGACACGCCGGCGCCGCTCGCGGCGATCCTGAAGCAGGCCGCGCGCGTTCCCGGCGCGGCGCGTGACATCCGCATCCTGCCCGGCATCGCACAGCGCGACAGGGTCGCACCCGACGTGATGCGCGGCGAGGAGACGCAATTGCTCGGCGCACTCGGTCTCGAGGCCGCAGGCGAGACACTGGTCTGCATGCCCGGCACCCATTCCAAATGGGTGCGGGTCAAGGACGGCACCGTCGCGCATTTCTCCACCTTCATGACCGGCGAGCTGTTCAGCGTCGTCTCGCGCGAGACCATCCTGTCGCTCGCCGTCGCCGGCGCCGACGAAGCCGAGGACACCGCGAGTTTCAAGACGGCCGTGAAAGCCGCGTTCGCGGCGCCGGCCTTCGCCGCCAATCTCCTGTTCACGGCGCGATCGCGGCAGCTGCTGTTCGGCGGCACGCCGGCCGCCGCGCGCGAGACGTTGTCGGGCACGCTGATCGGCACGGAGCTGGCGGCGGGTCTTTCCGGCAGCGTGCCGAAGGCCGGCATCACGCTGATTGCGTCGGGTCGCCTTGCGACGCTTTACCGGCAGGCTTTCGATGCACTGTCGGTCAATGTGACTCCGATCGATGCCGATGAAGCAGTTCGCCGCGGCCTGTCGATGGCGGCTGCTGCGATCTGGATGAAGTAGAAGGATTTTTGAAATGAGCGTTCCCTTTCCGCCGATGCAGCGGCCCCTGGTCGCGATCCTGCGCGGCGTCAAGCCGGAGGAGACCGAGGCCGTCGTCGGCGTGCTGATCGAAGCCGGCATGACCGCGATCGAGATCCCCTTGAACTCGCCCGATCCGTTCCGCTCCATCGGCCTTGCGGCAAAGCTCGCGCCATCGGGCATGCTGATCGGCGCCGGCACGGTGCTGTCAGCTGCGGATGTCGATCGCCTCAACGACATCGGTGGCAGGCTGATGGTCTCGCCGAATGTCGACACCGACGTGCTGGCGCGCGCGCATCAGCACGGCATGGTGACGCTGCCCGGCGTGTTCTCGCCGACCGAGGCGCTGCTCGCGGCGCGCTCCGGCGCATCGGGCCTGAAGTTCTTCCCGGCAAGCGTGCTCGGCGCCTCCGGCATCGCCGCGATCCGCGCCGTGCTTCCCGCAGGCGTGATGATCGCCGCCGTCGGCGGCGTCTCCGATCAGAATTTTGCCGAGTACATCAAGGCCGGCGTCACCGCCTTCGGCCTCGGCTCCAGCCTCTACAAGCCCGGCATGTCGGCCGCCGATGTCGCCGCCCGCGCGAAGGTGACGATCGAGGCCTACGATCGGGCGATTGCGAAAGACTGACGCGGCAATAAACAAGCCGTGATGCCGTCACGCTGGTGCGTTGTCCTATCTTGCGTAACTTGCGAGATCAGGAGACCGACATGGCGATCAACAACATAGCCGATCTGTTCGTGGCAACGCTCGAACAGGCCGGCGTCAAGCGCATCTACGGCATTGTCGGCGACAGCCTGAATGGTCTGACCGAGGCGCTGCGCCGCCGCGGCACCATCGCATGGATCCACGTCCGCCATGAGGAGGTTGCGGCGTTCGCGGCCGCTGGCGAGGCCGAGATGACGGGCAGCCTTGCGGTCTGCGCCGGCTCCTGCGGCCCGGGCAATCTGCATCTGATCAACGGCCTGTTCGACGCGCATCGCAGCCGCGTGCCGGTGCTGGCGATCGCGGCGCAGATTCCGTCGGCCGAAATCGGCGGCGGCTACTTTCAGGAAACCCATCCGCAAAGCCTGTTTCGCGAATGCAGCCATTATTGCGAGCTGATCTCCGATCCGAGCCAGCTCCCCTTCGTGCTGGAGAATGCGATCCGCGCAGCCCTAGGCCTGCGCGGCGTTGCCGTGGTCGCGATGCCCGGCGATGTCGCGTTTCGCTCGCCGCCGAAGCGCGCGATCTCCACGGCCCGCGGGCTTGCGCTCGCCGCGCCGAAGGTCGTGCCGCAGGCCGCCGAGCTGAAGGCGCTCGCCGATCTGCTCAACGGCGCCGAGCGTATCACGCTGTTCTGCGGCCGCGGCTGCGCCGGCGCCCATGCGCCGCTGATGCAGCTTGCAGAAAGTCTGAAGAGCCCGATCGTGCACGCCCTCGGCGGCAAGGAGCATGTCGAATACGACAACCCCTACGACGTCGGCATGACCGGCTTCATCGGCTTCTCCTCCGGCTATGCCGCCATGCACGCCTGCGACGCCCTGGTGATGCTCGGCACCGACTTTCCCTACAAGCAGTTCCTCCCCACGGACGCCAAGATCGCGCAGATCGACATCCGTCCGGAAAATCTGGGACGGCGTGCCAAGATTGATCTCGGCGTCGTCGGCGACGTCAAGCTCACCATCGAAGCGCTGCTGCCGCTGCTCAAGACCAAGACGCAGCGCAGGCATCTCGACGATGCCATCGCACATTACAAGAAGGCGCGCGAAGGCCTGGACTCACTTGCGAAGGGTACGCCCGGCAGCAAACCGATCCACCCGCAATATCTGGCAAAGGTCATCAGCGACCAGGCCTCCAACGACGCCGTGTTCACGGCCGATGTCGGCACGCCCACGGTGTGGGCGGCGCGCTACCTCACCATGAACGGCCGCCGCCGGCTGATCGGCTCTTTCGTGCACGGCTCGATGGCCAACGCCATGCCGCAGGCGATCGGCGCGCAGGCCGCCCAGCCCGGCCGCCAGGTGATCTCGCTGTCGGGCGACGGCGGCTTCACCATGCTGATGGGCGATCTGATCACGCTGACGCAAGAAAAGCTGCCGGTAAAGATCGTTGTCTTCAACAATGGCGTGCTCGGCTTCGTTGCGCTGGAGATGAAGGCCGCAGGCTTCGTCGACACCAATGTCGATCTGGAGAATCCTGATTTCGCGGCGATGGCGCGCGCGATGGGCATCTTTGCAAGGCGCGTCGAGGACCCCGGCGAGCTCCCCGGCGCGATGAAGGAGATGCTGGCGCATAACGGCCCGGCGCTGCTCGATGTCGTCACCGCCAAGCAGGAGCTGTCGATGCCGCCGACCATCACGGCCGAGCAGGTCAAGGGCTTTAGCCTCTGGGTGCTGCGCGCCGTGATGAGCGGCCGCGGCGACGAGGTGATCGACCTTGCGAAGACGAACCTGCTGTCGCGTTGATCTGGGCCGAAGGGGTTGATTCACCTCTCCCGCTGGAGAGAGGTGAACAACCCTCAGCCGCGCTTTACCGACGGCGCCGGCAGCTGCTCATGGCGGCGCTGGAAGCGCTGCCAGTGCAGCACGATGCCGATCAGCGCCGCCGGCACGAAGCCGAGCAGCAGCAGCCAGAGCGGTAATTCCTTCGGCGAGATGAAGGCGATGGCGATGTCGGAGATCAGCCAGAGCGCTGCGAACATCACCGCGAAATCCGTGCGCGGGCAGCGCAGATAGTAGAACACGGCGGTGATGACGATGGCGGGCGCGATCGCAATCGCGATCATGACCGCCGTCAGCTCCTTCGGCGTCACCGCGTCGAGCACCATCGAGGCCAGCAGCCAGATGGCGGCAAACATGGCGATGATGTCGATCGGATGCCGCAAGCGAATACCTCTCGATGGAACGCTATGGTGAGGCTCCAACGTTCGACGTCAAGCCCGTTCCGTCAAGTCAAATACGCCTATTCCTCGTCGCTGCCGGGCGTCGGACGCAGCATGAAATGACCGAAGGCGGACGCAATCGGCTTGGCCGGATCGTCCTGCCAGGCCCGCGCCTCGAAGGCGACGATACGCCGTCCCTGTTTCACGATCGAGACATTGGCCATCGTGTCCAATGCCCGGCCGGAGCGCAAATAATTGACGGTGAGCCCGATCGGCTTCGGCAGCGCCGCGATGCCGAGCTCGCGCCGCACGCCAAGAATCGCCGTCGTCTCGAGGAAGGCGCCGGTCATGCCGCCATGGATCGCGGGCAGGATCGGATTGCCGATGATCCTTGGCGAGAACGGCATGGTCAGCGTGCCGTCATCATTGACGCGAATGCCGAGGGCCCGCGCGAACGGGCTGCTCGCGAACGGGCCGTCCGGATCATCAGGCGCCTCCAGCGTCGGAATGCTGCGCGAGTCCATGCGGCGGTCCGCCAGCATGTTGGTGCGATTGGCGCCGATCATGAAGCAGGCGGTGGCGGTCGCCACCGGATCGTCCTCGGTCTCCTGGTAGGCCGTGGCGCGCACGAAGGCGATCGAGCGCGTGGTGCGGTAGCAGACCGAATGCGCCTTGATGGCGAGCCCCGGCGTTGCCGGCTTCTGGTAGTCGATGCGCAGGTCCAGCGTTGCGATCGCGCTGGTGCCGTCGAGCGCCAGCTGCACCGCCATGCCGCAGCTCTCGTCCAGCATCGCGGTGACGACGCCGCCATGCAGCACGCCGGTTTCGGTGTTGCCGACGAAGACAGGGCGGTAGGGCAGGCTCGACCAGGCCTCGCCAGGCGCGAACCGGTCGAGCTGGAGCCCGCTGATATGGCCGTAATCGGAACGGCGGCCCTTGATGGCCTCGGCAAGTTCCTCGAACGGAAGTGAGGTCGATGAGTTGGACATGGTGATGTTCTAGACCAGTCGAGGCCCCGCGCAAAACCCCGCATGCGAAGCTAGCAGGCAGCTTTGGCCTCGACAGCGCCCGCTGAAGCAACGATGGTGGGCGTCCGTTCCCTGCCTCGCGAGGAGTACCCCATGGCCGATCCCGAAACACCAGCCGCCAAAGAGGGCCCCGTCACCATTTCGACCTCGAGCTCGGAGCGGGCGCCGATCATCTATTTCGACGGCGCGTCCTGCTTTGGCCATCACAACGGCGCCATCCAGATCGAGCTGGCCGCAAATCTCCTGATGCCGGTCGGCGCCGCCGTCAGGGTCGACGTGGTCCAGACCGCGCACTTACGCTGCAGCGCGGCCGCGGCGCTGGCCTTGCGCGAAGCGCTCGACAAGGCGCTCGCGATGCTCAAGCTCGGTCAGCAGCAGCCGGAGGACGCGATTCCGGCGGTGAAGAACTAGGGCCGACATTTAGACGTGTGCGTAGCCCGGATGGAGCGAAGCGTCATCCGGGAATCTTGGAGCCGCCCCCGGATTGCGCTTCGCTCCATCCGGGCTACGAAGCTGCACAGATCGGCTCTGCCTCAGCCGACATGCACCTTCGGCTTCTTGCCGCCGTTCCACTTGCCGTCCAGCGCGCGCTCGATCTGGGCGGCGAGTTGCAGCAGGAGGCCGTCATTGGCCTGCTTGGCGATGGCCTGGATGCCGAGCGGCAGGCCGTGATCTTGGGCAGCCATCGGCAGCGAGATCGCCGGGATGCCGCAGAGATTGGCGAGCGGCGTGAAGGCGAAGAAGCGCCAGAGATTGCCGAACCAGTCGAGCACGTCAGGATTATCCGAGGTGGTGAGATATTGCTTGGTGCCGACCTGCGGCGTTGGCAACGCCGTGATCGGCGTCAGGATCACGTCCCACTGCTCGAAGAAGCTGCCGAAGGCGCGCGAGGTCGTGTTGAACACGGCCTGCATCTTGGCCCGGTCGGCGAAGCTGGTGTGAAGCCCGGCTTCCCAGATCCGGATGTTCATCGGCTCGATCAGGTCTTCCGGCGGGCGCTCCAGCCCGCGTGCGGCGAGCATGTTGGAGATCACGACCGAGAAGTTCGAGATGTAGCAGGTGGTCTGCGCGGCGAAGGCGGCGCGGAAATCGAGCTCGGGCAGCGCGTAGTCGACATGATGACCGAGGCCTTCGAGGAAGCGGCCGGTCTTCTCCAGCCCGGCCTTGATCTCTGATGTCGCCGTGTAGTCGCCCCAGGTGTGAGACAGCGCGATGCGCAGTTTTGACGGATCGCGCTTGATCATCTCGCTGTAGGGCTGCGCCGTGGTCCAGAACGGCATGAACTCGCCCGGGGCGGGCCCGCGGGCATGGTCGACGAACGCCGCGGTGTCGCGCACGGTGCGCGACTGGCAGCCCTGGATCGAGACGAGGCCGGTGAGGTCGGACGTGTGCGGCGCCAGCGAGAACACGCCGCGCGAGACCTTCAGCCCGATATTGCCGTTGACGCCAGCGGGAATGCGGATCGAGCCGCCGCCATCGGTCGCGTGCGCGATCGGCACCACGCCGGCCGCGACCATCGCGGCGCTGCCCGCCGACGAGCCGCAGGTGGTGTAATCGGTATTCCAGGGATTGCGCGTGACGTAAACAGCGGGATTGTCGGCCGACGAGCATACGCCGAATTCCGGCGTCGTGGTGCGCCCGATCAGGTTGAGTCCTGCCTGGCGGAATTTGCCGGTCAGGAAGGTGTCGGCCGCGGCGCGATTGCCGCGCATCAACAGCGAGCCCATCTCCTGCAGCCGGCCCTTCATGGTCGGTCCCAGATCCTTCATCAGGAAGGGCAGGCCGGCGAAGGGGCCTGCGAGATTGGCACCATCCTTGGCGGGATCGGCGATCACGTCGTCGAACAGCTCGACCACGCCCGACAGCGTCGGATTGACCTTGGCGACGGCGGCGGCGGCCTGCCGTGCCAGCTCCTTTGCCGACAGCTCGCCCTTGCGGACGCGGGCCGCAAGGCCAACGCCATCGTGCTGCGCCCATTCGTTCCAGCTCATCGGCAAGGTCATGAAGTCAAAATCCCCTAAGATGCGGCGTCACCTTTTTCGCAAGGGCCCGCCTGAATCAACTGAGCCGGCGCGAAGGGCAGGGTTGCGCCGGGCGGAGGGGTGGCCTCTCATAAAGCATGATCCGGAAAAGTGTGAAGCGGGTTTCCCGCGACAAACGCGGAACGCGTTTGCGCTGAGATCATGCTCAAACAACAAGCTAAAGCGCGATGTCAATCGCGCTTTAGGAGAGCCGCGCGATCACCGCAACCGGGCCGCCACCGGCAGGTCCCTGATGCTCGGCGCCGCCGGAGACGTAGACCGCGCTGGTCCCGGCAAGGCCGGCGATCAGGCCGCCGACGGCCGCGCGGGCGTGGCGTGTCGAGCTGATGTCGGTGTCCTCGAGCATGGTGTGGCGGAGGCCGCGCACGGTGCCGTCAGGCGAAGCCTCCGCCTTGGCGAAGACGTTGACGAGCTCGCGGCCTGCTTTTGCCTGCGCGCCAGGCCTGATTCCGACGCTGCCCAGCGCCTCGGTCACCGCGGCGGCATCGATGGCGTCGCTCATCACGGCGTGCCCGATCTCGAATTCGCTCGCGGACGTCCCCGAATTGCCGAGCACGATGACGACGTTGTGCATCAGTTCGATCCCTGAAGAAGTCGAGGCCACCTTCGAGAACAGGTCGTAGCGCCGCAGCACGTCCTCATCGCGGATATCTGACGCGATTTCGCCGAGCGCGACTGCAACCCCGAGCGCCGAGGCGCCGCGCGAATAGGCCATCGAGCTGTAGGCGCTGATCGTCGCCGTCTTGTGGCCGCGCGCGGCGGCCGCCTCGACACGCTCGCTGGTCAGCAGCGGGCATTTGATCTGGACGAAATGAACATCAGTGGCATCGCTGATGCCGGCATCCGCCATCGCGGCCTTCACCGCGCTCGCGGTCTCGCTGATCTGTGCGGAACGGCCGAGCTCCTCGGGCAGGAAATCGCGGGTCTGTGCCATGCCGATGCTCAGGCGCTTGCCGGCGATGCCGGCGGGCGGCGTTTCGACCTGCTGGCGCGTGAACACCGTGAGGTGCGGGCTGAGCACGCCCTCGGTCCCGCCCGACATCACGAAGGCGATTCGCCGCTCGACCTCTTCAGGTGTCAGGCCGAGTTTCGGCGCCAGCGCCGCGCACAGCGCTGCGACGGCATATTCCCGGGTGAAATCATTGACGCCGCCATTGCCCTCGGTCTTGCCGAGGATCGCCAGGATCGAGGTGGGATCGATCGCGCCTTGCTGGATCAGCCGCATCAGTCCGGAGACATCGCCGGGGCCCTTGGTGGCGATCTTGAAGACGCCGACCGATGTGGTGCGCATGGAGTGTCCTATGAAGTTCGGTAGCCGGCGCGCCAGCCAGCCGCAGAACCGAGGTGGATGTCAAGGCCGTAGCCGGACGGAGCGCAGCGATATCAGGGACAACAAGCCCCGACCGTCATTCCGGGGCGCGCGTAGCGCGAACCCGGAATCCATCGTGCAGCGCGCTGTGACGGTGAATGGATTCCGGGCTCGCGCCAAGCGGCGCGCCCCGGAATGACGGGGTGGGAGCGGCTGCCGTCGGCTCCTGTTTCGTAATGCATCAAGCCATCTACTCAAAAATATTTCGCTTTACCGAAATTCGGATTTGTCGTATGTTTCGCCCATCCTGATCCGGCGAAAAGGGGCGGTCGTACGTCGTCACGAGCCGCGGATCGGGCTGCGGTGGACGCTGGCAGCGCCGTCGCGGATGTGGGACCAGGGCGGGGCAGTGGATTGAGCCGAGCCTCGTGAGGATCTCGCAAGTCGCGTTGTACGAACGGCGCTTGATGTCCTGCATCGCCTTTGGGCGGAACAGGAAAGCTTGCGTACGGCAAAACCGTGTGGTCCCGGCCGTCGTCGCTACGGTCAAGTCTTGCGGATGCGGCAGCAGCGTCAACCGGCGCGGTGCCGGTACCTTCCGCAAGGCGAGGGAGGCCAGAAGGAATTCGGCTCCCGGGAGAGCACGGCATAAGCCGTCCGACCATCGCGCAGGGAAGGCCGTGTGTTCGGCACCACCTGTATGCTGCTGTGCGGTCTCCTTGCGCTACATCTTCGCGCAGCAGACCGCGGGTGCCTGCCGGCACCCGGCCTTCCCTGCGCCCTTTGTTTGCAGAGGGAGCGAGCGCGAAGCAAAACTCGGGCGAAACACGCCGCGAGGAGGCGAGGGTGTGCCCTACGATCTGGTGTCTGGCGCAATCTATCACCGTCACCCTGAGGTGCGCGCGCTGCGGCGCGATAGCGGCGCAGAGCAAGCCTCGAAGGGCGACGGCCCGGCTGCGGTAGCGGGGCCGTACATCCTTCGAGGCTCTCCGCACGGCGTGTTGCGCCGCGCGGCTCACACCTCAGGATGACGGAGCTAAATAATGTAAGCGAAGCAAGCAAAAGCCCCCGCGCCATCCCCACGATTGTGGCGAGATCGCATCGGTCTGGCAAAAAAATCCCTTGTCGACGGTTGCGCCCCGCACCTTGATGAATCAACCTCGGTTGGTCCATAAGCGGCGTCCCGCGGCCGGATTTCGGTCTGCGTCGCGTGCTTGGGAATAGAGAGGAAATCTCGCGTGGCCAATATCAACCAGAAAATTGCGCAGGAGCTTGGGGTACGGGCGGAGCAGGTCGAGGCGGCAGTGACGCTGCTCGACGGCGGCGCCACGGTTCCCTTCATCGCGCGCTACCGCAAGGAAGCGACCGGTGCGCTCGACGACGCGCAATTGCGCACCCTGGAGGAGCGCCTGGTTTACCTGCGCGAGCTCGAGGACCGCCGCAAGGCCATCCTCGAATCGGTCCGCGAGCAGGGCAAGCTCGATGCCGCGCTGGAAGCCTCGATCATGGCCGCGGACAGCAAGGCGCGCCTCGAAGACATCTATCTGCCGTTCAAGCCGAAGCGCCGCACCAAGGCGGAGATCGCCAAGGAAGCCGGCCTCGAGCCGCTCGCCAACCAGCTCCTCGCCGAGCCCGGCAACGATCCCAAGATCGTCGCAGAAAGCTTCATCAACGCCGAGAAGGGCGTTGCCGATGCCGCCGCCGCGCTCGACGGCGCCCGCGCCATTCTGGTCGAACGCTTCGACGAGGACGCCGATCTGATCGGGGCCTTGCGCGAAGACGTGTGGAGCAATGCGCGCATGGCCTCCAAGGTGCGCGACGGCAAGAAGACCGAGGGCGAAAAATTCGCCGACTATTTCGACTTCTCCGAGCCGCTGACGAAACTTCCCTCGCATAGAATTTTGGCGATGTTCCGCGGCGAGAAGGAAGAGATCCTCGATCTCCAGATCCAGGCCGAGGAAGCGCCGCCCGCCGGCGTGCCAGGCGCCTACGAGCTGAAGATCATGAAGCGGTTCGGCATCGCCGACCTCAAGCGTCCCGGCGACCGCTGGCTGATCGACACCGTGCGCTGGGCTTGGCGCACCAAGATCCAGGTGCATCTCAACATCGATTTGCGCATGCGGCTGTGGAACGCGGCCGAGACCGAGGCCGTGCGCGTGTTCGCCTCGAACCTGCGCGACCTGCTGCTGGCGGCGCCCGCCGGCACCCGTGTCACCATGGGGCTCGATCCCGGCTACCGCACCGGCGTCAAGGTTGCTGTCGTCGATGCCACCGGCAAGGTGGTCGACACCACCGCGATCTATCCGCACGAGCCGCAGCGGCAGTGGAACGAGTCGCTGGCAACGCTCGGCCGGCTCGCGATCAAGCACCGCGTCGAGCTGATCGCGATCGGCAACGGCACCGCCTCGCGCGAGACCGACAAGCTCGCGACCGAGCTGGTCAAAGGTCTCCCCGAGCTGAAGATGAGCAAGATCGTGGTGTCGGAAGCGGGCGCGTCGGTCTATTCCGCCTCGGCCTTCGCATCGGAGGAATTGCCGGGCCTCGACGTCACGCTCCGCGGCGCGGTCTCGATCGCCCGCCGCTTGCAGGATCCGCTCGCCGAGCTCGTCAAGATCGAGCCCAAGGCGATCGGCGTCGGCCAGTATCAGCACGATCTCGGCCAGGCCAAGCTCGCCAAATCACTCGATGCCGTGGTCGAAGACTGCGTGAACGCGGTTGGCGTCGACGTCAACACCGCCTCTGCGCCGCTGCTCGCGCGCGTGTCGGGCGTCGGCTCGGGCCTCGCCCAGAGCATCGTGGCGCATCGCGACGCCAACGGCCCGTTCAAGTCGCGCAAGGCGCTGAAGGATGTGCCGCGCCTCGGTCCAAAGGCGTTCGAGCAGTGCGCGGGCTTTTTGCGCATCCTCGGTGGCGAGGACCCGCTCGATGCTTCCGGCGTGCATCCGGAAGCCTATCCGGTGGTGCGCCGCATCCTCGCGGCGACCAAGAGCGACATCAAGGCGCTGATCGGCTCGAGCGAAATCGTGCGCACCTTGAAGCCGAAGGATTTCGTCGACGAGACCTTTGGTCTGCCGACCGTCACCGACATCTTGAAGGAACTGGAAAAGCCCGGCCGCGATCCGCGTCCGGCATTCAAGGCCGCGGTGTTCAAGGAGGGCGTCGAGGAGATCAAGGACCTTCAGAAGGGCATGATCCTGGAGGGTACCGTGACCAACGTCGCCGCCTTCGGGGCCTTCGTCGATATCGGCGTGCACCAGGACGGCCTGGTACACATCTCGGCGATGTCCAAGACCTTCATCAAGGATCCGCGCGAGGTGGTGAAGCCCGGCGACATCGTCAAGGTCAAGGTGCTGGACTTCGAGGTCGCCCGTAAACGCATCTCGCTGACGCTGCGCCTCGACGACGAGGTTGGGCCTAAGAAGGACGCTCCCGGCATGCAGCGCGACAACACGCGCAACACCAACCGCGTGATGTCGTCGGTCCCCCGCAAGCAGGAATCCTCCAGCGGCGGGGGTGCGCTCGCCGAGGCGATGCGCCGGGCCGCGGAGAAGAACAACGGCAAGCGGGCGTGACATCTTAACTTCTCCCCGCTCTTCGGCGGGGAGAGCATGCATCCTAACATCCGCGTCAGAATCTGGCGCGCTTGTAAGTTGAAGCTGCCCGTCCGTTCCTCTCTGATCCCTCCGGTGCGGCAGCGATATCGCCGCGCAGCACGGAGGATGCTTCGATGGACAACAGGCTTCTCAAGGGCCTCGCTGCGGGAGCGATCGCTGCAGCGATGGCGCTGGGCTCACCGGTGCTGGCCCGAGGTGGCGGCGGAGGCGGCGGAGGCGGCGGTCACGGCGGCTTCGGCGGTGGTGGCCACTTCGGTGGCGGCGGCATGCGCGCCGGCGGCTTCGGCGGCATGCATGTCGGCGGCATGGGCGGTGCACACTTCGCCCATGTCGGTGGGCCGGGCTTCGGCGGAGCTCGCTTCGCGCATGTCGGCGGACCTGGCTTCGGTGGCGTGCGTTTCGCCCATGCGGCGATCGGGCCGCGCTTCGTCGGCGGCGGCTGGCACGGCAGGCCCTTCATCGGCCGCCACGCCTTCTTCTTCCGGCATCATCGCTTCCACCGGTTTGCCGTGTTCGGCGCGCCCTTCTACTACGCCAACTATTACGACGACGGCTGTTGGCGCAGGAGCTGGACGCCCTATGGCTGGCAATGGGTCAATGTGTGCGGGGACAGTTGGTACTAGCATCGCCGGTCCGCACCATTGTCGCGATCGCCACCGGGTGGTTCCGCTCAGCCCCGGAACGGGATAATCTGGTGGCGATCGTCGCGCGGAGTTTGTCATGACCGGAGGCCATCGCCGCATCCTTGTCGTCGAGGACGATCCGGAAACCGCAGGCCAGCTCGTCGAGGAACTGACGACATCAGGCTATGAGGTCGATCTCGCTGCCACAGGGCGCGAAGCCCTCAGCCACGGCGCCGCACGCGACTATGCCGTCATCACCATCGACCGCATGCTGCCCGACATCGATGGCATCACCGTGATGCGGCAGATGCGCGACGACGGCGTTGCCTCGCCGTTCCTGATCATCTCCGCACTCGGCGAGGTCGACGAGCGCGTGCGCGGCTTGCGTGCCGGCGGCGACGATTACCTCGTCAAGCCGTTTTCCTTCGTCGAGCTGCTCGCGCGCCTCGAGGCCCTCGGCCGCCGCAGCGAGACCATCGCCAAGGAAACGATCCTGCGCGTCGGCGACCTCGCCGTCGATTTGATCGCGCGCAATGCCAGCCGGCGCGGCCGCAAGATCCCGCTGTTGCCGCGCGAATTCCAATTGCTCGAATATCTCGTCCGCAATGAAGGCCGCGTCGTCTCCCGCGCGATGCTGCTGCAGCACGTCTGGGACCTGCATTTCGATCCCTCCACCAACATCATCGACGTCTATGTCGGACGCGTCCGCCGCAAGGTCGACGATGCCCAGGCCTATCCATTGATTCACACCATCCGCGGCATCGGATATTGCCTCCGTGCTCCTGGCTAACACGCTCCGGTCCTCGACCTTCCGCCTGGCACTGATCGCGATTGCGATCTTCGGCCTGATCGTCGCGGCGATCATGGCTTACGTCTATGTCGGCACGCTCGCTTATGTGCGCAGCCGCGTCGGCGATGCCGGCGACCACTCCGGCTTCGTCGCGATGCTCGAGCTGGCGACGATCGCCGTCGCCGTGCTGCTGGTCGTGCTGTCGGGCGTCGCGGCCGTGCTGGTGACGCGGCGCACGGTCGGACGTATCGAGGAGATCAATGCCACCAGCCGCGCCATCATGCTCTCGGGCCTCGACCGGCGCATTCCCTTGCGCGGCAGCCATGACGAATGGGACCGCGTCGCCGAAAACCTCAACCAGATGCTCGATCGCATCGAGACGCTGATGGGCGAGGTCAAGCAGGTCAGCGACAATGTCGCCCACGATCTGCGCACGCCGCTGACGCGGATGCGGGGCCGGCTGGAAAAGGCCTATCATGCTCCGCGCAACGATGCGGCCGATGCCGCCCTGATCGGCGACACCATCGCCGACCTCGATGCCGTGCTCGGGATGTTCGCCTCGATCACCCGGATCTCGGAGATCGAGACGCGCGCCCGCCGCAGCGCGTTTCGCCCGCTCAATCTGGCCGAGATCGCCGGCGAGGTGGTTGAACTCTACGACGCCGCTGCCGAGCAGGTCGCAACGCGCCTGAGCCTCACTGGCGAGCGCGAGGTCGCCGTCACAGGCGACCGCGACCTGCTGTTCGACGCCATCGCCAATCTGGTCGACAACGCCATCAAGCATGGCCGCCCAGGTGGAAAGGTGACGGTGATCTGCCAAGGCACCGAGAGCGGCGCCTCGATTACGATCGCCGACGATGGCGAGGGCATTCCGGCCGACCAGCGCGACCACGTATTCAAGCGCTTCTATCGGCTCGAGCAGAGCCGCTACACCCCGGGCAACGGTCTGGGGCTGAGTCTGGTCGCGGCCGTGGCCCGCCTCCATGGCGCCGAGATCATGTTGCATGACAATGGTCCGGGCTTGAAGGTCCGCCTCGATTTTCCGCCGCACCGGCCCGGCACCCAACTTGCATGATCGTAAATGTATCGCGTGAGAGTCCTGCCATGCCAAGCCCGCCTGATCTCGTCATCACCAACGCGCGCATGCGCAGCCGTGAGCTTGTCGACATCGCGATTACCGACGGCGTGATCACGGCGATCAGCGACCGGCTCGATCACGCCGCGCAATCCGTCATCGATGCCGGAGGCGGCCTGGTGACGCCGGCGTTCGTCAATCCACATCTGCATCTTTGCAAGGTCTGGACCTTGCCGATGATGTCGGAGGCGGCGCTGGAGGCCTATCAGGGCGCCGACATGAGCGAGACAGGGAAGGCGATCGAACTCGCGGCGGTGGTCAAGAGCAAGTACGACGCCTCCTGGATCATTCCGAACGCGCGGCGCGCGGTGGCGCTTGCGGCGCTCCACGGCAATCTCCATATCCGTGCCTTCGCCGATGTCGACACCAAGGCGAGGCTCGAGGGCGTCAAGGCGCTGCTCGCCATCCGCGAGGAGTTTCGCGGCATCGTCGAGATCCAGGTGGTCGCGTTCCCGCAGGATGGCCTGTTGCGCGATCGAGGGGCCGACGGCCTGATGCGCGAGGCGATGGCATCGGGGGCCGATATCGTCGGCGGCATCCCCTGGATCGAGGCCAACGAGCAGGACATGCGCCGCCACATCGATTTCTGCTTCGACCTTGCCGCCGAGCACGGCGCCGATATCTCGATGCTGCTCGACGACGTCGGCGATGCCAATATGCGCACGCTCGGCATGATGGCGCGCGCGGTGATCGCGCGTGGCATGGAGGGCCGGGCGCTCGCTCATCATTGCCGCGCCATGGCGCTCTATCCCGAGAACTATCTTCGCGAGCTGATGGTCCTGCTCGGGAAGGCCCGTATCAGCGTCGTCAGCGACCCCCACACCGGCCCGCTGCATGCGCGGGTCAAGGAGCTGCTGGGCGCCGGGATCAATGTCTGTCTCGGCCAGGACGATATTTCCGACGCCTATTATCCGCTCGGCCGCAACAACATGCTGGAGGTGGCGTTCCTGGCCTCGCACCTGCTGTGGATGACGAAGAAGAGCGAGCTCGAGACGCTCTACGACATGATCACCACGCGCGCCGCCGCGGCGCTCGGCCTCGAGCGCTACGGCCTCGGCCTCGGCTGCGCAGCCAATCTCGTCATCCTCGACCAGGGCGACGTAACCGAGGCATTGCGCTTTCATGCGCCGCCGCGTGTCGTCATCAGCCATGGCCGCGTTGTCGATACTGACCGCATGCGCGCGCTCGCGGAGGCTGCAATTGTCCCCTGAGGCGCGCTGCTCAGAGCTCGATCACGCCGCGGCGCGCCGCGTGTGCCACCGCATCGGTGCGGCCGGTCGCATCCAGCTTGTCGAGCAGCGAGCCGACGTGGAATTTCACGGTATGCACGGAGATGTTGAGCTGGCGCGCGATCATCTTGTTGGAGGCGCCTTCGGCCATCAGCGCCAGCACGTCGAGCTCGCGCTGCGTCAGCGCGATATCCTCGGGCATGACACGCGGATCGCGGGCGACGATCGTCGCATTGGCGGCCTCGCCGGGCGCGGCAACGCGAAGCCCCGCGACACTGCCGAGCAGTGTCGCGAGGCGGTCGGCGAGCGCTGGATCGTCGATCTCGAGCGACAGCACGATATCAGGCGAGATGTCCGCGCTCACGCCTCGGGCCTCTCGCCGATCGTGACCCTGAAGCTCGCAGGTTCGCCGCCACGGCGGACCGCAACATCGACCACCCGGCCGACGCTGGCGGGTCCCAGCGTCCGCAACAATGCGCGCACGCCTGATAGCTTCTGGTCGTTGACCGCCACGATCACGTCGCCCTGGCGGATGCCGGCGCTGGCCGCTGGACCGGCCTTGTCGACATTCATCACCATCGCGCCGATGCCGTCATCGAGCCGCAGCGGCTGCAGTCCGAGCCCGAGATATCCCCGCGCAATGCGGCCGCGCGTCTCCAGCTGGGCTGCGACCCGCTCGATCGTCGCCGTCGGAATCACCAGCACGCGCCGCGGTCCGAGCACGGCCATGCCAAAGGCCTCGCCGGAAGCATCGAGGGCAAGGCCGCCCTCCTGGCTCGAACGGAGACGAACATCGAGCTCGATCCGCGCATCGATCTCGCCGCCGCGCAAGGAGCGCCAGCCCTGGCCTGAGACGGATACCATCCCCAGCGCCGCACTCGGCGCATCCCTGTTGGTGGCGACCACGACGGAGAGCGCACCGAGAGCGGGCACAGTCGCGGCCAGCTTGACCGGGGCAATATTGGTTTCAGCGCGTAGCAGCGCGATATCGGTCGTGTGGTCGCGGCCGACGATCGTGGCGGCAACCGTGCCGCCATCGGCGAGCACGATCTGGACATCGCCCTCGTCGGCCAGCGCCTCGTCGGCGGTGACGATCAGGCCGGGCTTCCAGACGAAGCCGGTCGAGCCGGAGCGATGCGAATGGACTGAGACAACGGACGGCGCGATCCGCGCCACGACATCCGCCAGCGCCGATGACAGCGAGGTGAGGGGGGTGAGGTCGGTCATGAAGGGCTCCCTAAGCTGTCCTCAATCTGGTACCTCGCGGGCGATTGCGAAACTGGCCGGGTGGCCAGTCCTTCAGGGCCGTAGCCGACCAACATGTGATTGGGAACCCCTCACGGCAACGTGTAGCAATCTCCCAATTGCGCCTGACGGCCCCAAACCATTTTCAGCGAGCCCCGACCGATGACCATCGACCTCACCCGCCGCACCCTGCTTCAACTGGCCGGCGCCAGCTCGCTCGCGATGGCTGCGGCCGGCGCGGCGCGCGCCGAGGGCAATCCGCAAGGCGGTGGGCCAACCTACGCCAGTCGCACGCCGATGCGGATCGGCATGGTGACGCTGCGGGTGAAAAATCTCGATAAGGTGGCCGATTACTACCGCGACGTGATCGGGCTTACCGTGATGGAGCGCTCAGGCAGCGCCGCGAAGCTCGGCACATCAGGTATCACGCTGCTGGTGCTGGAAGCTCGTCCCCACGCCGCGATCGAGCCGCACAACGCCGCCGGCCTCTACCACACCGCCTTCCTGATGCCGACGCGAAAAGACCTCGCGCGCTGGCTGGTCCATGCCGCCTCGCATCGGGTGCCGCTGTCGGGCTTTGCCGATCATCTCGTCAGCGAATCCGTCTATCTCGACGACCCCGAAGGCAACGGCATCGAGGTCTATGCCGACCGCGATCCCTCGCAATGGCAGTGGAGCGAGGGCAGCGTGAAGATGGCGACCGACGAGCTCAACATTCCCGACCTGCTGTCGCTGACCAACACGCGCGTCAGCGACTATGCCAGGGCGCCGGATGGCCTGCGCGTCGGCCACATGCATTTGCGCGTCGGCGATCTTGCGCAGGCGCAGAGTTTTTACCATGGCGCTGTCGGCCTCGACCCGACCCGCAGCCGGGGCGGCGCCGCGTTCCTGTCGTCCGGGCGCTATCACCACCATCTCGGCATGAACGTCTGGCAGAGCGAGGGCGCCGGCCAGCGCGACGATGCGATGACCGGACTCGCCTGGTTCTCGCTGGTGACGGAAAAGCAGGACATCCTCGCCGCGCAGGAAGAGCGCCTGCGCAAGGGCGGCGCGCGCGTCGTGCAACTGCCTGACGGCGTCGAGGCCGTCGATCCCTGGGGCACGCGGGTGCGATTGCTGAAGGTGTGAGCGGCTGGCGTGCTTGCTGGCAACAGGACCCCATGGTAGCACGCGACGGATCGTGCGCCTGCCAGACTGGACTCAGCTTTCCCCGGACATATTCCCGACATGACCGATTTTCGCGGCGTCTTCCCCTATCTCGTCTCGCCCGTCAGCGCTGACGGCACGGTGCGGACCGATGTGCTCGCAAGGCTCTGCGACGATCTGATCGGCGCCGGTGTGCACGGGCTGACACCGCTGGGCTCGACCGGTGAGTTCGCCTATCTCAATGCTGCGCAGCGGATGGCGGTGGTGCAGACCACGATCGAGGCTTCGAAACGCCGCGTGCCCGTGGTGGCGGGCGTCGCCTCAACCTCGACAGCCGATGCGGTGGCGCAGGCGCAGGCCTATCAAAAGCTTGGTGCCGACGGCATCCTGGCAATCCTCGAAGCGTATTTCCCGCTTCCTGACGCCCAGGTCGAATCCTATTTCCGCAGCATCGCCGATGCCGTGGACATTCCCGTCGTCATCTACACCAATCCGCAATTCCAGCGCTCCGACCTCACTCTCGACGTCATCGCGCGCCTCGCCGAGCATCCGCGCATCGGCTACATCAAGGACGCCTCGACCAACACCGGGCGGCTGCTCTCGATCATGAACCGCTGCGGCGATTCCTTGCGCGTGTTCTCGGCCTCCGCCCATATCCCGGCGGCGGTGATGCTGATCGGTGGCCTCGGCTGGATGGCGGGGCCGGCCTGCATCATCCCGCGCCAGAGCGTTGCGCTCTACGACCTTTGCCGGGCGGGCCGCTGGGACGAGGCCATGGCACTGCAGCGCCGGCTGTGGCGCATCAACGAGGCCTTCGCACGCTTCAACCTTGCCGCCTGCATCAAGGCTGGCCTTGCGATCCAGGGCTACGACGTCGGCGATCCCATCCCGCCCCAGGCGCCGCTCACGGCCGATGCGCGCAGGGTGGTGGAAGCGGCGCTCAAAGAGTTGGCCTAGGCCTATCCGAAGTCGTCATGGCCGGGCTTGTCCCGGCCATCCACGCCTCGCCGCGCGAAAGAACGTGGATGCCCGGGACAAGCCCGGGCATGACGAATCCGTGGGTGCACATGCCGTAGGGTGGGCAAAGCGGAGCGTGCCCACGACTTTTGTCACTGTCCAAAAAGATCGTGGGCACGGCGCAAGCGCGCCTTTGCCCACCCTACGGAATCACAGCTTGACGGGACGGCATGATGAAATCGCGGATATTCCGCCCAAAACCGCGGCTGGTCTCGCATGGCTCGATCCGCTAAAAGGCTGCCCGCGTTTCAAGAGACCCTGAGGACCCCACGGAATGAACATTCTTCCCGGCAATTTGCGTTTCGGAGCGGGCCAGCCCGTCAAGCGTTTGGAAGACCAGCGGCTGCTCACCGGGAAGGGGCAATTCATCGACGACAAGCCGGAAGATGGCGCGCTGTGGTTGCACGTGCTGCGCTCGCCGCACGCGCACGCGAAGATCATCTCGATCGACACCGGCGCTGCCGCGTCGATGCCTGGCGTCACCGCGATCTACACCGGCGCCGATCTGATCAAGGATGACGTCGGCACCATTCCGACGCTCAGCATCTTCAAGCGCCCCGACGGCAAGCCGATGACGGTGCCGCCGCGGCGACTGCTCGCTCATGACGTGGTGCGTTACACCGGCGAGGCGGTGGTGGCAGTGGTGGCGTCGTCGCGTGCGGAGGCCCAGAGCGCGGCCGAGGCGATTGTGGTCGAATACGACGTGCAGCCCGCCGTGGTCGATCCCGTCGAGGCCGTCAAGCCCGGTGCGCCGGTGGTGTGGCCTGAAGCGCCCGACAACATTGTCGGCGCGATGAGCTATGGCGACGCCGCCAAGGTGGACGAGGCCTTCGCCAAGGCCGCGCACACCGTCGAGCTCGATCTCGTCAGCCAGCGTCTGGTGCCCTCCGCCATGGAGCCGCGCTCGACCATCGCCGAGATCGACAAGACCGGCCGCCTGCTGCTGCATGTGCAGTCGCAGACCCCGGCCTCGACCCGCGACGTGCTCGCCGAAGCCGTGCTGAAGCGTCCCAAGGACAGCGTGCGCGTGCTGGTCGGCGATATCGGCGGCGGCTTTGGCCAGAAGACCAACCTCTATCCGGAAGACGGCATCGTCGCCTATGTCGCGACCAAGCTGAACAAGAAGATCCGCTGGCGCGGCGACCGCACCGACGAGTTCGTCGGTGGCACCCATGGCCGCGATCTCACTTCGACGGCGTCCTTCGCACTGGACGAGAAAGGCAAGGTGCTGGCGTATCGCGTCAAGTCGATCGGTTGCACCGGCGCGTACTCGTCGGGCGCCGCCAACATCATCCCGCTGGTGCTCGGGCCGTTCGTACAGACCGGCGTCTACGATCTGCCGCTGGTGCATTTCGAGGTCAAGTCGGTGATGACCCATACCGCGCCGGTGGGTGCCTATCGTGGCGCTGGCCGCCCCGAGGCCGTCTTCATCGTCGAGCGCCTGTTTGACGCGGCCGCGCGAAAAATCGGCATGGATCCGCGCGCAATCCGGAAGGCAAACTACATCAAGCCCGGTCAACTGCCCTACACCAATGCAGTCGGGCAGGTTTACGATTCCGGTGCCTTCGCGCACATGCTCGATCGGGCCGCGAAGCTTGCAGACTGGGACGGCTTTGTCGCGCGCAAGAAGGCCGCGAAGAAGAAGGGCCTGCTTTATGGTCGTGGCCTCACGTCGTACATCGAATGGACCGGCGGCCGCGCCCATACCGAGAAGGTCAGCCTGCACGCGACCGCGCAGGGCCGCGTCGTCCTGCATTCCGGCACCATGGCGATGGGGCAGGGGCTGCAGACCACCTACACCCAGATGATCTCCGACACGCTCGGGATCGCCATGGACAAGATCGACGTCGTGCAGGGTGACACGGATCTCGCGATGGGTTTTGGCAGCGTCGGCTCGCGTTCGCTGTTCGTCGGGGGCACTGCCGTTGCGGTCTCCTCCAACGATCTGATCCAGAAGGCGCGCGAAAAGGCGGCCAACGTGCTGGAGACTTCGATCGAGGACATCGAATATCAGGGCGGCATGCTCACCGTGGTCGGCACCGACCGCCGCATCAGCCTGTTCGATCTCGCGGAGAAGGAGACCGGCGCCAGGCTCAGCGTCGATTCCGAAGGTGAGGTTGACGGGCCGAGCTGGCCGAACGGGACGCATATCTGCGAGGTCGAGATCGACCCTGAGACTGGCGTGTCCAAGGTCGTGCGCTACACCACCGTCGACGATGTCGGCGTTGCCGTGAACCCGATGCTGGTGACAGGGCAGATCCATGGCGGCGTCGCGCAAGGCATCGGCCAGGCGTTGTATGAAGGCGTCTCCTACGATGCCGACGGCCAGCTCCTCACCGCCAGCTACCAGGACTATTGCATCCCGCGCGCCGACGACGTGCCGCCGATCGTGGTGACGCTGGATGATTCCGCGCCCTGCCGCACCAATCCGCTCGGCGCCAAGGGCTGCGGCGAATCCGGCGCCATCGGCGGCCCGCCTTGCGTGACCAACGGCGTGATGGACGCACTCGCCGAACTCGGCATCACCCAGCTCAACACGCCACTGACGCCGCAGAAGATCTGGAAGGCGATCAGGGACGCGAAGACGAGTGCTCAGTCGGCTTAGGCCGAACCGTCGCGGCAAACACAATTGTCGTCCCGGACCAGCGCGCCACAGGCGCGCGCCGATCCGGGACCAATAAC
This sequence comes from Bradyrhizobium sp. CCBAU 45384, assembly GCF_028128665.1. Classification (NCBI taxonomy): domain Bacteria; kingdom Pseudomonadati; phylum Pseudomonadota; class Alphaproteobacteria; order Hyphomicrobiales; family Nitrobacteraceae; genus Bradyrhizobium; species Bradyrhizobium sp. CCBAU 45384. The sequence continues at coordinate 58,647 of NZ_LBIZ01000096.1, forward strand.
CACTGAATTGCGTAGTTGCACGAACTAGCAACTCCGAGTCTTCGCAAAACGATGGCTGCGGAGTATGGGTCGCGGATCTGCGCTTAGGCTGGTCCGGGACGGTCGCGAGTATTGGGAGCGAAGACGCGCCACATTAGACGCGTGCACCGCAAAGTCAGATATTTTTTCCATCCGGCCTTGATTGCGCGGTTATATTGCTACAATCTAGAATTACTTCGATTTCAGCGTGTTCTGAATTTTATCTCTACCAATGGTTTTTGAGGCCGCGAGCAGACGGCAGCCTTCCGGCAATAGTCTTATCTCCTCGCCACGATGCATACGCGCGGCGATGCGGCCGCGCCGATGCCGACTTGTGCAATGAAATTTGGATTTGAGCTTTTTGTATCCAGCAATGGAGAATTCAAATGGCGATAACCTTCGTTCGTTTGCAGGAATACCTCGACAAGATCGCGGCGAAAGGAAACCTTGATCCGGCTGACAGCGGCCACGGCGTGTTTTGGGAGGGCACGTATCAAGCGTTCCTGTCCGGTGTGGTGCCGAACAAGCATTGTGGAGGACATGCCGTTCCGATCGTCGATCCAAATAACAAGGTCAATTCGGCATTTTATCAAATACTGAAAGCCGGCTGGTGCACCTCGCCTGCGATGCCGCAGATGCCCAGGACGGGCCCGTTCGTCACCGACGCCGGTTACTCCATTACGCTCAGCGACAACACCGTGGTTACCGGCGCTCAGATACTTCAGGACATAGAGGATTGGCTCAAAGCCGGTGCACCCGAACACGGTTGATGGGGAAGCCAGATGCGTTTTCAGATGGCAATGTTGATTGTGGTTTCTCTGCTGATTTCAGCGTCGCTTGCCGTTGCCGAGGAATGCCCGGCCGCGCCGGGGTGGTTCTCTGCGGGCGGGGCTCCGGTTCCATCAAACTCCGAGCCAAGCCGCGGAAACGATTGTGAGTTCTACCAGCGGGCATGGCAGACGTTCCTTTACGTCACGGACAACATCGACGGTACGCCAAGACTTCTCTCATATAAGACCTACAGTGAAGTCTTTGGCACCGATCCCAAGGTCGGTTCGCTTGGCGCCGTCGCAAATGCAAAGGGGCGGATGCTCGAACTTGCGCCAAGATTGATGAAAGCAGCGCAGACGACGGACGCCGAGGATGTGCTTCAGGCAGGCTCAAACGCGATCCTTCTTGATACGTCTGGACGGCCGATTTTCTACAATATCTTCATGAACCCCACTTTCGTCGATTTCGTTCAGACGAAGGGTTATAATCAACTCGCGAAATTGCAGGCTGCGCCTGCAACGGAAGAGCTGCCCGTCGGTGCTGTCGAATTCAAGGCCGCATGGCAGATCGTGGACGACGCCAATCCGCCGAAAGATCGTATCGTGGTCCAGGCGCAGGTGCCGTGGCTGATTGCAGCAGACCATGGCAAGCTGAAGGTCGATAAAAGCCGCCCATCTCGAACAGTGACGGTGTCTCTCATCGGCCTTCACGTCGTCATTAGAACCGAAGGTCATCCCGAAATGATCTGGGCGACGTTTGAATACGACCGGAACGCGCCTTCCGCCAAAGGCAATCCGACCACTCCCAATGCAGGCTGTGTGAATCAGTTCGAGCCGAAGGACGACGCCATCGCAAACGATGCAAGCCCCTATCTCTTGTTCTCGAGTGATGGCGCGGTCAACCAGAAGCCGCAGTCGCTGCTCGTGAAGGACGACCCCAAGCAGATCTTCGAAGCTCAGCCCAAAACGGCGATCGCAAGGTCCTTTCCCTTCTCCGCATGCTCGCCTGGAAGAGCTCAACCGCTTGCCATCACGGAAATCGATGGCGCCATTGTCGCAGTCAACGAGAGCGCGAAATCTCAATTGGCGGATCCTGCGCGCAAATCGTACAGCCTGATTGGGGCGGTTTGGCTCGATGAGCCGCGCAACCCGAATGACAAATATGGCTTCAAAGAGGACCGGTCCTTCGAGGATTTCGAGCTCGGTGGCGAAAACAGGCTATCCAGCGCTTCGATGGAGTCTTTCACGCAGATTGGCTCACCGAATTGCTTCACCTGCCATGATACCAGCTCAAAAGGTAATCTAGATCCGAAGAGGCTTAGCGTGTCACATATCTTCCGGCGATTTTCTCTGGGGCATTGATGGTCACCGGCTTTGATTCCCAGATTCGGCGAGTCTCAAATCCCCAGCATCATCTTCGCGATGATATCGCGCTGGATCTCCGAGGTGCCGCCGAAGATCGTGTAGGCGCGGCCGTTGAGATATTCCGGCGCCACCGTCAACATCTCCTCGGGCAGCGCGGGCTCGTGATTGAGCTTGTAGAGCGGGCGCATCGGCTCGACGGCGAGCGCGTCGTGGCCGATCACGTCGACCCCTAACCGCGTCACGGCCTGCCGGATCTCGCTGTTGCGCAGCTTCAGGATTGACGAGACCGCTCCGGGATTCTGTCCGGTCTGCAGCGCGGAGAGCACGCGCAGTTCGGTCATTTCAAGCGCGTCGATGTCGATCTCGACCTCGGAGATGCGCGTCGCGATATCGGGGCTGTCGATGGCACGCCCCGTCAGATCGGACTCCGCGAGCTCGGTGATCGCGCGCAGCCCCTCGCGCAGCTTGGCTGATGCAATGCCCGAGCCGCGCTCGAATTCGAGCAGGTATTTGCCATAGGTCCAGCCCTTGCCTTCGTCGCCGACCCGGTTGGCCACGGGCACGCGCACGTCGTCGAAGAACACCTGGTTGACCTCGTGGTCGCCGCCGATGGTGAGGATCGGGCGCGTGGTGATCCCGGGCGTCTTCATGTCGATCAGGATGAAGCTGATGCCGTCCTGCTGTCGCGGGCCGTCGCTGGTGCGCACCAGCGCGAACATGCGGTTGGCGTGGTGGGCATGCGTGGTCCAGATCTTGGTGCCGTTGATGATGTAGTCGTCGCCGTCGCGCACCGCGCGCGTCTTCAGCGACGACAGGTCCGAGCCGGAGCCCGGTTCGGAATAGCCCTGGCACCAATAATCCTCTCCGGAGAGAATCCGCGGCAGGTAGAAATTCTTCTGCTCAGGGCTGCCGAAGCCGATGATGACGGGGCCGACCATCTTCACGCCCATCACATTCACATTCGGCACGCCGGCGCGTGCACATTCGCTCTCGAAGATCCAGCGCTGCGCCGGGGTCCAATCGGGACCGCCATATTCGACCGGCCAGCCCGGTGCGCCCCAGCCGCGGCCGTGCAGCGCGCGCTGCCAGGCCATGCCGATATCAGGATCGGAGAACACCGACGGCGTCAGAGCGGTCGCGCGCTTCATCTCGTCGGTGAGATTCTTCGCAATGAAGCTGCGCACCTCGCTCTGGAAGGCGCGCTCTTCGGCATTGAACGACAGATCCATGATGCGCTCCTCTCAGGCCGAAGCGGTGCTGCGGCCAAGCTCGGCGTGGCGGCTGTAGTGGTGCGCGGTGCCGCCGAACAGCGTGTCGAAGGCGACGAGCCGCTTGAAATAGGCGCCGACCTCGAGCTCCTCGGTGACGCCCATGCCGCCATGAAGCTGGATCGACTGCTCGCCGACGAAGCGGGCGCATTTACCGATCTTCGCCTTGGCGGCCGAAGCTGCGCGAGCCCGCTCAACCGGCGCGCTATCCGCCTTCAGCGCGGCGCGCAGCGCCATCGAGCGTGCCTCGTCGAGCTGGATCGCCATATCGGCGAGGCGATGGCGGATCACCTGGTTGGCGGACAGCGGCCGGCCGAACTGCTTGCGGATCTTGGTGTACTCGAGCGTGGTGTCGAGCAGCGTCTGCATGATGCCGACGGCCTCCGCACCAAGCGCAGCCATCGCGCGATCGACGGCCCATTCGATCGTCGGCAGCGCGTCGTTGCCGTCACCAAGCAGTGCATCGTCCGGCAGATGCACGTCGGACAGATCGATGTTGCAGGCATGCCCGCCGCCGAGGCGCGGATAGTCGGAGATCGCGAGGCCGGAGGCGGTTGCCGGCACCAGGAACAGGCCGATTCGTCCCGAGGGTCCGTGATGATCGTGCAGATGCGCGGAGACGATGATCTCGTCGGCGGCGTGGCCGTCGAGCACGGCGATCTTGCTGCCGGTCAGGCGCCAGCCGTTGCCTGACTTGGTCGCTGATGTCGCGACCTTGGCGAGATCGAACCGCGCGGCCCGCTCGGAATGCGCGAAGGCGAGCTTCATTGAGCCGTCCGCGATCTTGGGCAGGCTCGCCTGCTTCTGCGCCGTGCTGCCGCATCGCTCGATCAGCGCGGCGCCAAGCACGACCGTCGCGACATAGGGCTCGCACACCAGCCCGCGGCCAAAGGCTTCCATCAAGATGCCGACCTCGATCGGACCGCCACTGAGCCCGCCAAACTCTTCCGGGATCGGCAGCGCCAGCCAGCCGAGCTCGGCGAACTGTTTCCACACATGAGGGCTGAAGCCGAGCGGATCGTTCGTCATCTTGCGGCGGTGGCCGGCATCGTAGCTCTCGGCCACGAAGCGCTCCGCGCTCTCGCGCAGCAGCTTTTGCTCGTCACTGAGATTGAGATCCATGGCGCTTATTCCGCGGCGGCCGGCTTGCGCACTGAAGGATGCAATCCGGATGGATCGACCACCATGCCGAACTCCTGAAGATTATGGGCGTGACAGAGCTGATGCAGGGCAAAGGCCTGATCGATTGCGGCGGGCTGCCCCATCACGTCGACGGAACGGTTCACCGCTTCCTTGGTCAGCTTCAGCGCAAAGGACGGCTTTGACGCGATCCGCCGCGCCAGTTCCAGCACGCGTGCGGGCAATTCCGCGCGCGGCACGACCTGGTTGACCATGCCGAGCTGATGCGCCTCCTCGGCGCTCCAGCTGTCGGCCGTGAACAGGAATTCCTTGGCCTTGCGCGGGCCGAGCTCCCAGGGATGCACGAACCATTCGACGCCGCAAACGCCCATGGTGACGACGGGGTCGCAAAACTGCGCATCATCGCTGGCGACGATGAGGTCGCAGGCCCAGGCCAGCATCAGGCCGCCCGCAATGCATTTGCCGTGCACTTCCGCGATGGTCGGCTTCGCCAGATTGCGCCAGCGCCGCGTGATCTGGAGATATATTTCCTGCTCGCGCGCAAAGCGGCCGTGGGCGTTCGCCTCGGCAAAGCCACCCCAATGTCCTATCGGCGGAAAATCTGTGCCCGCGGCATTCTTAGTCCCGGGGCGCAGGTCATGACCGGAGGAGAAGTGCGGCCCGTTGCCGGCGAGAATGATGACCTTGACCGTATCGTCCTGAACCGCTTCGTCGAAGGCGGCGTTGAGATCGTAGGTCATTTGCAGATTCTGCGCGTTGCGCGCATCGGGGCGGTTCATCACGACCCGGGCGATCGCCGGCTCCGGCCGCTCCACGAGGATGGTCTCGAACGAGGACATGGCGCGCTCCCCTGCTGTTTTTCGTCTTGTTTGTCGTGAGTTGACTATGTCGCGTGATGATAGGCAAGGGGCTTGCGTCAGCCGGCTACGTGTCGCGCGCGTCCGCGCGGGACATCTGGCGTTGTATGCGCTCGATCTGGTAGTTTGCGGGCCGATTCCATCGGGAGAAATTTGATGCGCAAGATCCTGACCGTGCTGGCGGCGCTGGCCTCGCTCAGCCTCACCAATTGCGGCTACAACGCGATCCAGAGCCAGGATGAGCAGATCAAGGCCAACTGGTCCGAGGTGGTGAACCAGTATCAGCGCCGCGCCGATCTCGTGCCCAACCTGGTGAACTCGGTGAAGGGCTTTGCGCAGCAGGAGAAGGACGTGCTGCTCGGCGTCACCAATGCCCGCGCCAAGGTCGGCAGCATCCAGGCGACGCCCGAGGTGCTGAACGATCCCGCCGCCTTGCAGAAATTCCAGGCCGCCCAGGGCGAGTTGTCCAGCGCGCTGTCGCGCCTCCTCGTGGTCACGGAAAACTATCCGCAGCTGAAGTCGGATGCGCTGTTCAAGGATCTGATGTCGCAGCTCGAGGGCACCGAAAACCGCATCACGGTCGCGCGCAACCGCTACATCAAGTCGGTGCAGGACTATAACGTCACCATTCGCTCATTCCCGAGCAACCTCACGGCGATGATGTTCGGCTACAAGGAAAAGCCGAACTTCACGGTCGAGAACGAGAAGGAAATCTCGACCGCGCCGAAGGTCGATTTCAACACCGCGCCCGCGCCGTCGAAGTAGGCGCGCTGTTACGCATGGGCTTCACCCCACCCACCGCCGTCATTCCCCGCGAAGGCGGGGAATCCAGTGCGCCGCGGCCTCTCCCTATCTCGCTGGCATCTCTGGAATACTGGATCGCCCGGTCGAGCCGGGCGATGACACTGAGTGTGTGGTGTGCGGCGATCGTTGCAACGCTCCTCATAGCTTTCGCCTCACTTGCCTTCGCCGACGTCGCTGTCCCCCAGCTCACCGGCCGCGTGGTCGACCGGACCGGCACGCTATCGAGCAGCGACATCGCCGCGCTGTCGCAGAAGCTCAGTGATTTCGAAAAGCGCAAGGGCAGCCAGCTCGCGGTGCTGATCGTGCCGACGACGGACCCGGAGACGATCGAGCAGTTCTCGATCCGCGTCGCGGAGGCCTGGAAGATCGGCCGCAAGAAGGTCGACGACGGCGCGATCCTGGTGGTCGCCAAGAACGACCGGCACTTGCGCATCGAGGTCGGCTACGGCCTCGAAGGCGCGCTCACCGACGTCACGTCGCGGCGGATCATCGACGAGGTCATCACGCCGAAATTCCGGGAGGGCGATTTCGCCGGCGGCATCTCGGCCGGCGTCGACCGGATGATGCGTGTCGTCGACGGCGAGCCGCTGCCGGCTCCCTCGCGCAGCGTGAATTTTGCCAATCTGGACGACATCGGGCCGCTTGCTCCATTCGCCCTGTTTGCTTCACTCATCGTCGGCGGCATCCTGCGCTCGCTGCTGGGACGGCTGCTGGGCTCGGTCGCAACCGGCAGCGTGATCGGCCTCCTGGCACTGCTCATTCTGGGATCCGGTGCGCTGGCCCTGCTCGCCGGGATCATCGCCTCTGTGCTGTCCTTCATCGCCGATCTGTTTCCGGCATCGACAGGACCGTCGCGGGGCGGATCGTGGTCGAGCGGCTCCTCCTCCGGCGGCTGGAGCAGCGGGTCGTCGTCCAGCGACAGCGGCAGCTTCAGCGGGGGCGGCGGCAGCTTCGGTGGCGGCGGCGCCTCGGGGAGCTGGTAGTCATGGGCATCGGGCGTATCACCAGGCATCTGCTCCAGCACCATTGGCGCGCGAAGCGAGTGTTTCCGCAGGATGTGCTCGACCGTATCGAGCAGGCGATCAAGCAAAGCGAAACCACGCATTCCGGCCAGGTTCGTTTCGTCGTCGAAGGCGCGCTCGACGGCCGACCGCTATTCCGCAATCAGCGCGCGCGCGAGCGCGCGCTCGATGTGTTCTCGCATTTGCGCGTCTGGGACACCGCGCATAACAACGGCGTGCTGATCTACCTGCTGCTCGCCGACCGCGACGTCGAGATCATCGCCGACCGCGGCATCGATGCGAAGGTGGGCGCCGCCGGCTGGGAAGCGATCTGCCGCGCGATGGAGGCCGAGTTCGCCGCGGGCCAGTTCGAGCGCGGCGTGATCGCCGGCATCGCGGCGGTGTCGCGCGAGCTGGCGAAGCATTTCCCGCCGGGAGGGGTGCATCCGAACGAGCTGCCGGATAAGCCGGTGGTGATGTGAGCTCCTAGGGAACGCGAACACTAACCCTTCACCGTCACCCTGAGGTGGCCGCCCCTTGGCGGCCCTCGAAGGGCGACAGCCCGGCTGTATCCTGGCCGTTCATCCTTCGAGGCTCGCCCCGCAATGCTTTGCATTGCAGGCCTCGCACCTCAGGATGACGGGTTGGCGGTTGCGCTCGGTGTTCCGCCTCAATCATCCAGCTTGTTCAAATCCCGGACCGCCTGCCGCGGGGCGGCATCGTCTGACGATTTGTTGCACGCCGCCACGCCGGTTCCATTTTCCCGACCCAATTCGGCCTCGGACGAGTTCCTAAAATTTCGGTAAGCGGGTCCCGAGGTAAGGAATTCGCAAGCAATGAAAGTTACCAAAAGGTCAACCTAGACTGGAGTATTTGAGCCGTGAGCGAACCTATGTCCGACCTGGCCGGCCAAGGGACCAATGACCGGGCGAACGACCGGACTGGCGCCGTTGACGCCGCCGCCGGCCTCGAGGCCCCCTCGATCGCCCCCGACCATGAGACGCCGCCCAAACCTGATCCGGTCAAGGCGGATGCCCCGAACGTCGAGCCGCCAATGATCGAGGTCCCGAAGTTCGAAGCTCAAGCCGAACCCAAGCCCGAGACCAGAACTGAGACCAAAGCAGAGGCAGACCCCGGCAGGCTGATCGTGATGGCGCCGGCGGCGCGGTCCTGGGACCGCGAAGAGTACGCCCCGCATGTCAAGGCCGAGGAGATCAGCGACACCGGCAGCAAGCGCCGCCTGTCGGCGATGGCCGCGGTCGTCGCGATCGCGGCCTGCGTCGGCGCCATTAGTGGCGCGGTTGCGACCGTCGGCATGATGCATTTCGCAGCCAGCCCGGCGCCGGTCCAGGTTGCCGATACCAGCGCCCTGGACGCCTCCGTCGCCCGGATCGATGCCGATATCGTGGCGCTCAAGGCCAATGTCGAGCACACCTCGAAGACCGGCCTCAGCCAGTTCAACCGCGCCAATGACCGTCTCGACAAGCTCGAGAAGGCGCAGGCCGAACCGCTGGCCAGGCTAGCGAAACTGTCGGAGACCGTCGACAAGCTCCGCGCCACGCCGCCGGCTGCCGCCCCCGTGCAGGCCGCCGCCGCGCCCGCGAAGGAGACCACTGGCACGATCGCGCCGACCCCGACCCAGGTCGCGACGGCCGCAGCTGCGCCGGCTCCCGTGCCGCCCGCGCCTGCCGCGCCCAAGACTGAGGTCAAGACCGAAGTCGGCCGCCTGCCGACGATCGACGGCTGGAGGCTCCGCGACGTCGCCAATGGCGGTGCGTTGATCGAAGGCCGAGGCGGCCTGTACGAGGTTTATGCCGGCGATCCCATCCCCGGTCTCGGCCGCGTCGATGCGATCCGGCGCCAGGACGGCCACTGGGTGGTGGTCACGCCCCGAGGTCTGATCGTCGCGCGCTAAACGTCCGATATGCGACTTTCAAAGAGGCGCTTCACCACCGTGTGAGGCGCCTTTTTGCTTGAATAGGCTGTCAGGCGCGGTGTTAGTGGAGGCATGAGCCGCGCGCTGCGAATTCTCCTAGCTGGCATATTGTTGTTGGGCAGCGTCATGTCGCTCTCGGCAGCGGAGAACGCGCCGCTCGTCCGCGGCACAGCCATCACCGATCCTGATGTGCTGAAGAGGCTCGATCAGGACGACGTGCTGACGATCTCGCGCCTGCTCTGGCCGGAACGCAATGCGAATTTTCCGCTGACGAACGATCAGCTGTTCGCCTGGCTGCCGCAGCTCAGGGACATTCCGCCGGCCATCGATGCCGAGTTCGATCGCTACATCGCGCGGCATAAGGCGGTTTCGCCGAGCGAGACCATCGGCGTCGGCGACGGCTTTGACGTCCAGCTGTTCGATCGCCTCAGTCTGAAATCCGCCGACACACGCTTCGTGCTGGCCGGCATCGTCAACCGCATGGACCGCGCCTACGTGTCTCAGGAGTCCTGCGGCGAGATCCGCCTGATCTATCGCCTGGCGCGGTTCGGGCCCGGGCCGGATGGTGGCAGCACCGCGACGCGCCTGCCGATGACGTTGAACCTGGTGATGAAGGCGCGCGATGCGCGCCAGACCGATGGAAGCGGCAAGCCCATCACCTGCGCCGAACTGGCGCGGCGCTGGCTCGAGAATGGCGACTGGCAGAGCCTGATCGGCAGCCGCACTGCGCCCTACGATGCGATGATCGATCGCATCGAGACCAATATCCAGATCTCGATCGCGCCAAAATCGGCGCTGCACGATTTCCGCTCCGACTATCTGCTCAAGGTGTTCAAATACGACCCCGCCACCAAGACCTTCGTGGAATCGACGCTGGAGAACCAGATCGACCGCGACCGTATCCTGGCCGATGATGCGCTCCGCCACGACTTCAAGGCCTGGCTGCTTGAGCTCGCGAATCTGCGCGAGTTCGATCGCGGCACGGTGCAGATCCCGGAGCAATATCTCGCCAAGGCGGCCGTGGCGCCGACGCCTGCCGGGCTCGATGGCTCAGCGTTGCAGCCGGAGTTCGGCTTGGTTGAAGGCGAGCGCAACAGCGATCCTGTCTTCACCGATGATGACATCGTCGGCGCGCTGAAACAGGCGGCCGCGCGCGGCATCAGCATGGAGAACATCCGCTCGGTCGCGGGCTTCCAGCGCCGTCTCAACGATGTCACCTGCTCCGGCTGCCATCAGACCCGCGGCATCGGCGGGTTTCACTTTCCGGGCGTGGATTGGCTGACGGAGGGGGCGTCGACCGCCACCATTGTGCCGGCCTCGCCGCATTTTGTCGGCGACCAGCTCCGCCGTCGCGACATCCTGACCGCCTTTGCGACCGGCAAACATCCTGATTTTTCACGCGGATTTGCCAGTCGTCCGCAGACACGCGGCAGCCGGGAGCTTGCCGGGACCGAATATCAGGACGGCTGGGGCGCGCATTGTTCCCTGCAAAATGCGGGATCGGGAACGGCCGACAAGAGTTTTACGTCATGGACCTGTGCCAAAGGTCTCACCTGTCAAGCTGCGGCGGCTTCAAACCGCATTGGCATGTGCTTCATCAAGACGCGTTAGGCCGCCCCAACCGACTTGGATGATCCATGACGGACACCAGCGACGCCAACAAGCAGCGCAATCGCCAGATCGCGCGCAATGAAGAAGCCAAGCAGGTGACCGGCAGCGTCCGCGTCAGCATCTGGGCCGTCGCGGTCGTCGTCATCGTCGGCGGCATCCTGATCACGCTCGGCTGGCTGTCGCTGCGTTAAGAGCTCTTTCGACTGAATCCCGGACCGAGCCGCAAGTTCGCCTCGCTCGGCTTGGGACCTCATGCGGCATTGGATTTTGTCGATGACCATACCGCGCGATTTCCACGTCGTCATTGCTTCGCTACGCTCGCAATGACTGGGTTAGAGAGGCCCGCCCCTTACCCCACAGCCCCCTTCGCTCGCAGCTGCTTGATCTCAGCCTCGTCGTATCCCGCGCCACGCAAGATTTCGTCACTGTGCTCGCCGACGCCGGGCGGCTTGCGCGGCTGCACCTTCTTGCTGCCGTCGATCCAGATCGGGGAGTTGATGGTGAGCATGGTGTCGTTCTCGAACGGCACCAGCACCTCGTTGTCGAGCATCTGCTTGTCATCGGGGATGTCGTCCAGGATGGCGACGATGCCGAACACCAGGCCATTGCCGTCGAGGATCTTGCGCCATTCGGCGAGATCCCTGGTCGCAAAGGTTTCGTCAAAGATCTTGATCAGCTCGACCGAGCGGGCGTGACGGTCGGGCTTGGTGGCAAAGCGCGGATCGTTGATCAGGTCCTCGCGTCCGAGGCATTTGGCGAGCGTCGGCCACTGCTTCTCCTCGCTGAGCAGCGACAGGATCAGCCAGCGGCCGTCCTTGCACTGATAATGGTTGGCGACGGCATTGAGCGCGCGTTCGCGCGGGCGTCGCTCGCCGAACTTGGCGCCGCAGAGCTTTGCCTGCGCCAGCACGCTTGCCGCCCACACGCCGTTGGCCATCAGGTTGGAGGCGACATGCGAGCCCTTGCCGGTCTTCTCGCGCTGATAAAGCGCGGTGACGATGGCACTGTACAGTGCCATGGCGCAGGGATGATCGCCCATGCCGGCGACGGAGCGGGCCGGCGTCGTGTTGGGATCGGCGCGGACGAGGTCCATCAGGCCGGAACGCGCCCAATAGGCGTTGCTGTCGAAGCCGGGCTTGTTGGCTTCCTCGCCCTTTTCGCCATAGCCGGTGAAGGAGGCATAGATCAGCCGGTCGTTGAGATGGGCGAGATGGTCATAGGTGATGCCGAGCTTGGTCCGCACCGGCGGCGGCATGTTGGTGATGAAGACGTCGGCCTCTTCCACGAGTTTGTAGAGCACGGCCTGCGCCTCCGGCTTGGAGAGATCGAGCGCGAGGCTCTTCTTGTTGCGGGCCTCGAGCAGCCAGGCGAAATTGTGCTCGCCGGTGGGATAGCCGGGCAGATTGGGCAGATTGCGGTAGGGATCGCCAGCGCCGGGCGGCTCGATCTTGATGACATCGGCGCCGAAATCGGACAGCACGGTGGCCGCCGCGGGCGCCGCGATGAAGCTCGCGCAGTCGAGAACCTTGAGCCCTGCAAAAATGCCTTTTTCCATCGCGGCGCTGCTCCCTCGCTCTTGTTGTTTCCCGCTCGCTGGAATTTCTGCGGGTCGCTCGCGGAGGCATTAGACCGATGTTTCGCGAGGATGCAACGGCACCAGGCGCAGGGCCTTATTCCTCGCCTGCGAGCAGGGCGGCGTTGCCGCCGGCCGCGGCCGTGTTGATGGTCACGGTCTGCTCGGTAGCGAAGCGCGTCAGATAATGCGGGCCGCCGGCCTTCGGGCCGGTTCCGGACAGGCCATTGCCGCCGAACGGTTGCACCCCGACCACGGCGCCGATCATGTTGCGGTTGACGTAGATGTTGCCGATTTGGACGCGGTCGATGATGGCCTCGACCGTGTCGTCGATGCGGGAGTGGATGCCGAGCGTCAGCCCGTAGCCGGTGCGCTCAATCGCCTGCAGGACTAGCGCGAGGGTTTCGGCCCGGTAGCGCACCACATGCAGGATGGGGCCGAACACCTCCTCGGTGAGCTGGCTGGCATCGCGGAGCTCGAAGAGGTGCGGCGCGACGAAGCAGCCTTCGGGCGCGATGCCCGCAAAGTGCAGCCGCGCCTCCGTCTTCATCCGCGCGATGTGGGCATCGAGGCGTTGCTTGGCTTCGGCATCGATGACAGGACCGACATGGGTCGCGACCTCCGCGGGATCGCCGATCCTGAGTTCGCGCGCTGCACCCGCGATCATCTCGATCATGCGGTCAGCAACGTCCTCCTGTACGAACAGCAGCCGCAGCGCCGAGCAGCGCTGGCCGGCGGAGCGAAACGCCGAGGTGACGACATCGTCGGCGACCTGCTCGGGCAGCGCGGTCGCATCGGCGATCATGGCATTGATGCCGCCGGTCTCGGCGATCAGCGGCACGATCGGTCCGTCCTTGGCGGCGAGCGTCCGGTTGATATGGCGCGCAACCTCGGTCGAGCCGGTGAAGACGACGCCGGCGATATCGGGGTTTGCAGTCAGCGCCGCGCCGATGCGGCCGTCGCCGGTGACGAGATGCAGCGCGGTTTTGGGAATGCCGGCCTCGTGCAGCAGCGCGACAGCCTCGCGCGCGATGCGCGGCGTCTGTTCGGCGGGTTTTGCCACCACGCTGTTGCCGGCCATCAGCGCGGCCGTGACCTGTCCGAGAAAAATCGCCAGCGGAAAATTCCACGGCGAGATCGCGACGAACACGCCGCGGCCGCGCATGGCGAGCGCATTGCTCTCGCCGGTCGGTCCCGGCATCGCCGTTTCGCCGCCGAACAGTTTTCGCCCCTGCGCGGCGTAGTAGCGGCAGAAATCGGCGGCTTCGCGCAGCTCCGAGAGCGCGTCGTCGAGCGTCTTGCCGCCTTCGGCTTGCAGCAGCGCGATGAAATGCGCGCCGCGGCTCTCAAGCAGATGCGCGGCTTGCTCCAGCGCCGCCGCGCGGGTCCCTGCCGGCGTCCGGCTCCATCCGGCAAAGCCCGCGCCGGCCGCGGCGATCGCCGCGCCCGCCTGCTCGGGCGTTGCGTCAGCGATAGGCTTGAGATCAAGCTTCGCCGCCTTGACGTCCGCGAGCAGCCGATCGAGCGCTGCGCGTTCGCCGAATTCGATGCCGGCAGAATTATGCCGCTCCGGCGCGAACAGGTCGCCCGGCAGCGGGATTTTGGCGTGATGCGCGTGATCGGGCCGCACGATGAGATCGACCGGACGCTTCAACAGCGCCGTAACAGGCACGCGATAATCGGCCGCCTGCGCCACGAAGGACGAATTGGCGCCGTTCTCCAAAAGACGCCGCACCAGATAGGCGAGCAAATCGCGGTGGCTTCCGACCGGCGCGTAGGTGCGGTAGGCGATCTCGGGGTGATCCTTGGCGAGCTGCTGGTAGAGCGCTTCGCCCATGCCGTGCAGGCGCTGGAACTCGAAGCCGCCGTTAGCGCCGGCGAGCTCCAGCACCGTTGCCACGGTGAGCGCGTTGTGGGTTGCAAATTGCGGAAAGATGCGCGGCCGCAAGGCGAGCAGCTTGGTGGCGCAGGCGACGTAGTTCAGATCCGTCATCGCCTTGCGCGTGAACACCGGATAGCCGTCGAGCCCGCGTTCCTGCGCGCGCTTGATCTCGGTGTCCCAATAGGCACCCTTGACCAGCCGCACCATCAGCTTGCGGTCATGCGCCCGCGCGAGGTCGTGAATGTAGTCGATCACCGCGCCGGCGCGCTTCTGATAGGCCTGGATCGCGAGCCCAAAGCCGTCCCAGCCCGCCAGCGAGGGATCGGCGAGCGTCGCCGCGATCACGTCGAGCGACAGCTCCAGCCGGTCAGCTTCCTCGGCATCGACGGTGAAGTTGAGGTCGTACGTCTTGGCGCGCCGGGCGAGATCCAGCAGTCGCGGCACGAGCTCAGCCATCACACGATCGCGGCTGATTGCCTCGAAGCGCGGATGCAGCGCCGAGAGTTTCACGGAGATGCCGGGCCGGTCGGGCAGGGCATGGTTGCCGGCGGCCTTGCCGATGGTCAGAATCGCGCTGGCATAAGCGTCGAAATAGCGCTTGGCGTCTTCAGCCGTGCGCGCGCCTTCGCCGAGCATGTCGAAGGAGTAGCGCGGCTTCTGGCCGGAGCGTGGCTTGCCCCGCTCCAGCGCCTGTTCGATGGTTTCCCCCAGCACGAAATGATTGCCCATCAGCCGCATGGCCTGGCGCGTCGCGGTGCGCACCGCCGGCGCGCCGAGCCGCTTCACCAAGCGGCCGATGGTGCCGTCGGGCGTCTCGCCGGGCTGGATCACCCGCGCCGACAGGCCGAGCGCCCAGGCCGAGGCGTTGACCAGGAACGCGGTGGACTTGGTCTCGTGATGGATGAAGTCACCCTCGCCGAGCTTGTCCTCGATGAACTGATCGGCGGTGCGGGCATCCGGCACGCGCAGCAGCGCTTCCGCCAGCACCATCAAAGCGAGGCCTTCCTTGGTCGAGAGCGCGAACTCGCGCAGCATGTCCTCGACACCGCCGAGCCGGTCGTCGCGCTTGCGGATCGCCTCGATCAGCCCCCTCGCCGTGCGGTCGATCCGCGCTTCCTGCTGTGGGCTGAGATGCGCCGTCGGAAACAGCCGCGCCGCGATGTCGGCATCATCAGGGGCGTAGGGCGCGGAGAAGGGCGGCGGGATGGTCGGCATGGCGTGTCCTGTGGTTGAGATCCAGGATAAGGCCCGCGTGTCCGTAGTTCGATAGACAAGATAGCCATTTTGCCTTAGGAAATGAAGATGATAGGCACTCTAGCCAGATAAAATATGGAACTCGATCGTATCGACCGGAGAATCCTCTCGATTTTGCAGGAAGATGGGCGAATCGCCAATGTCGAGCTCGCCGAGCGCATCGGCCTGTCGCCGACCTCGATCGGCGAGCGGCTGAAGCGCCTGCAGCGCGAGGGGTTTGTCGAAGGCTATGGGGCGCGGCTCAATCCGCACCGGCTTGGCCTCGGCCTGCTCGTGTTCGTCGAGGTGCTGCTCGACAAGACCACACCGGAGAATTTCGAGCGCTTTGCGCGCGCGGTCAAACTCGCGCCCGAAGTGCTGGAGTGTCACATGGTTGCAGGCGGCTTCGACTATCTGGTGAAGGCGCGGCTCGCCGACATGACCGCGTATCGGCGCTTCCTCGGCGAGACCTTGCTGTCGATGCCGGGCGTGCGCGAGACGCGCACTTATGCGGTGATGGAGGAGATCAAGCGCGACGCACCGTTGCCGGTGGGCTGACCACATGCGGTCGCGATTGTCGTTGCTGCGGCGTCGATCGGCGATCTCTCAAGGCCAATAGCCCTCTGCGCGCAATCGCAACGCCTGTCGTCGAATGCACGGATCGTCTTCTGAAATTTTCTTGGCCTCACTCCCGGACAGATCCGGGAGGCAGCAAAAGCTGGCGGCTTATACTTTGAGGTTCTCTGCGGAGGTCTTGCCCCGGTTTGCGATCTCTTCGTATTCCACCGTCTGTCCTTCGTTCAGGGACGACAGACCGGCTTTCTGCACTGCCGAGATATGCACGAACACATCTTTGCCGCCCGACGCAGGCTGGATAAATCCATAACCCTTGGTCGGGTTGAACCACTTGACCGTACCTTTAGCCATCACGACTTCTCCGCGGGTCTTCCTCCGAGATCACGAACCGCCAGTCCCCGCCAACCGGCCGGTTCGGTCCTACAGGATACGCGGAATGTGGCGGGCTTGGTAGATCAAACCACATCCGCATTTTGCCGAAATTCGCTCAACTTCGCGGCGTTTTTGGCTGATTTGCCCGTTTCGCGGTCAATTGAGCCCGATGCCGTCAATAAGTCGCGGCCAGATAGTCCACGATCTTGCCGACGTCGGCATCGTCGATCGGCGCGCCATAGACCTTGATCATCTTGGTCACCTCGGCCTGCCAGAACGCTTTTTTGTCCTTCATCGGCGGCTGCGTGGCGATGTAGTCGGACGAGTGGCAGGCGGCGCAATTGCCCCGAACTACCTCGAGATTGGGCCCCGGCTTGAAGGTCGCGACCTCATCCGGCGTCTTGTAATTGACCGGCGCGGCAAGGGCCGAGCCCACCACAGTGACAAATGCAAGCATGGTGGCGAGGAGAACGGTGCGCTGCATGATCATTCTCCCTCAGGCGACGGTGACGCGGGTGGTTTCGACGACGTTGCGCAAATAACCCGCCGGGTTCCAGCGCGGTGTGTCCGGCTGCGTCTCGCCGGAATTGCTGGTGGCGCGCACCTTGAGCTCAACCTGGCCCGCGGCGAGCTTCACCGGCAGCTTCCATTCGCGGAACGAGTAATTGCCGAGATCCTTACCGAGCTTGGCGGAGGTCCATGTCTTGCCCCCATCGGTGGAGACCTGGACGTCCTTGATGCCCTTGCCGCTGTCGAAGGCGATGCCGCGCAGCGTCGTGCGTCCCGCCTTCAGCCTGGCGCCATCGGTCACGCTGGTGATGAAGGAGCGGATGGTGAAGCGGTTGATCGGGATCGTCGCCTTCGGTGTCGTGCCGGGCTCGACCGAATTGTCCGGGGTGTCGGGAATCCGGTAGGCCGACTTCATCCAGAAGCCGTCATAGACGCTGTCGATGACGGTGATCTCGTTGAGGTGCTTGACCCAATAGGTGCCGTAATAGCCGGGCACCACCAGGCGCAGCGGGAAGCCATTGAGGAACGGCAGATCCTCGCCATTCATGCCATAGGCCAGCATCACCTCGCCATCGGTGGCGTGCGCGAGATCGAGCGCCTTGACGAAATCAGGCGTCTTGTCGCTGACCGGGCCATCCATGCCGCCGAACACGACCTGCTTCGCACCGGCCTGCACGCCGGCCATGGCGAGCACGGTCTTGAGCGACACACCGCGCCAGCGCGCATTGCCCATTGCGCCATTGGCGAGCTGGCCGCCTGCGACGCGCGGCTCGGAGAAGCCGCGGCTGTTGCCGGAGCACTGGTTGACGGCGACGATCTCGGTCGCCTTCATCGTCCTGATGTCCTTCAGCGACAGTTTCAGCGGCTTGTCGACCTTGCCCTTGACCTCGAGCGTGAACTTGTCAGGGTCGAGATTGTAGGGGAGATCAGCCAGGTGATAACGCACGAAGAACGCGTTGTTCGGCGTGATCGGGCCGTCATTGAAGATCGCAAACGGCGTCTCGAGCTGCGGCGGGCGGCTGGTGAGGCCGATCATCGGCCGCTTCTGCGGATATTTCACCAGCGGCCGCTCGCCATTGGCGAACGGCAGGGTGACGGTGTCGAGGGCCAGCGCCTTGGTGGAATTCAGTGTGGCCGCCATAGCGGCAAGGCCCGCTCCTTTGAGCAGGTCGCGTCGGTCGAACATTCAGGTCTCCTCCCGGAGCTTTCGTTGGCTCGCGGTCATCACCGCAACACCCGCGCCCATCTGTCGCAACCATCAGGTTGAAGTCAATTCGTGCTTTCGCAGCAAGCCCGTGCCGCTGCGCTGCAGCAGGGTGGTGTTGGGCGAGATGCTTCCTTCTTCACCTCTCCCGCTTGCGGGAGAGGCCGGGAGAGGGCTTTCCTCTCTGGGGGATTGCCCCGTCGCGGAGACACCCTCTCCCCAGCCCTCTCCCGCTAGCGGGAGAGGGAGCGCACCTTCCGCATGGCTCGCATCACGCCGCGACGCGTTCGCCGCCGGCGACGACCGCCGACAATGTCCTGCTGTCCACGACCACCCGCACCATCATCGGCTCGTCGCGACCGCGGATCGCGACCTCCTGGTTCGGCAGCGCATCCTCGTGAAGACCGGCGGTACGGCGGACCTCGTCCGAGACGATCGCCTCGCACTGAAGGCTCTTCGTCATGTCCTGGAGCCGGGCGGCAACGTTCACGGCATCGCCGAGCGCGGTGAAGACGATGTGGTCGCGATAGCCGATGTCGCCGATGATGACCTCGCCGCCATGGACGCCGATGCCGAAGCGGATCGGCTGGCGCAGATCGTGGCTCAGGAGCTCGTTCAGCTCGTCCACATGGGTCGCAATGCCGGCGACGGCCTTGAGCGCCTGCCGGCAGGCGGTTTGCGGATCACAGGTCAAGCCGAACAGCGCCAGCATGCCGTCGCCGACGAACTGGTTCGGCTGGCCGCCATTCTCGATCACGGCCTGCGATACCGCGCCCAGGAAACGATTGACGATGAAGACGGTGTCGAATGGCAGCCGCTTCTCGGCCAGCTGCGTCGACCCGCGCATATCGACGAACAGGCTGACGAGATAGCGCTCCTGGCCAATTCGTGCGGGCGAGGACGCCTCGGCATTGGCCGCCAGCGTGTGCGGCATGAACAGCTGGAAGAAGGAGAGGTCGCAGTTCGGCCGCAGCTGGCAGGCAAGCCGGATCGAGGGATCGGCGGTGCCGACGCGGGCCAGCACGAAGGCCTCGCGCTGCGAGGGCTCGGGCAGCGCGCCGTGGTCGCCGATGATGCGGATGCGGCAGGTCGAGCAGCGGGCCCGGCCGCCACAGACGCTGGCATGCGGCACGTTGTGGCGCAGGCTCGCTTCCAGCACGGAGAGGCCCTTCGGGACTCGCACCGTCTTGCCGTTGCCGTAGGACAGCGAGATCATGCCGCCGCGCCGCTCCCGCCAGCCGCGCACCCCGCGTGCGAGCATCACCAGCCCGAGCAGGCCGAAATAACCGATCGTCAGTCCACCGGTGATGCGGTCGAGCGTATCGGCCTGTGCGAAAGTGCCGACCTCGCGCTGCGTGTAATTTTGCCGGCGCCAATCGCCGTCCTCGCTGTCGGCGGCGACACTACGGCCACCCTGGTAGATACCGAGCAGCGCCAGCGTCGGGATCAGCACGGCAGCCGCCAACAGGTACGGCGCCACACGAGCGAAGAACGGCTTCAGCCGCAGCCAGAAATAGATGCCGATACAGCCGTGGACCCAGGCGACGATCAGCAGGATCGTCATCGTCCAGAGCCGACCGGGCGCCGCGACGAAGAACAGATAGAGCTCCTGCGGATAGAGCTTCTCGTGGCCGTACAGCGCCTGGCCCAGCCGGATGCCGATCACATGCGCCATCACCAGCGCTGGGATGCTCAGTCCCAGCACCAGCTGCAGCGGCTCGATCGTCCGCCAGCGGAACTGGCGGCGCTGGTACAGCGCATAGACGCCGAGACCCATATGGGTGAGCGCCGCGCCATAGAACACGATCGTCACAGGGAGGAACTGCCAGAACGCGGTGTGGTAGTAGACCCCGAGCTGCATGGCATCGACCGAGATGTTGCCGAGCGCATGGTTGAGGAAATGGCTGACCACGTAAGCGAACAGGATGACGCCGCAGAGCAGCCGCACCTGCCGCGCGCTGGTCGAGCGGACGAGTTCGGGCAATCGTGAAAGCGCGGTCGTGGCCATGATTCGGTTGTACCAGTTCACCGATGAGAACAGCCAGCGGAGAGTTAAATTCCGGCTGCTACACGGCTTGTAGGATCACATAACCGACAAGGTTACGTAACGGTAAGTCTCGTAGGGTGGGCAAAGGCGCGCTTGCGCCGTGCCCACGCATCCTCGGGTGGTGGGCACGCTTCGCTTTGCCCACCCTACGAGACCGTCCGGAACGCTGACATCGAGCGCACCATCCCCCACATTGACTCCCCCTTCCAAGTCGGGGAAAAGCGCGGCCGTGACGCTTGCTTTCGACATCACCGCAAAACCCGATGGCGCATCGCGCCGGCCGCTCATCGTGGCCGCGCTGGTGATCGCTGCGATGACCGTGCTGCGCATGGTCTATGCCTCCGCCATCGAACTGCGCACCGACGAGGCCTATTACTGGACCTGGTCGAAGGAGGGAGCGCTGAGCTTCCTCGACCATCCGCCCGGCATCGCCTGGCTTATCCGTTTCGGGACCCTCATTTTCGGTGACACCGCGCTCGGCGTCCGCTTCGGTGGCATCGTCGCGATGCTGGTGACGCAGTGCCTGCTTGCCGACATCGTCCGCCGCCTCACCCATGATGCGCGCGCGATCGCGATTGCGGTGCTGATGCCGGAGGCTGCGCTCTATTACGGCCTGTTGATGGCCAAGGTCGCGCCCGACGTCGCCATGATTCCGTTCGCAGTGGCGATGATGTGGTCGCTGGTGCGACTTGCACAAAGCGGCGACGGCCGCTGGTGGCTCGCGGCCGGCCTGTTCGCCGGCCTGGCGCTGCTGTCGAAATTCACCGTCGTCATGTTCGCGCCTGCGGTCGCCGCCTTTCTGCTCGTGCCGGAGTGGCGCTGGCGCTGGCTGCGCAGCCCGTATCCTTACCTTGCGCTGCTGATCGCATTCGCCGTGTTCTCGCCGGTCCTGATCTGGAACGCGCGGCACGACTGGGCCTCGTTCCGTTTCCAGGGCGTGCGCGCCACCGCCAATTACGGCATTTCGCTGCGCACCCTCGGCGATTATATCGGCCTGCAATTCGGCCTCGTCGGTTTCGTCATGCTGCCGGTGGTGCTGTCCGGTCTGGTGTTGACGGCGTGGCGCGGCTATCGCTCGCGCGAGCCGGTTGCGATCCTGCTGTCGACGGCGGTGCTGGTGCCGTTCGTCTATTTCTTCTTCAAGTCGCTGACGCTCAGGGTCGGCGACACCTGGCCGATGTTCATGTGGCCGGTTGGCTTCGCGGCCGCCGCGGTGAACCTTGCGATGATGCCTGGAGAAGGCTGGTCGACGCGGGCGATCCGCTTGGGCATGTTCTGGGTGAACACCGCGCTGGTGTCGGGGATCGCCTTCGTCGTGATCGTGTTCCTCTATTACGTCGCCGCGCCCTGGAATTTCATCGGCAGGATGGATCCGATCGGCGCCGAGGCCGGCTTTGAGCAGGTCGCCGCGCGTGCGCAGGCCGCGCTCGATGAGACCGGCGCGACCTGGATCGCGACCACGGACTACCGCACCTACGCCATGATGCGCTGGCTGTTCAGGGGGCGCGTTCCCGTGGTGGAAATCAACGAGCGCGGCCGCTTCCAGGATTTTCGCGATCCCGGGATGGACAGGATCGAAGGCCATACGGGACTCTATATCGGCCGCCAGCCCGATGATCGTTCATCGCTGTGGGCGACGATCCCCGCCAGGCGCGAGCCGCTTGGCCAGGTCGAGCGCCGCTGGCGCGGTGTCCTGACCGACACCTATACCCTCGACAAGCTCACCGGATGGACGCCGGAGCTCAACCCGTCAAAGGACTCGCCGCTGTTTCAGTGGCGCGTGCTGGCTCTAAGAGCTAGTCCTCGTCCTCTTTCCTCCGCAACAAATCCGTCGCCAGATCCGACAGTTTCGGCGGCGGCAGCGCGGCGAACGGCAGCGGCCTCGTAACGTCGATCGCGGCCAAGCCCAGCCGCGCCGTCAGCAGGCCGTTGAGCATGCCTTCACCGAGCCGCTGCGACAGCTTTGCTGCGATCCCGTGGCCGAGCATCTGCTGCACCAGGCTGTCGCTGGCGGCGAGACCGCCGGTGATGGCGAGATGGGCGATGACGTGGCGAAGCAGGCGGATCATGCCGAGCGCGCCGGGCCGGCCGCCATAGAGCCGGGCAAGCTGGCGGATCAGGCGCAGCGAGGCCACGAACACGAACAGCACGTCGAACAACGCGCGCGGCGACACCGCCGTGACGATCGACACGCGCTGCGCGGCCGACGATACCAGCCGCCGCGCCTCCGCATCGAGCGGCGACATCAATTCGCGCTCGGCGAGCCGGATCATGTCGGCGCCGTCGATGATCTCGCCGGCGTGGCTTTCCAGCGCGGCACGGGCGCGCGCGAGCTGCGGATTCTGGTGCGCGATCGCGATCAAATCCTTGACGATGGCGCGGCTCTCCTTGCGATCGTCGCTGATCAGCACTTCAGCGGCGCGTGCGTGCAGTTTTTCGATCGTCGCCAATCGCACCAGCCCAAACGCCTCGCGCCCGATGACAACAGCGAGTGCCAGCATGGTGACGAATGCGAGCGCAAGCCCGACAAAGCCGAGGCTCTCATTGCGCGCAAACAGATCCTCGATCAGACGCACCACGCCGAGCCCGGTGCCGAGCAGCGTGAGGCCGGCGACGCCGGACCAGAACAGCGCGCCCCAGCGAAAGCCGCGCCGCGCCGGAAGCGCGGTTTCGATCGGCACCGGCAGGGCCTGGGGATCGTGCTCCGGCGTGATCTGGATGGTGGCGCGGCCGAGCCGGCTGGTCTCGTCGGCTTCGGTGACGATGACATCGGGATCGTCGAGCCGGAACGTCGCCGGCCGCCGTGGCTTCGAGCGGTCGTTCATGCGAGCTTGTCTCCGATCAGGAACTGCAAGGCACGGTCGAGGCGGATGTGCGGCAGCGCCGGCTCGTCCGTCCCCTCGTGGTCGAGCTTGGGCGGGCGGAAGCGCAGGAAGCGGAAATCGCTCTTCTCGGCGGCTTCGGTGGCGAGGCCGCGGAATGCATCGGTGCCGTTGAACAGTGGTTCGGGATCATCAGGCAGATCGCCGGGAAAGGTCGCGACCTCGGTGTTGCCGTCGAAGAACTCGCCGTTGGCGCTCTCGCCAGCGGCCGGCGTGCCCAGGATCGAGGGCAATTTATCGCGGCCATGCGCAACCTGCGCCTCACGCGTGGCGCGGACGGCGGCGAGCGCCACCACATCAATCGCAGCGCCGGTGTCTTCGGCGCGCGCGACGGCGCGCGTGACCGCGCGGCGCAGCACGGCCTCGAGGCGGTCGTGGCTGGAATGATGCAGATGGTCAGCTTTCGTCGCCGCGAACAGGATGCGGTCGATGCGCGGCCTGAACAGGCTGGAGAGGAAGGTGCTGCGGCCGATATTGAAGCAATCGAGAATGCCTGCTAGCGCCGCTTCAAGGTCGTGCAGCGCTTCGGGCCCCGCGTTGAACGCGGCGAGCGCATCGGCCAGCACGATCTGGCGGTCGAGCCGGGCAAAATGATCGCGGAAGAACGGCCGCACCACGATGTCCTTGTAGGCTTCAAAGCGGCGCACCATCATCGCCCACAGCGATCCCTCGGGTGCTTGTCCGGCTGCGGGCACGTCGAGCGGCGCGAAGGTCAGCGCCGGCGTATCGGCGAGACTGCCGGGCATCAAAAAGCGGCCGGGCGGCAACAGGCTCATGGCGAAGCGCTCGTCGCGACAGGCACGCAGATATTTTGTGAAGAGCTTTGCAGCCGTGAGCGTTGCCTGCTCGTCCTCGCGGGCTTCGGGTTTCAGCGTCGCCAGATGCGCATGCCAATCGGCGGCGAGATGCGCGCGCGGCGTCTCGCGCGACAGCGCCAGGCTCTCCGACGACCATTGCTGGTAGCTTTTCTGCAGCAGTGGCAGGTCGAGCAGCCATTCACCGGGATAGTCGACAATGTCGAGCGTCAGCGTGCGATCCGCGCCGTTCTGGCGCTGGTAGTCGATGACGAGACGTAGCTCGCTGATGTCGACGGTCGAGCTCGGCCAGCGCCGCTCCTCGATCAGTGCGCGCAGATGGCTCTCGTAGGAGAAGCGCGGCACGGCATCATCAGGCTGCGGCGCCAGATGCGCCCGCGCGATCCGGCCCGATGAATAGGCCTCGAACACCGGAAACCGGCCGCCGCGCGTCAACCCGTGGATCAGCGCGGTGATGAATACGGTCTTACCGGCGCGCGACAGGCCGGTGACACCAAGACGCACCGTCGGATTGAAGAAGTGCTCGCCATAGTCGATCAGCGCCCGGGCCGACAGGCGCGCCTCCTCGACCATATCCTGGAAACTGAATGCCATCTTGACTTAACGCAGGGATATTGGAGGTGAGCGATCTCGGGCGGGCAGAACAGTGGAGCTGTTCACAAAAGTGGCAATTAAGTGGGGAAAATCAAGCTTCATACTTCCACCGCCTTTGTCGGCGATCAGCCGGTTGAACGACGCGCTGGTTCCGAAAGACCCATAGCACAGGGCACCACTTCACGTTGCGGATGGCCATGACCGTGTTCAGATTGAAACAGCTCGCATCCAGCTCCGTCCACGCCGCGGCCGACGTGATCGGCTGGAATTACGACCGCGCCGAGCTGATCGCCGACGGCATCATCCATGGAATCGGCGTGCTCGCAGGCATCATTGCTGCGACCGTGCTGGTGGTGCTGGCGGCGGTCTATGCCGATACCGCCGACATCGTCGGCGTCTCGATCTATGTCGCGGGTCTGCTCTCGATGCTGGTGCTGTCCGCGACCTATAATCTCTGGCCGGTCTCACCCGCCAAATGGCTGCTGCGCCGCCTCGATCATTCCGCGATCTATCTTCTGATCGCCGCGACCTACACGCCGTTCATTCTGGAGGTGAGGGACAGCGCGTTCGCGCTGGTGCTGCTCGCGGGCGTCTGGTGCGTCGCAATTCTCGGCATCGTGCTGAAACTGTTCTGCCCCGGCCGGTTTGATCGTGTCTCGGTCGGCATCTATCTCGTCATGGGCTGGAGCGGCGTGATGCTCTACAGACCCGTGGTGCAGGCGCTGCCCGCACTCGCGCTGGGCTTCATCCTAGCCGGCGGCCTGCTCTACAGTCTTGGCGTGATCTTCCACGCTTGGCGGCGGTTGCGTTTCCAGAACGCGATCTGGCATGGCTTTGTCTTGGCCGGCGCGGCATGCCATTATACGGCCGTGCTCGACCTCGTGCTGAACTGAGCACGTCCCGCGACGCGGGATAATACCAATAAAGACAAGAGGAGACGTCGCATGCAGGTGACCGGCAAGGTCGTGGTCGTCACGGGCGGCGCCAACGGCATCGGCAAGGCGCTGTGCGAGGCCTTTCACAAGGCGGGTGCTGCCAAGGTCGTGGTCGCGGACATGGATGCCGCCAACGCGCGCGCCGTCGCCGCTACGGTCGACGGCGCGGCGTTCAGATGCGACGTCGCGCAGGAAAAGGAGATCGCCCACGTCATCGAGGAGAGCGAGCGGCAGTTCGGGCCCATTGATCTCTTCTGCTCCAACGCCGGCATCGGCGGCGGCTTCGATCCGATGTCGGTCAACGCCGGCGGCGCCTCCGACGAGCCGTGGCAGCGCAGCTGGGCGATCCACGTCATGGCGCATGTCTATGCTGCCAGGCATCTGATCCCCCGCATGAAGGCGCGCGGGGGCGGCTATTTCCTCAACACCATCTCGGCCGCGGGCCTGCTGTCGCAGGTCGGCAGTCCGGCTTACTCGACGACCAAGCACGCCGCGGTGGGCTTTGCCGAGAACCTCGCGATCTCGCACAAGGCCGACAACATCAAGGTCTCGATCCTCTGCCCGCAAGGCGTCGACACCAACATGCTGCGCTCGATCCCGAAGGGCCCGCAATCCGGCGACGGCGACCTCACGCCCGAGCAGGTGGCGAAGGACGTGCTCGCCGGCCTCGAGCAGGAGACGTTCCTGATCCTGCCGCACCCGCAAGTGCTCGGCTACATGCGCAAGAAGACCGAGAATTACGACCGCTGGATCGGCGGCATGGCCAAGATCCAGGCCAAGATGCGGGAGGAGTTCGGGAAGTAGGCGTTCCTGTCGCCGCGTTTGACCCTGTCATGCCCCGCGCAGGCGGGGCATCCAGTACGCCGCGGCGGTTATTGGTTTGCACAACTGGCGCCGCGGAATACTGGATCGCCCGCCTTCGCGGGCGATGACAGTGGCGGTAGCCGGATGGAGCGCAGCGTAATCCGGGGCCGACTTGGTTGTGGCACGAGTCCCGGATTGCGCTGCGCTCCATCCGGGCTACGCACCCCTCAATGCTTCTGCCCGTACAGCACGGGCACCGCCGAATCCACGACGACCTCCACAAGGCTCGTGCCTTCAAACGTCATCCCGCGCTTCAGCGCCGCGCCGAGTTCCGCGGCCTTGCTCACCCGCACCGCATGGCAACCCATCCCCTCCGCGAGCCGGACGAAGTCGATGCCCGGCAGCTCCAGCCCCGGCACGTTGCGCACCTGCATCACCTGGCTGAACGAGCGCATTGCGCCGTAGCCGGAATTGTTGATGACGACGACGGTGAGCGGCAGCTTGCGCTGAGCGGCGGTCCACAGCGCCTGGATCGAATACATCGCCGAGCCATCGCCGATCAGGCAAACGGTGCGCTGCTTCGGCTTGCCGAGCGCCATGCCGACGGCGGCGGGCAGCGAATAGCCGAGGCCGCCGCTCGACATCGTGTAAAAACTATCCTGGCCGGGCATCGCCAGAAACTTTTGCATCGCCGGGCGGTGTGAGGGCACTTCCTCGACGAGTGACGCGCCCTCCGGCATCGCCTGCGACAGCGCGTGCAGCAGGAACTCGACCGGCAGCGGATCGGCGGCCTGTGGCGCCGGCGGCAGTGTGCGTCCCTTTGGCGCCGCGCGTTGGCTTTCGGGCAGCAGGTCGAGCAGCGCGGTGAGGGCGGGCTTCATCGTGGCGATGATGCTGGTGCCTGATGGTGTCACCGCGGCCGCATCCGGATCATCGGTGATCTGGAAGATGGTGGCGCCGCCATCGAAGATCGCGGCATGGCCCTCGACGTGAAAGGTGAAAACGGGCGCGCCGATCACGACGACGAGATCGTGCTCGCGCAGCGCATCGGAGAGCTGCGCCGGCGAGGCGTGCAGGAAGCCCGCGAATTGCGGATGCCGCTCGGGGAATGAGCAGCGCGCCGAGAACGGGCTGACCCAGACGCTCGCCTTGGCCTTCTCGGCAACCCGCACCATCAGGTCCACAGCGCCGGCGCGATCGACACCGGGGCCGACGACGAGGGCAGGGTGCTTTGCGATAGCGAGCGCGGCGACCAGCGCCTTCATCGCCCCGGGCTCCGGACCGATTTCGCGGCTGACCCTGCGCGCCTCGACCGGTGCGGTTGCGTGCGTCCAGTCGTCGATCGGGATCGACACGAAGGTCGGCCCGCAGGGCGGCTGCATCGCGGTGTAATAGGCCCGCGCGATCGCGGCCGGCACGTCCTCGGGCCGCGCCGGCTCGACGCTGTACTTCACATAGGGCCGCGGAAACTCCGAGGCGCGCTCGGCATAGAGGAAGGCCTGCAGCGGCAGGATCGAACGCGCCTGCTGGCCGGCGGTGATCACCAGCGGCGTCTGGTTGCGATGCGCGGTGTAGATGTTGCCGAGCGCGTTGCCGACGCCGGCGGCCGAATGCAGATTGACGAAGCCCGCATTGCGGGTTGCCTGCGCGTAACCGTCGGCCATGCCCACGGCGGAGGCCTCCTGCAGCGCCAGCACATAGTCGATGTCGTCGGGCCAGTCGGAGAGGAACGGCAGCTCTGTCGAGCCGGGATTGCCGAACACTTTTGTGATGCCGAAGGCGCGCAGCAGGTCGAGCGTCGCCTGCTTGACGGTGACGGACTTGCTGCCGGTCTTGCCGTTTTTGGCCATTGGTTTCCCTGCTTATTGTTGGCCGTCATTCCGGGGCGATGCAAAGCATCGAACCCGGAATCTCGAGATTCCCCGGTGCGCAATTGCGCACCTGAGGTCCGGTCCTGCGGACCGTCCCGGAATGACGGAGCGTTACCACACCGCCGTCCCCTTCATCGTCGGCTGTCCCTCCGCATTCGCCGTCCACAACTCCATGCCCGCCTCGGTCTCGTTGGCGTTGATCGAGAATTCGCTGCCCTCGAACAGCGGCTGCACGCCGCGATAGGTGAATTTCTTCGGCGCCGTGCCGCCTCGAAGTTTCGCCGCCATCTCGATGATCAGCGCCGCCTGCAACGGTCCGTGGAAGATCAGGCCCGGATAGCCCTCGACCTTGGTGACGTAGTCGCGGTCGTAATGGATGCGATGGCCGTTGAAGGTCAGCGCCGAATAGCGAAACAGCAACACGGGATCGGAAACGTGCGTCTTCCGATGCTGCGCCTTCGGCGGCGGAGGCGGCGCCTTCGCAGCCGTCGGCGCGCTGCCCGTCACCTCGCGATAGACGATGTCCTGCCGCTCGCGAATGGCAATGCCGCGCGGGGACGTGACGATATGCTCGACCGAGACGAAGCAGAGCGTGCCGGTCGATCCTGTCTTCACCTGCACGTCGGCAATGCGTGAGGTCCGGGTCGATTCATCGCCGACGCGCAGCGGTTGCAGGAACTCGATCTCGCCGCCGGCCCACATCCGGCGCGGCAACGGCACCGGGGGCAGAAAGCCACCGCGGGTCGGGTGGCCGTCGGGCCCGAGCATCGACATTGGAAAGACCGGCTGCGCCAGGCACCAATGCACCGTGAACGGCGCCGCATCCCCCGCCTTTGGCTCGCCGATCTCCTGGAACAGCGTCGCGCGCAGCCCTTTGACGAGCTGCGCGGTGACGATGTCTGTGGCCTCGGAGCTGCGTCCGATCCATTGCCTGAGGTGATCGATGTCGAGCTTCTCGGTCATGATGCCTCGCTCTTGTTACTTCCTGGGATTTTCACCGATCGCGGGCACCGGGCCATAGTAGCGCGTCTCGCCGACGATAACAGGCGCCGGCGCGGGATAGCTGACGCGGCCGTTCGGCGTCTCCACCTCGATGCGGCGCAGATGCGGGTGGTTGGTGAGGTCGGCCATGGTGTTGACCTCGGCGAAGGCGATGTCGGCGTCCGACAATCGCTTCAACAACTCGTCGCGCGTCATCCTGCCGAAAATCTCCGCAACTTTTGCGTCGGTGAAATCGCGGTTGCGCACGCGCTCCACCATGTTGGCGACGCGGGGATCCGCAGGGAGATCAGGCTGATCCAGCACCTCGGCGCAGAGCGTCTTCCACTCGCGCTCGCTCTGGATCGAGATCAAAATGTCCTTGCCGTCCTTCGACGTGAACACGCCATAAGGCGCGATCGAGGGATGACGCAGCCCCATGCGCTTCGGCGGATTGCCGGCCTCGGCATTGAGCAGCGGCACGGTGCACCAGTCCGCCATTACGTCGAACATGGAGATGCGAATGTCGCAGCCCTTGCCCGTGCGCCCGCGCGCGATCAGTGCCTCCAGGATCGCGGCGTGCGCCGTGGCGCCGGTCGCGACATCGACGATCGACATGCCGACGCGTGAAGCGCCATCAGGATTGCCGGTGATCGAGGCAAGGCCGCTCTCGGCCTGGATCAGGAGGTCATAGGCCTTGCGATGGGCGTAGGGGCCCTCGTCGCCATAGCCGGTGATGGTGCACGAGATCAGCTTCGGATAGTCCTTCAGCAGCCGCTCGCGCGAGAAGCCGAGCTTGTCCATCGAGCCTGGCTTGAGGTTCTGCACCAGCACGTCGGCGCTGGCGATCAGCTTTTCCAGTTCAGTGCGGCCCTCCTTGGTGGCAAGATCGACCACGACCGATTGCTTGCCGCGGTTGAGCCAGACGAAATAGCTGCTCTGGCCCTTGGCCGCCGCATCGTAGCCGCGGGCGAAATCGCCCTCCGGCCGTTCGATCTTGATCACTTCCGCGCCCGCATCCGCAAGGCGCGACGAACAGAACGGCGCCGCCACCGCCTGCTCGACCGCAATCACCCTGATCCCGTCCAATGCTCCCATGGTGCGACCTCAGTAGGAGCGGGGCATGCCGAGCACATGCTCGGCGACATAGGACAGCACGAGGTTGGTCGAGATCGGCGCGACCTGATAGAGCCGCGTCTCGCGGAATTTGCGCTCGACGTCATATTCCTCGGCAAAGCCAAAACCGCCATGGGTCTGGATGCAGGCATTCGCCGCTTCCCAGGACGCATCCGCCGCCAGCATTTTTGCCATGTTGGCCTCCGCGCCACAGTCGAGCCCTGCCTCGTATTTGCGCGTCGCGTCCTTCACCATCAGTTCGGCCGCGCGCATCGAGGCGTAGGCCTTGGCGATCGGAAACTGGATGCCCTGGTTCTGCCCGATCGGCCGGCCGAACACCGCGCGCTCCTTGGCGTAAGCAGTCGCCTTGGCGATGAACCACTTGGCGTCGCCGACGCATTCGGCGGCGATCAGGATGCGCTCGGCATTCATGCCGGAGAGGATGTAGCGAAAGCCCTTGCCTTCCTCGCCGATCAGATTCTCCGCCGGCACCTTCATGTCGGTAAAGAACACCTCGGTGGTGGCGTGATTCATCATGGTGCGGATCGGGCGGATCTCGAGGCCGTTGTTCTTGGCCTCGCGCATGTCGACGATGAACACGGACAGACCATCGGTGCGCTTCTTGACCTGCTCCTTCGGCGTGGTGCGCGCCAGCAGCACCATCAGGTCGGAGTGCTCGGCGCGGCTGGTCCAGATCTTCTGGCCGTTGACGATGTAGCTGTCGTTGCCTTCCTTGCGCGCGAAGGTCTTCAGCGACGAGGTGTCGGTGCCGCTGGTCGGCTCGGTGACGCCGAAAGCCTGCAGGCGCAGTTCGCCGCTGGCGATCTTCGGCAGGTATTTTGCCTTCTGCTCGGCATTGCCGTGCCGGAGCACGGTGCCCATCGTGTACATCTGGGCATGACAGCCGCCGCCGTTGCAGCCCGCGCGCTGGATCTCTTCGAGGATCGCCGCAGCCGCGGACAGCTTCAGGCCGGCACCGCCATACTCTTCCGGGATCAGCACCGAGAGATAGCCGGCCTCGGTCAGCGCGTCGACGAAGGCCTTCGGGTAGGCCATCTCGCGATCGAGCTTGCGCCAGTATTCGCCGGGAAACTGCGCGCAGAGCTTTCCGACGGCTTCGCGGATGTCGGCGTAATCTTCGCTGTGGTGTTGTTCGCTCATGGCGTTTCCTGTTTGGTGCGGCAGTCAAGATAACGCCGGCCGATCCTCTGGCGTTGTGAAAACATCGCCAGCCCCCTATGCTCATTTGCTATAGCGTATGGAGCAGCCTTCCAGGATTGGCAAGTATGGATTTCCGGCAGCTCAGGACCTTCAGTTGCGTGGCGGAGCTCGGCAGCCTCTCCAAGGCCTCCGACACGTTGCGCGTGGCGCAGCCGGCGCTGTCGAGGCAAATCAAGCTCCTGGAGCACGAGCTGCGCGCGGAACTGTTCACCCGCAACGGCCGCGGCATGGTGCTGACCGAGGCCGGCCGGCTTCTGCTGGCGCGCACCTCCGGCATCGTGCGGCAGATCGACCAGATCCGCGACGACATCCAGTCGGCCAAGGGCCCGCCCTCGGGACAGGTCGTGCTCGGGCTGGTTCCGACCGTGAGTTGCGTGCTGTCGGCGCGCTTTGCGCGGCGCTGCGTCGAGACGTTTCCCGGCATCTCGCTGCGCATCGTCGAGAGCTACAGCGGCCATCTGGTCGAATGGCTGCATCGCGGCGAGATGGATCTCGCCATCCTGTACGGCCGCTCCGCCGATCTGCATCTCAACGTGCAGAGCCTGGGACGCGACAACATCGTCGCGGTCGGCCCGCGCGGCTGCGGCCTTGCGCGCAAGAAGAGCGTCGATATCGGCTGGGTGCTGCGGCAGCGCCTCGTGCTGCCCAGTCACTCCCACGGCCTCCGCGCGCTGATCGAGCACGCCGCCGCGCAGCGCAAGATCAAGCTCAATGTCCAGCTCGAGGCGGATTCGTTCCGCGTGCTGACGAGCCTCGTCGCGGAGGGCCTCGGCTTCGCGCTGCTGCCGCCCTCGTCGGTCCATGCCGAGGTCGCCGACGGGCGGCTGGAAACCGCCGGCGTCTCCAAGCCGATGACACGCGAGCTCATTTTCGCCTCTCCGATCGAGCGCCCGGCCTCCACGGCGTCCCTCGCCATCACCGCACTCCTGCGCGACGAGGTCGCCGCCTGCCGCAAGGACGGCGTGTGGGACATCAAGCTGAGTTGACCCTGCGGTGAATGCTTAGGACACAAGCCTGCGGCCGGCCCATCGCATGTTGTGCGAGCTGTCATGCCGGAATTTTATAGCTGGGGGCTTGGCGTCGACCGAGTATCAGGGACGATGCGCCTTCGCCTCACCCTCGGTGTCATTGCCCGCGAAGGCGGGCAATCCAGTATTCCAGAAGCCGCGCGGCTAGAATCGAGAGGCTGCGGCGTACTGGATGCCCCGCCTGCGCGGGGCATGACAGCTGAGACTGGGGAGGCAGGTTTGCTCCAATGCGATCGCGGCGTTGCTGCTACCCCGGAATCCTCACCGGCAGCGTCTCATATCCCTTGATGAAGCTGGAATAGATCCGCTTGGGCTCGCCGACCACCTCGATGCGGTCGAACCGCTTCAGCATCTCTTCCCAGACGATGCGCAGCTGCAGCTCGGCGAGCCGCATGCCGACGCAGCGGTGGATGCCGAACCCGAAGGAGAGATGGGTGCGCGGTCGGGCGCGGTCGATGATGAAATCGTTCGGCCGCTCGATCATCTCCTCGTCGCGGTTGCCCGAGACGTACCACATCACGACGCGGTCGCCCTTCTTGATCTGCTTGCCGCCGATCTCGGTGTCCTGCAGCGCCGTGCGGCGCATATGTGCCAGCGGCGTCTGCCAGCGGATCACCTCGGGCACCATGGTGTCGATCAGCGCGGGGTTGGCGCGCAGCTTGTCGTATTGCTCGGGATTCTCGTTCAGCGCCAGCACCGAGCCCGTCATGGTATTGCGCGTGGTGTCGTTGCCGCCGACGATGAGCAGGATGATGTTGCCCATCAGATTGTCGGGGTCCATGTAGCGTGTCGCCGGGTTGTGCGCCATCAGCGACAGCAAATCGTTGCGCGGCTCGGAATTGACGCGCTCGTTCCACAGCTTGGACATGTAGGCGTAGCACTCGTCCATCTCGCGGCGGCGCTCCTCGGCCGAGGCGACGATGCCGCTCTTGGGCAGCGCGGTCGAGACGTCGGACCAGCGCGTCAGCTTGCGCCGTTCCTCCCAGGGGAAGTCGAACAGGGTCGCCAGCATCTGCGTCGTCAGCTCGATCGAGACGCGCTCGACGAAATTGAAGGTCTCGTTGCGCGGCAGATTGTCCAGCACGGTCTGCGAACGCTGGCGGATCAGCTTGGCCAGCTCGTCCAGATGCTGAGGGGTGAACATCGGCGACACGGTCTTGCGCTGCGCCGAGTGCTTCGGCTGGTCCATCGCGATGAAGCTCGGATAGTCGTAGCCCTCAGGCACGTCGCGGATCGCGATGCCGCCGAGCGTCGAGTCCGAGGAGAAGATGCCGTGATTGGTGTCGACATGCATGATGTCGTTGTATTTCACCACCGACCAGTACGGCTCGATCGGCGCGTTGGTGCAGTAATGCACCGGCTCTTCCTTGCGCAGCCGCTCGAACCACGGCCACAGCGTGTCGTCCTGGAACAGCCTGGGAGCACCGGGGTGGAATTGCGAAAGCGGCGTCGTATAGGCCTCCTCACGCGCGCGCCGCATGCGTTCGGCTTTGTCCACTTTAACCGGCGCTTGGATGTTCATTGTGGTGCTCCAGGTTGGTTCCTTCTTCGCCTCTCCCCGTAGGAACGGGGAAAGGGAGACTTCTTCGTTCACGCCGCAATCTTGACCGGCAGCGTTTCCAAACCCTTCACGAAGCTCGAATACACCCGCTTCGGCTCGCCGACCACGTCGATATGGTCGAACCGCTTCAGGATCTCCTCCCAGATAATCTTGAGCTGGAGCTCGGCAAGCCGCAGGCCGACGCAGCGGTGGATGCCGAAGCCGAAGGACAGATGCGTGCGCGGGCGGGCGCGGTCGATGATGAAGTCGTAGGGCTTCTCGATCACCTCTTCGTCACGGTTGCCCGAGACGTACCACATCACGACCTTGTCGCCTTTCTTGATCTGCTTGCCGCGGAACTCGAAATCGGTGAGCGCGGTGCGGCGCATATGCGCGAGCGGCGTCTGCCAGCGGATCACCTCGGGCACGAAGCTGTCGAGCAGATCAGGGTTTTCGCGCAGCTTGCGGTATTGCTCCGGATGCTGGCTCAGCGCGAGAAGCGAGCCCGACATGGTGTTTCGCGTGGTGTCGTTGCCGCCGACGATCAAGAGGATGAGATTGCCGAGGAAGTTCTTCGCGTCCATATGGCGCGTCGCGTCGCTGTGCGCCATCATCGACAGCAGGTCGCTCTTCGGCGGCTGCTCGATGCGCTCTTTCCACAGCCGCGCGAAATACTGCGCGCATTCCGTCAGCTCGACCTGCCGTTCGTCCTCGGTCGCGACCAGTCCGTCAGGACCGGGGATCGTGGTGGCGATGTCGGACCAGCGCGTCAGCTTGCGGCGGTCCTCCCAGGGAAAATCGAACAGGACGGCGAGCATCTGGGTGGTCAGCTCGATCGAGACCTGGTCGACCCAGTCGAACACTTCGCCCACAGGCAGATTGTCCAGGCACTCGGCCGAGCGCTGGCGGATGTTGATCGCGAGATTGTCCAGATGCGTCGGCGTGAACATCGGCGCCACTGTCTTGCGCTGCGCGGCGTGGCGCGGGGGGTCCATCGAGATGAAGCTTTCGCGCCGCAGGTCGGGATCGATGTCGCGGATGGTGATGCCGCCCAGCGCGGACGCCGAGGAGAACACCGCATGATTGGTCTCGATCTCCATGATGTCGTTGTAGCGCGTCACCGACCAGTACGGTCCGAACATGGAGTCCTTGCAATAGTGCACGGGATCTTCGCGGCGCAGCCGGTCGAAATAGGGCCAGAACGTATCGGTCCTGAACAGCTCGGGGTCACCGGGATCGAATTGCTCCAGCGGAAGCGATGACGCGCGCTCGCGCAATGCGTCGAGCTTTGCCGCGCTTTCCATGGTCCCGTGCATGACCGTTCTCCCTGACGTCGACCGCGATTTTTGTGAATTCTGCTCTGCGGTATTTGAACCACAATTACAACGCGTTACGTGCGTCGGAGCAAGGGACAGTTTTGCCGCAAGAGGTGCCATCCGGTTTTGCCACATCGACGAACGTGACATGCCGCACGCGGGTCGTCATGAAATCCTGTCAGAACTCGCTCGAAACCGGGGTAAATCGAACCCGCCCATGTTGGGGATCGACTAATCTCTGATCTATAGATTGAGCGCAAACGATCCGCATCCCGAGGTTGCCGCCGTGAACGACATGCAATGGGCCCCCATCGGCCCTTCCGAACCGGTCCCGCCGCCGTTGCCGCCCACACGGGTCGATTTCACCGGCAATCGCACCGAGTTCCGCAAGATGGTGACCAAGGGTGCCATGCTGGAGCTCGTGACCTTCGGCTTCTACCGGTTCTGGCTCGTCACCGACATCCGCCGCCATTTGTGGTCGAACACGTCCATCGACGGCGACGCTGCCGAATACACCGGCCGCGCCAAGGAGCTGCTGGTCGGCTTCCTGTTCGCGCTCGCGATCCTGATGCCGATCTATCTCGCCTATTTCCTCGTCGGCATCGAGTTCGAGCGCTGGCAGGGCTTTGCCTCGACGCCGCTGTTCATCTCCTTCTACGCCTTCGGCCAGTTCGCGATCTTTCGCGCGCGTCGTTACCGGCTGACGCGCACGGTCTGGCGCGGCGTGCGCTTCTGGATGGACGGCTCCGGCTGGGCCTATTCGTTCCGCGCGATGCTGTGGGGCGTCCTGGTGTTCCTGACGCTCGGCCTGGCGCTGCCATGGCGCGAGGCGTCGCTGGAGCGCTACAAGATGCAACATACCCATTTCGGCGATCTGCAAGGCGACTTCGAAGGCAGCGGCTGGGAGTTCTTCAAGCGCGGCTGGTGGATCTGGTTGCTCAGTCCGGTCGCGGTGGTGATCTTTCCGCTTGCGCCGTTCCTCTATGCCGAGTTCAAGGCCCGCGAATGGCGCTGGTGGCTGAACGGCATCCGCATCGGCGGTGTCAGCGTGTCCTCTGACCTGCCGCACAACGCCTTCTACGGCCTCTACTGGAAGATGGTCGGCTGGTGGGTGCTGCTCTCGACCCTGTTCGGCGCCTATCTCGGCGCAGCCACCGTGCTCACCGTCAAGCTGACCGGCGTGCCGGCCGAGCAGTTGTTCGGACCCGGCCATGCCGCCAAGAGCATTCCGATGCTGGTGATCATGTTGATCGGTTATTTCGCGCTCGCGCTCGCCATGAACATCATCATGCGGGTCTATCTCCAGCGCGATCTCTGGGCCATGGTGCTGGAGACCGTCGAGGTGCATGATATCGGAGCCGTGGCCGACGTCCGCGCCAGCGGCGAGCTCGCCAGCGCGCTCGGCGAGGGTTTTGCCGATGGTCTCGATGTCGCGGGATTCTAGATCGTGAGCGATGTGACCGCTGAGCCCGGCGCCGAGTCCAGGCCTGGACAGAAGGCGATCTTCTTCGACGGCTTGTCGAGCCGCCGGCGCCAGGTCGTGCTGACGCTCGGTGACGCGCTCGA
This sequence comes from Bradyrhizobium sp. CCBAU 45384, assembly GCF_028128665.1. Lineage (NCBI taxonomy): Bacteria > Pseudomonadati > Pseudomonadota > Alphaproteobacteria > Hyphomicrobiales > Nitrobacteraceae > Bradyrhizobium > Bradyrhizobium sp. CCBAU 45384. The sequence continues at coordinate 95,480 of NZ_LBIZ01000096.1, forward strand.
GATCGCCGAGCCCGGCGACGTCCAGGCGGGCCCGGCCGTCACGCGCTGGGCCTATGACGAGATCCGCCGCGCCGACAGTCCGGCCGGCATTCTGCGCCTGACCTCGACATCTGCGCCGCCGCTGGCGCGGCTCGAGATTCGCGACGCGGCGCTCGGTGCCGATCTCATCGCACGCTGCCCTCGCATCGACGAGCACCAGACCACCGCGCGCGGTGTTGCAAAAATCGTGGGCTGGTCGGTTGCCGCCGCCGTGTCCATCGTCTGCGTCGTGCTGTTCGGCGTGCCGCTGGCCGCGGACCGCCTCGCGCCGCTGGTGCCGAAACCGATCGAGCGGCGCATCGGCGATGCCTCCGAGGTGCAGGTGAAAACGATCTTTCGCGGCGAGGCTTGCGGCGACGCAGCCGGTCAGGCGGCGTTCCGCAAGCTCGTCAACCGCCTGCGCGATGCCGCCGGCCTCGACGACGATGCCATGACGGCAGGTGTGCTGCGAACCTCGGTGCCGAATGCGTTCGCGCTGCCGGGCGGCAAGGTCTACGTGCTGAGTGCCTTGCTCGACAAGGCCGAAACTCCCGACGAGCTCGCCGGCATCCTCGCCCATGAGCTCGGCCATCTCAAGCATCACGACAACATGCGCGGCCTGATCTACAACGGCGGCACCTCGTTCCTGATCGGCCTGTTGTTCGGCGATGTCACCGGCTCCTCCGCCGTGATCTTCGCCTCGCGCAGCGTGGTCGAAGCCTCCTATTCGCGCGAGGCCGAGACCGGCGCCGATACGTTCGCGATCGAGCTCATGCACAAGCTCGGCCGCTCGCCGAAGCCCGCGGCCGAGCTGATGTTCCGCATCACCGGCAAGGAGGGCGGCTCGGGCCTTGCGAATATCCTGGCGAGCCATCCGCTCACCGAGGACCGCCTTGCCCGCATGACCAGGGAAGACCGTCCCGCCAGCGGCCCGCCGCTGCTGACGGACAAGGAATGGCAGGCGCTGAAGGGCATCTGCGGCAGCGGGAAGATTTAGCTTCGCGACTACCGCGTCCCGTAGGCGCGGTCGCCGGCATCGCCGAGGCCCGGCAGGATAAAACCGTTCTCGTCGAGGCCTTCATCCACCGCCGCGGTCCAGATATGCACGTCGGGATGCAGGCCGCGCAGGCGCTCTAACCCTTCCGGCGCGGCGATCAGGCAGGCGAGGCGAATGTCCTTGGCGCCGCGCTCCTTCAGCCGGTCCACCGCGGCCACCGCCGTGTTGGCGGTCGCGACCACAGGCGTCACCACGATGGCGAGGCGCTCGCTGAGATCGGACGGCGATTTGAAGAAGTATTCGACCGCGGCAAAGCTCTCGGGTTCGCGATAGAGCCCGATATGGGCGACGCGCGCGGTCGGCACCAGATCCATCATGCCGTCGACGAAGGTGGTGCCGGCGCGCAGCATCGGCACGAATACCAGCTTCTTGCCGGCGATCTTGGCCGAATGCATCGTCGCCAGCGGCGTCTCGATCACGGTATCGGTGAGCGGCAGGTCGCGCGTCACCTCGTAGCAGAGCAGCATGCCGATCTCCTTGATCAGCTCGCGGAACGACTTTGTCGAGATCGATTTGTCCCGCACCAGGGTCAGCTTGTGCTGCACCAGCGGATGATCGACGATCGTGACGCCTTCCATGATCGGATGCTCCTGAAATTCATCAAGTCAGTGCGGCAGGCAACAATGGCGGGTTAGAAAACAGTACCGTCGCTGATCACCTTGAGCGGCGGCGAGCCGTCGGGGCGGCGCGCAAAGGCAATGGCGCGGCCCGCGGCCCAGGTGCCGCCTTCCAGGATGCTGGCGAGCGGCAGCGACTGCGGCGTACGGCCGAGCTTGGCGCGAACAAGATCGGCAACACGATCCAGCAGCGCCACCGTCAGCGCGCGCCACTCGACGACAACAAGCGAATCCACCCCATGCGCGCGATCGGCCTCGGTGACATCGCGCAGGCGCAGCACCCCGTGATCGACGAACAGTCCGCCGTTGCGGTATTCGGCCAGGCCGGTGAGGCCGTCGATGTCGGTGACGTCGAAGCCGGCGCGCTGCAGCGGCTCGATCAGCGAATAGCTCAGCCATTGCGACAGCTTGTGCAGCGGCACGAGGCCGGCGGTCGCATCATCAGTCTTGATCGCGGGATGGCGCCAGCAATCGCCGAGCGGGACGCCGGCAAGCTCGAGCCGCGACGGCCAGATTGGTCCGAGCTGGTTCAGCACCGCGGACAGGATCACGGGCGCGGGGATGGCGCCATCAGTGGCTTGTGCTGCGATGTGGTCGAACAGGCCGCCCGGCCGCGGCGTGTCCTGCATGCCGAAAATGTCGGCGCGTGCAGACACCAGCCGGCCCAGTCGCTGCAGCAGATCGGTGCGTCCCTCCAGGCCAAGCAGCGGATTGGCATCGCTTGCCTGGAAGGCCGACGTCAAAGCTGAAAGCGGCAGCTTTGCAAGCACATCGGCATCGACCCTGAACGGGGTGCGCGCATCGCGCGAAAACAGCCCGCCGGCAAACATGTCGAGGCTCGCGAGCGCCAGTCCCTCGGAGCGGCCGATGCCTTGTCCCGTCACCGCGTCACGATAGCGCCATGTCGCACCCGCGCCGGCGTCGAGCAGCACGCTGACGATGGCGAGGTCGAACTCCGCGCGCGCCCGTGCCGTGCGATCGGGCCACGAGGCAGCATCGGCCAATTGCGCCCAGCGGTCGACGCCGCCGAACACAAAATGCCGCCAGCGCGCGTGGAAGGGAATGTCGAGCGTCGGATAGGCTTTTCGCGTCACCGCGAGCACGGCCTCCGCAACGCCATCCATGCGATCGAGATCGATGGTGAAATGCGTGAGCCCGCCCTTCAGGCCGATCTCGAGCATCCGCTCGGCACGCGCGCGAACCGCCTTCGCGGTCAGCAGCGCGCGTGCCTCTTGTTCTGAATCGTCCGCCATTACCAGATCAGTATTTTTCCAGCGAGCGCCCGACCACGCCACCCACGTCCTTCTCCGGCGCGATGTCGGTGGAGTAATAGCCGGCCGCCTTCTTCGCGGCGATCTCGACATAGGCGTCGGCCGGGATCAGCTCCGGCGGGATCGGCACGCGCTCGACGATGTCGATGCCCTGCGAGGTCAGCGCGTCGTATTTCATGTCGCTCATCGACAGGAAGCGGTCGATGCGCTTCAGGCCCAGCCAATGGATCGTATCCGGCATCAGCTGCTGGAAGCGCGCGTCCTGGACACCCGCGACGCATTCGGTGCGCTCGAAATAGGCGGCAGCCGCATCGCCGTCTTCCTGGCGCTTGCGTGCATTGTAGACCAGGAACTTTGTCACTTCGCCAAGCGCGCGGCCTTCCTTGCGGTTGTAGACGACGAGCCCGAGCCCGCCCTCCTGCGCGCCGCGCGCGGATTCCTCGATGCCGTGGATCAAATACGGCCGGCAGGTGCAGATGTCGGAGCCGAACACGTCGGAGCCGTTGCACTCATCGTGCACGCGGCAGGTGATCTTGGTGCGATGGTCCGGCAGCTTGGTCACATCGCCGAACATGTAGACCGTGGTGCCGCCGATCGGCGGCAAGAACACTTTCAGGTCGGGGCGCGTCACCAGCTCGGGGAACATGCCGGCGGTCTGTTCGAACAGCGTGCGGCGCAGCTCGGTCTCGTTGGTCTTGAAGCGCTCGGCAAGGCCGGGCAGGTACCAGACCGGATCGATCGCGATCTTCACCACCGAGACGCTGCCATTGGCATGCACGACCTCGCCATCGGCGCGCAGGCGCTTGGCCGCCAGCGCCTCGCGGATCTCGGGCAGATCGAGCCGCGCCCGCGTCACCGCGATGCTCGGCCTGATATCGACGCCCTCGGCGATCTCCTTGCCGAAATTCTCGGCGACCAGATGCCCCCAGGGATCGAGCGCGACGATCTTGGCGGGATCGCACCATTGCTCGAACGGGCCGATCGTTGCCGCAGGGAAGGTGTTGGTGAGATCGGGGCGCCGGATCGGATCGAGCGCGCCGGCGGAGACCGCGAGCGCGCGGTACATCGCATAGGAGCCGCCATGGCTGCCGATCACGTTGCGATCCCCGGCGCGCGACACCGTGCCGATGATCGGCCCGCGGGCGCGCGCGTCGGCGGCGCCCCAATGAATCGGGTAGGCGGCTTTCTTGCCCGGCTCCGGATGAGAGGTGAGGCGGATATGCTCAGTACGGTTCGCGCGGCTCATGGCCAAACTCCCAAAAAGCCAACGGCCCGCCGCTCGGACGGGCCTGGCTTATCAGCGTTGCCGGAGCGGAGCCCGGCGACGCAATCCACCATATTGTAACGGCCCTTGGCGACAGACAAGTTAATCGTGCGGGGCGGCCCGCCGCGCCGGCCGGCCCGGATCGGCGAAGGCGGCGGAATGTGCCCTATATCTATGTAATTGTTCAAATTTTTGAAGAGGCGCGTCGGGCGACTGGATAATGCCTGCGTATTCGGACATACCGGGCGGATTGCCCCCGGAGTGCGCCAATGCCTTCAACCAACATGTCCACCGCCAGCTACATCGATCCCCGCAATGGAAAGCTCTATTCCCTGCATGAGCCGCGCTGGTGCTCCGACGAGCGCACACCGCTGCTGGTGACGCCGGGGTCGGGAATCTCGCGCGACGACATCGATCGCGGCACGCGCTCGCTGTGGCGCTACCGCGCGGCGCTGCCGGTCGAGATCAAGGATCCGATTTCGCTCGGCACCGGCTGCACGCCACTGGTAGCGCAGGATTGGGGCGATCTACGGCCGTTCTTCAAGCTCGAATGGTTCAATCCGACCGGCAGCTTCAAGGACCGCGGCTCCGCGGTGATGCTGTCGTTTCTCCGGCAGATCGGCGTCAACGCCATTCTGGAGGATTCCTCCGGCAATGGCGGCTCGTCGATGGCAGGCCTTGGCGCCGCCGGCGGCATCCGCGTGAAGATTTTGGCGCCGGCCTCGACCTCTCCCGCAAAAATCGCGCAGGTGCGCGCCTATGGCGCCGAAGTGCAGCTCGTCGAAGGTCCGCGCGAGGAATCGGAGGCCGAAGCCATCAGGCAATCGCGCCAGACCTTTTACGCCAGCCATAACTGGCAGCCGTTCTTTCTCGAGGGCACCAAATCGCTCGCCTATGAGATCTGGGAAGATCTCGGCTTTCGCGCGCCCGACAATGTCATCGTCCCGGTCGGCGCCGGCTCGAGCCTGCTCGGCTGCGCCTTCGGCTTCCGCGAGCTCTTGAAGGCGGGGCAGATTGCAAAGCTGCCGCGCCTGTTCGCGGCACAGCCGCTCAACTGCTCGCCGATCGACGCCAGCTTCAAGGCCGGCGTCGACACGCCTGTCGCGCGCGAGGTGAGCAAGACCATCGCCGAAGGCACCGCGATCAAGCATCCGCTGCGCCTGCGCGAGATCATAGGCGCCTTGCGCGAGAGCGGCGGCGGCACGGTGGCGCTCTCCGAGGACGAGATCGTCGCCGCCCTGCGCCGCCTTTCGCGGCAGGGCCTGTTCGCCGAGCCCACCAGCGCCAGCGCGGCGGCGGCGCTGGAGAAACTGTCTGCTGCCGGCCTCATCAAGCCGAACGAGACCACCGTCGCGATCCTCACCGGCACCGGGCTGAAGGCCGCGACCACGGTGGCCGATTTGGTGGGGTAGGGCCAATTCCTCACCGTCACCCTGAGGTGCTCGCCTCTTCGGCGAGCCTCGAAGGGCGACGGCCCGGCTGCATCTCGGCCGTACATCCTTCGAGGCTCCCGGCGCGATGCTTTGCATCCCGCCGCTCGCACCTCAGGATGACGGATCACCTAATCTCCGAGACCATTCACCTGCCTCACCCAGGCGCGCACATCCACCAGCACCTCGGGCAGCACCGCTCTCACCTCCGGCACGGTCATGCCGGCCTTGATGCGGGGATCGTAGAGCAGGTTGAGGATGTACTGGTCGTAGACGTCAAAATAGCCCATCGACACATTGTCGTTGAACATGGTCCACGGCACGCTCGCGGTGTCGTTGATCGGCCCGAGCGATTGCAGCACTTCTTCGTAGGCGCAGTCGAGGAAGGTGAAGTCGCTGACGTCGACAGTGAGGATGACGTCGGAATGCTCGATCTCGAATTGCTCGTTCTTGCGGAATCCTGAAAGGCACTGCGGATCGAGCGAGGTGCGGATCTCGCGCGCCTTCTCCGCGCCGTAGAAGCTTGTGATGGTGCGGTAGAGGTCGCGGTCGCGCACCAGCTTCACCCGCACATTGGCCGCTTCGCTCGTGTCGGTCATGGCGATGTCGAGATGCTGCACGCGCGCGGCAATGTCGGCCACGACTTTCCCGAGCTGCGCCTTGCGGTCGGCGCGGTCGGTCTCGGCGAATACGCGCACCGGGGCGTCGAACTTGCGGATGCGATCGACGCGGCCGGCGAGATGGTATTCGGCGCCGAACGCGGTCTTCAAAAAGCCGTCGACGATCTCGGCGTCGGTAAAGCTTTTTTTCTCAGTGCGCTGGCGCGAGGCAATCGCGGGCAATTCGCCGGCGGCGGCCGTGGTAGCGGTATCAGGCACAGATGTGAGCGCTGCAAACGCCAGCAGGGCGAAGCGTAGGGCAGGTGGGACTAATGCGCTCATCGTCGTGCAACGCTGCCGTATTCGCTGCGTGCACACAAGTCCGCAAATGCGCGCGTCGAGCAGATTCCGTCCGCTTCAGGCACGGTGCCGTAGGGTGGGTAAAGGCGCCCTTGCGCCGTGCCCACGATCTCAAAATGGTGGGCACGCCTGCGGACCGCGCATTCGCGCGATCCCCAGGCTTTGCCCACCCTACGAGAGCTTGCGTTTGGCTAGTGCCGTAGGGTGGGCAAAGCGAAGCGTGCCCACGCATTTTTCGCGATCGAGAGAGATGGTGGGCACGGCGCAGGTGCGCCTTTGCCCACCCTACGGCAGCTAACCCACCCGACGCACCGTCGATGCGGCTAGTTGTTCAGCACCACCACCGTCGTGCCGACATTGACGCGGCTGTAGAGGTCGGTGACGTCGTCATTGGTCATGCGGAAGCAGCCCGAGGAGACGGCCTGGCCGATCGTCTCCGGCTCGTTGGAGCCGTGAATGCGATAGAGCGTCGAGCCCAGATACATGGCGCGCGCGCCGAGCGGATTCTCGATGCCGCCCTTCATGTGGCGCGGCAGGTCCGGCCGCCGCGCCAGCATTTGCGACGGCGGCGTCCATTCCGGCCATTCCTTCTTGGCGGTGATCTTGTGCACCCCGCCCCAGCGGAAGCCGTCGCGGCCGACGCCGATGCCGTAGCGCAAAGCCTGGCCGTTCCCGAGCACCAGATAGAGCCGGCGCTCGGCCGTGTTCACCACGACCGTGCCGGGGGCATAATTGCCGTTATACATGACGGTGGCACGTGGGATCGGGCTCGCGCCGCCACCGAGATAGCCGGTGGAACTGGTGCCCGTGAAGTCGACCATCCCCGCGGCGGATGCGCTGCTCGCTCCGATCGTCGCGGCCACCATGGTGGCGACAGTTGCGGCAAGAAACCGGATCATTCATTCCCCCAGCAAAAAAAATCGATTCAATGGCAAAACACAGGCCATATTTGCCGGCGTTTCGCAAGCCACGGCCGCGTGAGGCGTGGTGGTTGCCGTTACCAAATCGGAAACCGCCTCAAAACATGATTAGCCAAGCAAGCGCATCGCGGCGCGGGACAGGGCCGCAATGCCCGCACTTGCTTTGACGGGCCGCGCGAACAATGATTGATCCGATGGAACGTCGGAAATGGCCTTGCGGGAGTATGGGATGAACGGTGCGGAAAGCCTGGTGCGGACGATGGTCAAGGGCGGGGTGGACGTCTGCTTCACCAACCCGGGCACCTCAGAGATGCATTTTGTCGCGGCGCTCGACCGCGTGCCCGGCATGCGCTGCGTGCTCGGCCTGTTCGAAGGCGTGGTGACGGGTGCGGCCGATGGCTATTTCCGCATGAAGGGCACGCCTGCCTCCACCCTGCTGCATCTCGGCCCCGGTCTCGCCAATGGCCTTGCCAATCTGCACAACGCCAAGAAGGCCAATTCCGGCATCGTCAACATCGTCGGCCAGCATGCCGTCTACCACATCGACTACAATGCGCCGCTGACCTCCGACATCGAGGGCCTGGCCCGGCCGATGTCGTCCTGGGTCCGCACCTCGCCGAATTCCAAGGCGGTCGCCGCCGACGGCGCCGCCGCGATCGCCGCCGCCAAAAGCGCGCCGCCGCAGATCGCGACCCTGATCCTCCCCGCAGACACCGCCTGGAACGAGGCTGACGGCATTGCCGAGGTCCCGGCCGAGCAGCAGCGCGCCAGCTATTCGCCGCAGGCGGTCGAGAAGGCTGCAAGGATCCTGCACGGGGACGGCGAGGGGACATTGTTGCTGATGACCGGCAGCGCCTTGAGCGAGCACGGCCTGGCGCTGGCCGAGCGCATCGCCGGCAAGACCGGCTGCACCGTGATGGGCCCGACCTTCCGCCCGAAGATGGCGCGCGGCCGCGGCCGTTACTCGATCGACCGCATCCATTATGTGATCGAGAACGCGCTGCCGATGCTGGCAAGATTCCGTCACATCGTGCTGGTCGAGTCCGACGATCCCGTGGCGTTCTTCGCCTATCCGAACAAGCCGAGCATGCTCAAGCCCGAGGGTTGCGAGGTCCATCGCATGACCTCCTGGGGCGAGAATTCGGTGGCGGCGCTGGAAGCGCTCGCCGGCGCCGTCAAGGCCAGCGCCAGGGACGTCAAGCCGCAAGCTTTGCAGGAACTGGTCAAGCCGACCGGTGCGCTCAGCTTCGCCTCGATCGCGCAGGCGATCGCCTGTGCGATCCCCGAGAACGCCATCATGGTCGACGAGTCCCTCACCACCGGCCGCGGCTTCTTCCCGCCGACGGCCGCTGCCGCACCGCATGACTGGCTGCAGAACATGGGCGGCTCGATCGGCTTCTCGACGCCGCTGTCGATCGGCGCCGCGATCGCCTGTCCGGATCGCAAGGTCATCACCATGGTCGGCGACGGCAGCGCGATGTACACGATCCAGTCGCTGTGGACGCAGGCCCGCGAGAACCTCAACATCGTCACCATCGTGTTCGCCAACCGCATCTACCAGATCCTGCGCGGCGAGTTCGACAATGTCGGCGCCGGCGAGCCCGGCCAGCGCGCCAACGACATGCTGAGGCTCGACCGCCCGACGCTCGATTTCGTCGCGCTGGCCAAGGGCATGGGCGTCCCCGGCCGCGCGGTGACAAATGCCGACGAGCTCAACAAGGCGCTGGCGGAAGCCGTCGCCGAGCCGGGCCCGCGGCTGATCGAGGTGCAGATGTAGGTCGCGCCGCGAACTCCGGCCCTCTTGTAGCCCGGATGGAGCCAACGGGTCGGCGCAAAGCGCCGCCCGATGACAGGCTCCGCGTAATCCGGGACTCGTGCAATTTGCGAGAACCCCGGATTGCGCTACGCTCCATCCGGGCTACGAACTATCTCGCACGCGTGATGGCCCGGAGGCACGATGCAGACCGAGCTGAACAAGGTGATCGCGGCCCTCAGGGAGTTCTATGCCCACGAATCATTCCTGTTCGAGAAGGACGTCGGCGAACGCGCCGTCACGCACCGCTTCGCCGTCTATCTCGAGCAGCAATTTTCGGGCTGGGCCGTCGACTGCAACTACGACCGCCTCGGCGAGCGCACGCTGCATCTGCCGCGCGGCAGCATCATCTCGACCGACGATCATCTCGGCAAGTCGATCTATCCTGACGTCGTCGTGCACCAGCGCGAGATCCCGAACAATCTGCTCACCATCGAGATCCGCAAGGCCAGCAATCACACGCCGCTCGAGCACGACCAGCACAAGCTGATGGCGCTGACCGATCCGCATATCTGGTTCGCCTATTGGATCGGCGTGCTGCTGGTGCTGGACAAGCACGGCGTGACGATGTCGGAAGTCTATCTCAGCGGCGGCGTCGATCCGCCGCAGTCGCTCTGGCTCGCGGCGCGGCTTGCGGAGAGCGGCCTCGGGGCGGGGCGTTAAAAGCCAATTTCGTGCGCATCGCTTCAATCGCGTATGGTGTGTTCGATGCTGCGGCATCGACAGCGGGCTCCCTCCCCCGCTTGCGGGGGAGGGTAGGGGAGAGGGTGTCTCCGCGTTGGGGCTGTCAGAACATCAATGCAGCGGAGCGCCCCCACCCAGCGCGTAGGTCACCAGATCCTTCAGCTTGAAATCGGGACCGGTCACCGGCGCCCAGTTCGGGTCGAGCGACAGCACGGAGGAGGCGTCGCCGAACATCATGCCGAGGAAGACTTCGGCGACGATGCGGCCGCCGACGGGCCCGAGTTGCGGCGTCGTGATTCCGGTCGCCGGCGCGCCGGTGGCGGCGACCGTGACCTTTGTCGCGTACTGACGCGCTTCCGCCAGGATGTAGGTCCAGAGCGGGCAATTGCCTTTGAATGCGCCATTCGCGATCGACGCGATCGGCACCTGCGGGTCGCCGGCACCGGGATTGTCGACGGCCCGGCCGATTTTGATCTGCTCGTCGGTCAACGGCGTCTGGTGCATCGCCCTTGCGACCGCCTGGCCCGAGGGCAGGCCAAGCCGCCAGCCGCGCTCGAGATTGCGCAGCGCCAGCGATGACGGGTTGGAGGCGACCTCCGGCGGCAGCTGGCGCAGCGGATCGACCAGCGAGGCGTCGATGCGATAGGCGAACTGGAGGCGCCGCTTGTTATCGGGATTGGTGCTGTCGTCCTCGACGCCATAGGCGCGTGTGTCGACGTCGATGAAGCGACCCCAATCGATGGCGCGGCCAGGACCCATAGATCGGAAGCCGGTCAGCGCGTTGGTGTCGGGATTGTTGGGGTCGGGGAAGATCTGCAGCAGCATGTTGTCGGCGTCGTTGAGCCGATAGCCGGGCCGGATCATGGAATGACCGAGCCGGTAGGCCGCGACCGAAAACTCGACCGGCATGTAGGGATAGGTCCTCCAGTGATAATAGGCGAGCTTGCTGCGATCGTAGCGGCCGCCGGTCTTGAGATCGTTCAGCACGGTGGCGTTGACGATGCGCGGCAGGAAATCGTTCAGCACGACATATTGGTAGTGGAAGCGGACACGCTGTTGCACGTCCTGGAACGAGAGGCCGCCGTTGTCGTCGACCATGCGGTTGTGGAAGCGCAGCATCAGGCCCTGGAACTGCGAGACGATGCTGTTCTCGTCGTTGCGGGGATCGCCGATCAGGGCGCGACCCCTGAAGCGCGGCAGGTCATTGGCGTTGGCGACGCCGGTGCCGGTGAGGGGGTCGCCGAGCAGAAACTTGCCGTTGCCGTCGTACATGTAGGGCTGATCGTTCGGTCCGCGACCGTAGACATTGTCCAGATCGAAGGACGGCGTGCGGAAATCGATGAGCCCGTCGGGATCCTGCTGCTTGGCCAGCGAGCTCACCGGATCGAAGGTGATGTCGTGATCGACGAACTGGCCGAAATAAGTGTAGAGCGCGGGAATTCCGCTCTCCTCGGCATCGGGGCCGTCCTTGGGCGGATCGAAATCGCCGACCATGTTATCGGCGAGGGCGGAGAGGTTGGCAATGTTGTCGGCTTCGTTCGGACCGAACGTCGCCGGCGTCAGCGTGCGAAACATGCGGCCGAAGCGGCCTTGTGACAGTGGGGAACGGGTGGCGTTGAGGCCGCGCGGCGTAGTGGCGTGACGACTGCTCATAAAGTACCTCCTTGAAAAGTTACGACGGCAAGCAACTAAAGCTGAAGTTGTTCGTGATGAAATATGCAGGTGAGGCTAGACGGAGCAGTTCGGCGTCTCAATGCGCTGCTTCACACATGGCGCGGTGTCGATGCGGTTCCAGCAGCAAGTGCTGCGAGCAAGCTGCGGATGCGCATCGCAAATTTCTCCAGCGCAGATGCCGGATAACATTCTCGTCATCGCCATCAGCGCTTCGAGAACGCTTGACGAAGCGAATTTGCTGTTCGCGTAAAAATTGTATTTGTGTGTGCTGGCACGGCGACGGTCGCGGCTCCCCGGACTGCTCCGACACATTGTCGTTCGTGTCCTGGTGCTGGAGCGTGCGCTGCGTTCGGCAATGTGATCCCGGCCACAGTTTGCAGCCGCGGTCCCGCCTATCTTCGGAGCACTTGCACGCGTCGATCCTGCGGGACTACGCTTCCCCTATTGGGGATCAGACATTTTGGAGGTTGTGATGCAAAGATCATATCTGCTGGCTGCGACTGCGGCGCTGGTGCTCATCATGCAGACACCGCTTGCATTGGCGCAGAGCGCACCCGCCGCGGGGACCACACCGCCGGCCGCTGCCGCCACCACGCCCCCTGCTGCCAACACGGCACCTGCTGCGACCACTGCACCGGCTGCGACCTCGACGCCGGCAGCAAGCACCGACACCTCCACCGCGCCGGCCGGCGCGAAGAAGAGTGCCGAGAAGAAGCCGGCGAAGAAGAAGATGACGCGGCAGCAGGAGATCGACCATTCGATCGACAGCGGCACCGTTCCGGCGCGGTATCGCAGCTCGGTACCGAAGGAGTACCAGCAATACATTCCGTTCGAGAAAAAGTGACGGATTGCACTGCGGTGCGATGTGCACCCGCCTCGCGCCGCGGTGGAACCTGACGGGAGCCATGCAGGCGTGATGGCATGATCTGATCTGCGTCCCCAGTGGCGGGCTCCGGAGCCGGTGTTACAGTAGGTCAGGGCGAGGGGGATAATCAGATGGGCGACGATGCGAAGGATGCTGGCCTTGTGGCGATGATCAGCAGCATCCTGGGCGGCAACAAGCGTGCAGACGCGGCCAGCCCGCCGCCGCTTGCCGACTTCCTTCCGGCCGCGTCGGCGCCGGGGCCCGCCGCAGTGATCCCCGAAATTCCCGAAGCGGAGTCGCCAAAGCTCCAGACCCCGCCCGGTGACCTCTCCAACGGCGCATCCGATGCAGCGGCGGCGGCTGCGAAGCCGGTCGTGCCTGCCGGTCAGCCCCTGACCCCGGACGGCAAGCGGCTCTTGCCGGCGCAAGCGATCGCCGATCTCGTGCTTGGCGAGCTCAGAAAGATCGAGGGGTTTCCCGCCTCCGGTGTCTCGGTCACGGTCTACGGTTACAGGCACTGGAATGCGATGATCACCTTCGCGCCGTTCTCGACCAATTTCCAGAATGCGACGCGGTTCCGCCAGGCCCTGCCAGACCTCGTCTTCAAGCTCCGTCGTTTCGTCGAACTTGAGATATAAGGATCGATGGATTGGGTTAGATCGATGCGAGCCCAGGAACTCGTCCACCTCTCCCCGATTGGCAGAGGTGTTCACCGTTCGACAGGATTTTCGAATTGAGCGTTGCCTTTACCAAGGAAGAGAGCGCCGAGACCGCCTCCGAGACGTTGCTGCCGGATCGCCCGATCTCGCCGCATCCGAACCTCGTGACGGAAGCAGGCCTGCAGGCCTTGCAGTCGCAGCTCCATCTAGCGCGCGAAGCCTATGAAGCCGCGCAAGCCGTCGACGACGTCAACGAAAAACGCCGGCAGTCGGCGGCGCCATTGCGCGATATCAGGTATTTCGGCGAACGGCTGCGCACCGCGCAACTCGTTCCCAATCCGGCCTCGAACGATGTCGTCGCCTTCGGCAGCACCGTGACCTTCAGCCGTGCCGACGGCCGCGTGCAGACCTACCGCATCGTCGGCGAGGATGAAGCCGACCCGAAGGCGGGCTCGATCTCGTTCGTATCGCCGGTCGCGAAGTCGCTGATGGGGAAGGCGGTCGGTGACGTCGTGGGCACGGGCGCGCAGGAGATCGAGGTGCTGGCGATTGCGTAGGCCCTCCCGCTTGAACCGTGACCGTTCAACGCTAAGCTTCGGCCGACGATCGCGCTGTATCGGTCGGGTAAAAACGAGGAGGGATAGGACATGCAGGTATGGCCGCTGTTTGGTATTCTCGCGGCTGTCATGTTCGGCAGCTCCGCCCTCGCTCAATCGAACGAGCTTGTGACCGAAGAGGCCATGGTCAAGGCGAGTGATCCCGGCATCGAGATCTACGTCCGCAACAAGCGGCCTGCCAACATGACGACCTTCAGGCCCGAGCAAACGATCATCTATGTCCATGGGGCCACCTATCCTTCCGAGACGGCCTTCGATCTCAAGCTCGATGGTCTGTCCTGGATGGAGTACATCGCATCGCGCGGCTATGACGTCTGGCTGCTGGATCTTCGCGGCTACGGTAGATCGACGCGTCCTGCGGAGATGGCGGACAAGCCTGAAGGCAACTCGCCGATCGTGACGGGAGAGACCGCGGTCAAGGACATCGGTTCGGTGGTGGATTACGTCTTGCAGCGTCGCAACATTGCGCGCGTCAACCTGTTGGGCTGGTCGTGGGGCACCACGCTGATGGCCACCTATACGACCCAAAATGCCTCGAAGGTCGAACGCCTGGTGCTGTATGCGCCTGCTTGGATACGGCAAACCCCCTCGCTGGTGCAGGCGGCCTCGGGCAAGCTCGGCGCCTACCGCACGGTGACACGAGATCAGGCCAAGGAGAGGTGGTACACGGGCGTTCCCGAAGACAAGAAGGCCGACCTCATTCCGGCAGGGTGGTTCGAGGCATGGGCGGACGCGACCTTCGCCACCGATCCAGTCGGCGCCGCGATGACGCCTCCGGTCCTGCGTGCGCCGAACGGCGTCGTTCAGGATGGCCAGCAATATTCTGGCGCGGGCAAACCTTACTATGATCCTGCGAAGATCACCGTGCCGACGCTATTGGTCCATGCTGAATGGGACAAGGACACGCCGCCCTATATGGCGCAAACATTGTTTCCGCTGCTGGTGAACTCGCCCGGCAAGCGATACGTCCAGCTTGCCGAGGGAACGCACACCATCATCATGGAAAAGAACCGCCTCAAATTGTTCGAGGCCGTTCAGGCTTTTTTCGATGAAGGCCGCAAGGATTAGGCCTCGGCTTCCAACGTCGAATTGAGAGGACGGCGGTCGGGTCCCGATCACCCGGCAGTTCAACATGCGGCCGGCATGGTGCCATCATGCTCCTGTTTTGCCCGACGGAGCAAGTTGATTTCGGAAAAATCGCAGAGGAAGGGTCCGGCCGAGGCCGGCTACTGTGCATGGGGTTGTTTTCGACATTTCAACGGAGCGGGAGCAAGACGCCCCGCTTCGCCATCATGGGGCCTGGCTGCGCCACGCAAAGCCTCTTGGCGAAGGCTGGTGGGCGCACAAGGGATCGAACCTTGGACCTCTCCCGTGTGAAGGGAACGCTCTCCCGCTGAGCTATGCGCCCGGGACCATCATGCAGACGGCCGGACTTTTCGGCCGGCCGGCGCATCGGAGCCCGCGATTTAGAAGTGCGGGCTATCAGTGTCAAGTTTTCAGGCGGCCCCGGGGACGGAAAACCTTCCAATGGTGCCACAATTCGGCGGCGAGGTGGGATTTTGGGCCGCTTACGCGCCCTGCTGACGGGCGCGGGAGGCATGGGCCTGGAGCGCACGGATGCGCTCGGCCAGCGTTCCACCGCCCTCGGGCAGCGGGCTTGCCGCGCCATTGGTGGCGACGCCATTGGCCGGGCGCGGCGCAGGCTTCGGCGGCTGGCCGGCTTCGGCGGCCAGCAGCGCCTCGATCGGCGAGTTCGGGCCCTCGAGCTGCATCGCGAGTTTTGCCACCTCGGCGGCGATGTCGTTGATACGCTCGCGCAGAAGCGCGTTCTCCATGCGCTCGGTCGCCCAGGAGCTCTCGGCCTGCTGCTGGATCGCATTGACGTCGCGCTGCAGTTTCGCGCGCTCGTCGCGGGCGGTGCGCAGCTGCTCTTCCAGCGCGGCCTTCTCGGCGCGCAGCGTCTCCATCGCGGCCGACGATTTGCCGCCGCTCAGTGCGGCGATCTCGACCCGCAGCTCCTTGATGGTGCGCTCGGCGCCCTCGTTGGTCTGGCGCAGCTGGTTGTTCTCGTATTCGCGCTCGGCCAGCAGCTTGCCCTGCGTGGCGAGGCGGCCTTCGAGGTCGGCAACGCGGCCCGAGAGCATCTCGGCTTCCTTGACCTGCACGATCAGCTGGCGATCGAGCTCGGTGACGCGCTGGCTCAGATTCTCGACACGGCCGCGGGCCTCGCCAAGCTCGCGCGAGACGGTTTCGGATTCGCTGCGCTCCTGCGCCAGGCGCGCCTGCGTCGCGGCAAATTCCTTCTCGGCATCGCCGACGCGGTTCTTCAATTCCTCGATCTGCGCGCGCACCGCGACCAGCTCGACCTGGCGGGTTTCCGCCATCATCGAGCGGTCCGACAGTTCGGAGTTGATCTTGGCGAGCTCGCCCTGCTTGTTGCTCAGCGCGATCTCGGCCTCGCGCAGCGCTTCGGTCTTGGCGTTGAATTCCTCCTCGGTCGCGCGCAGCTGCTCCTTCACCGCCTTCTCGCGCGCCTCGAGCGCGAAGATCGTGGCGTTCTTCTCGCCGAGCTCGATCTTCATGCGATTGATGGCGTCGGTCTTCTTGCCGAGCTCGGCGAGCTGGCTGGTGGTCTTGTTCTTGAGCTGCTCGACGCTCATCTCGAGCCGCCGCGCCGACATGGCGAACTCGGCGCGGAGCTGGTCCTTGTCGGCCTGGATCTCCGCCATCGACAGCGGCGTTGCGGCCTCGAGCCGGCGCGTGGTCAGGCGCACCGCGCGGTTATGCACCAGCGGCACGATGGCGAGCCCGCACAGCATCGACAGCAGGAAACCGATCGCCAGGTACATGATCGGTTCGACCATGGGTCAGAGCTCCAACAGACAAGGGAAAATTTACCAAGGACAATGCATGGCGGGCCGGCAAAAAGCCAGCCCTGCCCTGTTGTTAACGTGAATCCGGAAGCTGGATCGGGGGAAAGAACCCTAGAACGGGTTCCAGGTCGCCCGCGGCGTGTATTTGAGGTAGCCGATATTGGCGCCGAGGCGCAAGCCGAGGCCCGAGCGGATCGGCACCAGCACGATGTTGTTGGCGGTGAGCGCCGTCATGCCGAAGCCGCCGATGATATAGGCCGAGCCGTCGATGCCGGCGAAGCGCTGGTAGATCGCGTTGGTGGCGGGCAGGTTATAGACCAGCGTCATGGTGCGCGCGCCGTCGCCGCCCCAGTCGAAGCCGAGCGAGGGGCCCTGCCAGTAGACGCGCAAATCGCCGGCGTTCTTGGTGTAGAGCGTGCCTTCGCCGTAGCGCAGCCCAGCGACGAAGGCGCCGGAGCCTTCTTCGCCGAGGATGTAGCCGTTCGGCAGGCCCCATTGACTGACCGCCTTCTCGATGATCGAGGCGAGCCCGCGCGAGACATTGCCGAAGAAGCGATGGCCGGCGGTGACGAGCTCGTCCGGTCCATAGGTATTGGGAGTCGGGGTCCGCTGCGGTGGTGGCAGGTCCGGTGGCGGCGCGGCCGTCTGGGCGGAAGCCGGCACGGTCCAGCCCGCCAGCGCGATGAGCGCCACTGCGGCAAGGCGTGATGCGAAAGTCATAAAAGAACCCCTGATATCGATCCCGGTCCGCTTCCCTTAACCTGATGCTATTAGGCACGGCTCTAGGTTGGTCCGGATGACCCCTCGACTCGAATGTTATCCGCAGCAACTATGACGGCACAACGGCAGGAAGATAGCCCTTTGCGCCCCGGAACTGCCTTGATCGGCCGTCTGGTCTGCCTGCTGGCGTGCATTTGGCTCGGCCTGTCCTGGTTACCTGCACAGGCTGCCACCACCGAGCGGATCGTCGTCAATCGCTTCTCCGGCGTCGCCATCGAGGGCTTCGACCCCGTGGCCTATTTCGTTGACGGCGGAGCCGAGCAGGGGACGGCGCAGTTCGAGGCCAATCTCTGGGGCGCGGTCTGGCGCTTCCGCAACGACGGCAACCGGGCGGAGTTCCTGTCCCATCCCGAGGTCTATGGCCCGCAATTCGGCGGCTATGATCCCGTCGACATCGCCCGCGGCGTCACGATCGCCGGCAATCCCCGCTTCTTCGTGATCGCGGCGCAGCGGCTTTATCTGTTCAGCCGGGAAGACAATCGGGACGCCTTCACCGCCGACCCCGAACGATTCCTGTATGAAGTCGGCAAGCGCTGGCCGGCGCTGCAGGACAAGCTCAGTCAGTAGGTCGTTACCGCTTCGGCATCGCCCCAGGCGACGAACTCGGGGATGATGAAGCCGGTGTCGCCGCGCTCGCCGAACCGGAGCTCGCCGCCTTTGCCGTCGGTCACCTTGCCGCCGGCGGCTGTTACCACCGCGCAGCCCGCCCCGACGTCCCATTCGCAGGTCGGCCCGAAGCGGGGGTAGATGTCGGCACTGCCCTCCGCGATCCGGCCGAACTTGACGGCCGAGCCGCAGGTCTTTCTGACGGCGTTGGGCCTGCTATCGATGAGAGCTTCGCTCTTGGGGTCGCCATGCGAACGGCTCACCGCCGCGATCCAGGGCTCGCCAGGCCCGGGCAGCTTGCGGGTCCGAATCGGCTGGGCGGCGCCGATGGTGGTGCCGTCGAACCTCACGCGCTCGGCGCCGCGCCCCACGATGCCGCGCCAGAGCACCCCGAGCGCGGGCGCGCTGACGATGCCGAGCAGCGGCACGCCCTCGGTGACCAGAGCGAGGTTGACGGTGAACTCGTCGCGGCCGGCGACGAATTCCTTGGTGCCGTCGAGCGGATCGATCAGGAAGAAGCTGCCGCGAAACGGCGGCGAGGCGAGATGGGTCCGCTCCTCCGACAGCGTCGGCACGTCGTTCGCAAGCCGGGCGAGGCCCTCGGCAATGATTCGGTCGGCGGCGAGGTCGGCCTCGGTGACAGGCGAGCCGTCCTGCTTGCCATCGACCCGCATCGCGGAGCGGTTGACGGCGAGGATCGCCTCGCCGGCCTGCACCACCAGCGCGGTCAGGGGCTCCATCAGCCTACAAGCGGCCTCGCCGTCGATGATCCTCACCCGCATGCCTCATTCATCGGCAGGTTTGCCTCTGTTCACGTGATTCGCCCCCGCGTCCCCTTATGGCCGCTTCGAACCTATCGCAAGCTTCCTGCCACGGGCTGGCGAATGATAGAACCCGCAGCGACAGTCCAGGCCATGCGTGATTCGCCGCGTCCGCGCCGTGCAATTCCAGGAACCCTCTATGTCTGACGCTCCGTCTTCGGCTACCGCTTCTGCTCCCGATATGCTCGAACTCGCGGCCCTTTTGTGCTCGCGGGTCTGCCACGATCTCATCAGCCCGGTCGGGGCCATCGTCAATGGGCTTGAGGTGCTCGATGACGATCCCAAGCCCGAGGACCGCGAATTCGCGCTCGACCTGATCCGCAAGAGTGCCAAGACCGCCTCCGCCCGCCTGCAATTCTGCCGTCTCGCCTTCGGCGCGGCCGGCTCCTCCGGCGCGCAGATCGACCTCGGCGATGCCCAGACCATGGCAAAGGGCCACATCGAGGACGGCAAGTGCACGATCACCTGGAATCTGCCGCGGCTGCTGCTGCCGAAGAACCGCGTCAAGCTGCTGCTGAATATGCTGGTCGTGTCCCAGCACACGATCCCGCGCGGCGGCTTGCTGACGGTCGATCCGATCGGCGAGGGCGAGGCGATGAGCTTCCGCATCACCGCGACCGGGCACAACGCGCGCCTGCCGCAGAACATCTCCGAGCTCTTGAGCGGCGAGCGCGGCCCGGCCGCCGACGCTCATGCGATCCAGCCTTATTACACGCGGCTGTTGGCGCAGGCCTGCGGGCTCGCGGTGACGCTCAAGCTTGAGGGCGAAGCCGTCATCGTTACCGCTTCGTAAACGCGCGCTGCGCCCTTAGTTAACCGATCCTTTACGAGGCGCTTCGGCTTGTCCGGAGCGCCTTATCTCTTTGTTGGTTCCGTTCTTTTGCACATACTCAACCAATATTAAACGCTTTGCGGTGAAGCTGGCCTCATTCCGATCTGGCGCATCACGTCTCGTGCGCGCCCTCCCTGTATGAAGGCCTGTTT